>JANQLQ010000139.1 GCA_028280565.1 Fulvivirga sp.
CCAACCCCTATGGCCTGCTTACCCACATGCCTCAAATGTGCCGCGCTGTTCCTGGATGTCTCCCCTCCACACGCCATTTGAATTTTCAATGGTGCCCTGCTTATACCTAGAGGCGTTGAAGAAGGTGTTCTTTGATGGAACAAGCGGATAGTTACAACCCCTGGCACAAGTAGAATAAACCGTTAAGGTTCATTACATTTGAAGTCAATCTTTACCACCTTCACTATGAGGATCATCGTTTTGCTCTTATGTCTCTTCCCTACAGTAGTCAAAGCCCAATTCCAAGACCTTTCTTATGGCCCTGTAGCCGGTCTCAACATCTCTAACATTGCGGGAGATTTTTTTGACGATGCTGACAATCGCTACAATCTTTATTTCGGAGGGTTCGCTGAAATGCCTATTATTGGTCCATGGGGAGTACGGTCAGAAATGCTGTATTCTGCCCAAGGCGCTATAACGGAGGTACTAACTGCCGAGGTAATATGGAAGCTAGTATACATGAATATACCCATTATGGTCAAATACCAGGCGTATAAAGGTTTAAACCTCATGACCGGGATGCAGTTGGGAGTTTTACTTTCTGCCAAGACAGAATTAGAATCCAGTGTCTCGAACTTAGAAACTAACGTGGAGGATGAATTCAAAGGAGCAGGCTTTTCATGGGTAATAGGCGCAGAATACCGGCTGGAGATGGGGTTAGGGCTAGGCATCAGGTATAATCTGGGCCTTTCAAACATTGACGATACCGATTTTGCAGAAGCCGAGAACCGGGTTTTTCAAATTGGCGCTAGTTTTGCCTTTTAAACTCCGTAGTTCTCTGTGGTCTCCTCGGCTTGCTCCGCGGTGGAACAACGGACCACATGGCTACCGGTAAAAACCCATGATTTCAGCCTTTACCATATCAATAATAAGCCCATCTTTGCAATTACATCTTAAGCAATAACTTTCAGCCGGGCCAAGTGACGGATTTAGGCAAATCCAAGGTTTAGATTTCACCCGGCAAGAACCATATTTTAATGCACAAACCCCATCACCATGATATTCCAAAGCATCAATCCCAATGACCAATCCCTGGTGGCCGAGCACGAGGTAATGACCGACAAGCAGGTACAACAGGCATTAGATAAAGCAGAACACGCCTTTACCTCGTGGAAAACAACAAGCTTCACCCATCGTGCCGACCTCATGCATAAGGTGGCGGCCGTGCTGCGTGAAAAAAAGGAGTATTACGCCCGGCTGATCACCTCTGAGATGGGCAAGGTGCTGAAGGAATCATTGGGCGAAGTAGAAAAATCAGCTGGGAATTGTGACTACTACGCTGAGAATGCAGAACGATTCCTAGGTGAGGAACCCATAGCCAGCGAGGCCCACCGTTCTTCGATCGTATTTGATCCTATGGGTTGTGTTTTTGCCATAATGCCCTGGAATTTTCCTTTTTGGCAAGTGCTCCGGTATTCAGCTAAAGCGCTTATGGCAGGAAATGTAACCCTTCTCAAGCATGCTCCCAATGTGTGCGGTTGCTCCAAGGCCATTGCCGAAGCCTTTGAAGAAGCTGGTTTTCCCGAAGGGGTATTCCAATCCGTTATCGTGGACGTACCGCAGGTAGAAGGTATCATTGCAGCAAACATTGTCCAGGGAATAACCTTCACAGGGAGCGAAAAAGCAGGAGCAGCAGTGGGCGCACTGGCAGGAAAGCATATCAAAAAATCCGTACTAGAGCTCGGCGGATCGGACGCTTTCATTGTCTTGGAAGATGCGGACGTCACGAAAGCCGCGGAAGTAGCCGTGCGTTCACGTATGCTGAACGCCGGCCAGGCTTGTAACGTAGCCAAAAGGTTTATTGCCGTTAAGCCCGTCGCCAATGATTTCCTCCATGAAATAGAGCAAAAGATCAAAGGGCTGGTACAAGGCGACCCGCTGGAAGGAGCCACCGACCTAGGCCCGCTGGCCCGCATCGACTTGGCAGAGAACCTCGGGCAGCAGTTGGACCGGTCCATTACCAGCGGAGCCCAGGCGTTGATCCATGGCTCACAGCATGATTGTCATGTTTCACCTTCCTTGCTTACAGGTGTAAAACCAGGGCAGCCCGCCTTCGACGAAGAAACCTTCGGCCCGTTAGCGGCCGTTATCGAAGTGGATAATGAGGCTGAAGCCATTAAGATGGCCAATCACCATCGCTACGGCCTGGATGCTACCCTTTGGACCAAAGACCTGGACAAGGCCGCCCACATTGCCCGCCGGTTAGAAGCCGGGGGTGTTTTTGTGAATACTATGGTACGATCGGATTCCCGCTTTCCTTTCGGTGGGGTCAAAAAATCAGGGTACGGCAGGGAATTGTCTGCCTACGGGCTGAAGGAATTCGTGAATATCAAAGCCCTGGTCATAGACGAATAGAGTAGTCTTTAGTACAGGGTCTTGAGTCTTGAGTAGGCTCAAGACTCAAGACTAGTTACTCCCGACTAAATTACCGCAAACGTTTGTTAAGGTTTGAAAATTGATTTTTTTTAGTTAACATGGCGAATCTAAAGATTTTTGTAGACCGGTACGTGGGGCAAGGGATAAGACCATGTAGTATTGAAGATCACTAAAAAGAATACGAAAACAAAGGAATTGCCCATTGCGCAAGACAGGCAAAAAGCGGTTCAGCAAGCCTTTGAGAAGTATTTTGATCGGCTTTATGCGTATGCATTTGTGATCACCCATTCCGAAAGCCGCGCAAAAGATGCGGTTTCCGAAGTCTTTTTTAATTTGTGGAACTCCGGGCGTGCGATAGAAGACATTACCCACCTGGAAGGGTACCTCTTTGTCGCTGTAAAGAACCAAGCTATTCGTGAAGCCTCTTCTGACCTAGCCGGTTTTGAAAGCTTTGGCTATGACCAAGCCACCAGGCTCATTGAGCGGATCAATCCTGAAGACCTCCTGATCGGGCAGGAACTTGAAGCGTTCATTGCCAAAGTTGTAGATGAACTGCCACCTCAATGTCGCGCGGTCTTTCGAATGATCCGTGAAGAAAATAAGAAGTATAAAGAGGTAGCTAAAGAGCTCGGATTGTCTCCAAGTACGGTCAAACACCACCTAATTACGGCCGTTCGGAAGATCCGCGAAGCTCTCGAGGAGCACTTCGATGAAGCCAGCATTTTACATATCTCCTCTTACACGGCAAGCTATACCGGGTTGGCAGTCTTGTTGTTACAATTATTTCAATGAATTAAGCATTTCTTTGTCTCTTGCCGGGTTTTTAGGATCTTTTAGTTAAAAGATCATAATTCTTGACCTGGGTACTAGACCATCTTTTATCCGTCCTGCTCTTTCTTTTACAAAACCAGTAAACCAGGTCCCGGAATGGATGATATCCTAATTAAAAAGGCAACGAATCAACCCCTGACGTTGGAAGAGGAGCTCAAACTGGAGCAATGGCTCCGATCGGATAAGAATAATCACAAAATTCTGAATCAGGTAAAACTGGCCTTACACGCACCCCTTTCTGACCAGCGCCAGTCACCAAAACAAGAGGTGTGGCAAGACATTGTGAACCGGGTAGAATCTAAAGACCATGCGGACAGTCCTGCTCACAGCCAGGATAGTTGGTGGGGTCAATTTTTGCGTGCGGCAGCGGTGCTGGTGATAGCGGCCCTGGTAGGTGTCGTGATTTACCAATACAAAGAAGTGCGGCCGGGACAAGCCGTTGTGGAGGTAAAATGGATTGAAAAAGAGAGCTTAAAAGGTCAAAAACTGGCTTTTACTCTGCCCGACGGCACCAAGGTGAGGCTTAATGCAGGGAGTAAAATATTAACCCCCGAAAGTTTTACAGGTGCCAAGCGCCAAGTGAGCTTGGTAGGAGAAGCTTTTTTCGAGGTGACCGAAGACCCTAGCAAACCCTTTTACATTAATACAGAGGAGGTTACTGTAAAAGTGCTGGGTACTTCGTTCAACGTTAAGGCATACCCGTTGGAAAATGATATTCGAGTAGCTGTGGCCACGGGAAAAGTATCCGTTAAGGGCAAGGACACCAAGGAAAATGCCATACAACTCAAACCCGGACTTATGACCGCCTTTTCTAAAACTACGAGGACATTTTCCACGGAAGAATTCGACTGGGAAAGTGAATTGGGTTGGAAAGATAATAGCCTTGTATTCAAAGAGGCCCGTATCTCTAGGGTGATTTACGAACTCTCCAAGTGGTACGGGGTAGAATTCATACTGGAAAAAGAACTTGACAATAACAAAGATTTTACCGCTCACTACAAGAACCCGACATTGATGGCTGTATTGGATGGGCTGTCTTTTGTATATGATTTCGATTATGAGATCCAGGGAGATGAAGTGATCATTAAATAGTACCCATAACCTAATCTAAAATAGGATGAAAAGAAATACTGAGAATACCAGCTAAAGGAAAAAGCCCAGCTACTGGAAACCATCGCCAAATGCTTAGCCGGTAAAACTGGGCTCAAGATCGGATTTAATAAACGTATTTACCAAACCCTAATTAGTATGCATGTAAAACTACAAAAAAAACTGCTGAGGATGACCCGGTATACCCTATATAGCTTTATCCTCCAAGGCTGTTTTTATTCCTTTGCACTCTCTGCAACTACGGAAGCTCAAACCAAAAAGCTGAACGAAATATACTTGCAGATAGAGTTACGAGAAGCTACGCTCATCGAGGCCTTTTCCAATATCGAGAAAAAAACGGACTTCACTTTCGCCTACCGGTCAGGAGACTTGCCCTCCGTGCCGGTATCGATCGCCAGTAACGAGATCACCCTTTATGATCTGCTGATGGATATCTCGTTCCAATCCAAAGTAGCTTTTAGACGCGTAAACGGGACCATCCACGTGAAAATGATGGATACCAAAGAAGCAGTTACGGATGATCTTCCACTGCCGGCGATCGAATTCACCGTTTCAGGGCGTATCATTGATGAAGAAGGCGAGCCGCTTCCCGGGGCTACCGTGGTTGAAAAAGGTACGGCCAATGGGACCGTATCGGATTTTGAAGGTCAGTTTACACTCACAGTAGCGGATGCCAACGCCATATTGGTTATATCCTATGTAGGCTACCTTAGCGAAGAGTACGCCGTCAATGGTCAAAGCTCCGTGGAGGTGAACCTAACCCTGGATGTGCTAGGGCTGCAAGAGATCATCGTAGTCGGGTACGGTACCCAGCGGAAAAGAGATGTGACCGGTGCGGTGTCTTCCATCAAAACAGAAGACATACAAAGAGCTGTGACTACCACCGCCGATGAATTCCTGCAAGGGCGCGTAGCGGGCGTGGTGGTAAACCAATCGTCTAACGCCCCGGGTGGAGGCATAGACATCCGGATCCGGGGAACGAACAGCTTTGGTACCGGCAATGAGCCCCTTTTTATCGTAGACGGTATCCCCATTAACAACTCCGGGCTACGGGGCGACCTGGAATCACCCACCTTTTTCACCGGGGGTACCCGCCAAAACCCTTCACTCAACCCCTTGAGTACCATCAATCCACAGGATATCGAGTCCATCGAGGTGCTCAAAGATGCTTCTGCCACAGCCATCTATGGATCCCGTGCAGCAAATGGCGTGGTGCTGATCACTACCAAAAGAGGGTTTAGTGGGCAATCCGTACTGGAGTTTTCGGCGTCGGTAGGGGTGCAGGAGGCTACATTACTCCCGGACCTCCTTGATGCCCGCCAATGGATGCAGTTGAATAACGATGCCCGGGTAAACAGTGGCCTGGATCCCGTATACACCACGGACGACCTAAACAACCCCGCAAACGATACCGATTGGCAGGATGAACTCTACCGGTCCGCCATTGTCCAAAACTACCAAATACTGTCACGAGGCGGCAACGATAAAACGCAATATGCCTTTTCTGGAGGGTATTTTAACCAGCAAGGCGTTATTGAAGGAATGGACCTAGAGCGCTTTTCCGCCCGCTTGAACCTGGACCAGCAGTCGACCAGCTGGCTGAAAGTGGGGTCTAATGTTACCATGTCCCGTACCATCCAGGATGTCGTCATCACCGAGGGAGGGGATGTTTCGGTGACCCGGAATGTTAACGAGATGGTACCCCTTCAACCCGTTACGTTCGGGGGATTGCACCTGAACAACCAGGATTTCTTCCCGCCGGACGGTGGCCCGGCCCTAGACCTGGGCCTCAGCGCGGCAGGTGTTTCCAATAAGCCCAACCCGATGTTCTACGCCAACCGGGTGAAAAACGAGATCGTAACGGATCGTGTTTTAGCCGGTGTTTTCGGCGAGCTTCAGTTCACCAAGGACCTAAAATTCCGTACCACGTTAGGAGCGGACGTGATCAACCAGAAAACGCTCTATTTCGCCCCGTCCGAAGAGCTTCGAGGGGTTCAATTCCGGCAGTCTAGCGCGGTGAATTCCTATAGGACGGTAAGTAACCTGAGTATCCAAAACCAACTGTCCTATGCCAAGCAGTTTGGCGATCACAATGTGTCGGCTACTGTCGTTCATGAAGCACAAACCTATCGTGTGGAAGGGTTGGTCACCCTGGCGCAGTCGATTAGCAACTTTACCACCAATTTCAACTATGCGGGCGATGATTTTGGGGATTTGGACAAGCGACCTAGTACGAATAAATGGGCGCTGGACTCTTACCTGGGTAGGATCAATTACAGCTTTAAAGACCGGTACCTATTCACACTATCAGGCAGAAACGATGGGTCGTCACGCTTTGGCCCTGGCAACCGGCGGGAGTTTTTCCCCTCGTTTTCTGCGGGATGGATCCTTTCGGATGAAAGCTTTTTCGACGTCCGGCAGATCAGCAATTTAAAACTTAGGTTCGGCTGGGGGCGAGTAGGGAATTCCGAAATAGGGACCTTCGAATTTGTCTCTACTTCCCGAAATGCTACTGCACTATTTGGTGTGGACGGCATCACCCAACGAAGAGATGGGCTCACCCCAAGGGAATTGCCCAACGAAGCTTTGCAATGGGAGCCCACCCGGCAAGTGAATATCGGGGTAGACGTAGGGTTCTTACAAGAGCGATTTACCCTTAGTGCGAACTACTACGACAAATTGACGACCGACCTGCTCTTCCGTGCCGACCTGCCCCGGTCGAGCGGTTTCCAGGATATCCGCGTGAACGTCGGGGAAGTCAGCAATACGGGGTGGGAACTTGAACTCGGGGGATTTGTCGTGAATAGTACAAACCTTACCTGGCATTCTTCTTTTAATTATTCCCGTAACAAAAACGAGGTACTGAGGATCGATGGGCTACAAGATACCGTTTTTTTGAGCAACGGCGACCGTGCGCTGATCGTGGGTGAACCCCTTAACACGTTAAGAGGCTACCGTGTAGATGGACTTTTCCAAGTGGGCGATGACATTGAAAACAGCGCCCAGCCCGGCGCTCAACCCGGCGAGAGAAGATATGTGGATGTAGACGGAGATCGTAACATCGACGATGATGACCGCGTGCTATTGGGTTCCACACTTCCTGTTAGCTCCTGGGGCTTTACCAATACCTTTTCCTACAAGGGATTAGAGCTTTCCATCTTCTTGCAAGGGCTAGGAGGTATGGAAAAATTCAACGAGCTTTTCGAAACCACGGAAAAACTTAACGGCCGGGAGAATGCTTCCCAACGCGTGGAGGATCGCTGGACCCCGGAAAATCCCAATACTGATGTAGAACGTGCGGTTTTTTCAGGGAAAGTAAATCCCGCACGACAGGCAAGGAACGATCGTTTCATCGAAGATGCCAGCTTTTGGAGGCTTAAAAATGTGTCGCTGTCCTACAACTTCCCGAAAGCCATGATCTCCCGCATGGGAGTTAATGCCTTGAGGCTTTCCCTAAGTGGACAGAACCTGGCCACCTTTACCGATTTTACGGATACAGACCCCGAGGCTGGGGCGAGCCAGAGAGCCCATCCTTTGGTGAGAACATACACCCTAGGATTAAACGTGACATTTTAAAATAGTTAGAAGCATTTTATTATGAAAATATATAAGCCACTTATACCCGTCATCACCTTGCTGGGCCTTTTTATCGCGCCAGGCTGCAATAACTTGCTTGACGAGGAACCTGAAGACAGGATCATCCTGGAACAATTGTACAACACGGATGAAGATTTGACCAATGCCGCATATGGTATCTATAACCCTTTTTTAGAAGACAACAACTACCGCAGGGGACGTATCATGTACCTGCTGGGGATGAGAACCGACGAGGTAAAACTGAGCGATGACCGTATTGGCGAAGCAAGTGTTTTAGACCTTGCTACCTTCAATATGAATACGGACAACCGTTTCATACGTGACGCTTGGAGACTTTATTACAACGTAATCAACCGTGCCAATATCATGATAGAAAGGGCACCCGACGCCGAATCCGCGTCACAAGGGGTGAAAAGCCGGGTAATCGCCGAAGCCTACCTGGTACGAGCCTTTTGCTACTTTAACCTGGTGCGGCTATGGGGTGATGTGCCGTTGCAGCTGTCCTTTACGGCGTCTATCGAGGGAGCCCGGCTGCCCCGGACCAGCGCCGAAACCGTTTATGCCCAAATCATCGAGGACCTTCGGCATGCGGCGGGCGAAATTGATACTGATGTGATCCTGCCCACCGTATCCGGTAATATTGACCAGGGCAGGGTAACTTTAAGTTCGGCACATACTTTACTAGCTGATGTATACCTCACCCTGGGAAATTTTGCACAGGCAGAGGAATATGCACGCCGGGTAATGGACAGCGGCCTGCATGGCCTTTGGCCGAATTACGGAGATGTGTTTTCCATTGCATCGCAATACGACGAACTGCCCGGCGCGCCGAATGCCGAATCCATTTTCCAATTGTCCTTTGACCCCGACCGCGGCATAGGCAGCCGGTTTGCCACCCAAACCTTTCCCCGTGACCAAATACTTCCCTTCGCAGCCCAGGCCAGCAGGGTAGGAGAAGGGTTCTTCGATGTAGACGAAAGCTCATTTAACGCCTTCGACCCGGCAGATTTGAGGCGCAATTATATTTTTCCTGATTCCCTGGTCACCGGCAGCGGGTCAGACAGCCCCTTACCCGCAAGGGATACACTGGTCACATTTTCCGGGCAAACGGTGGTCTTCAATGAAGAAGAGCCCTATTTCATTCTTAAATACAGGGCCGATGACCCTACCAACCGGTTCCAGTGGGGCTCCAACCCGTGGCCGTTGTATCGCTATGCCGAGATACTTTTGATCTATGCGGAAGCCATCGTGGAGCAAAGAACCCCTTCACAAGCAGAACTCGACGAATCCGTCAACAGGTTACGAGCGCGCGCCGGTTTACCTGCTATCATCACAGCGAGTGGACAAGAGGGCATACGACAGGCCATTCGCGATGAACGATATGCTGAGCTATACTTTGAAGGCAAGCGGTTTTTCGACCTTGTGCGGTGGGGGGAATTGGTAAACACCATTAACAACCGGGACTTTGGTTACCCTATCGGGAATACCATTGACGAACGGTACGAGTTGCTCCCCATACCATTAGAAGAGATTTCGACAAATCCCGATATAGGGGAAAACAATCCGCCTTGGAATTAAACCAGGCAAAGGCTTTGAGATCGGCGATAAGCCGGTTTCAAAGCCTAACCGTCCAAACATTATCATTACAAATACCGATACATGATCCTAGTTTAATGTCGTTTAAGTTAAGCATACCCATCGCACCCCTAACCCCTGGAGGGGCAATCCACTGTGAGGTTGGTTCCCCTTTAGGGAGATTTAGGGGTGAGCGTTGGCCTTATCTAAACGGCGTCAGATCCGCGTTTAACTACCTGTAAACTTGCACCCATACTATGATCTTATTTCTAGCCCTCCTTTTACCGCCGGATACCATCCATTTTGGAGCCTATACGGCAGTAATTGACCCTATGAAGTCGGCCAGGGTGATCTCTTTTAGCTATCAAGACAAAGAGTTACTTACCCAGGAAGAGGTACATTCCTTTAACTATGGATCTACGCTTTGGTCATCTCCCCACGGGGAGTGGGGCTGGCCACCGCCGCCTCATTTGGATGGGCAGCCGTTCGAGGTAGCCTTGGAAGAGCATGAAAAAGTGTATAGGGGCCAACGGGATACCGTCACTGGGCTCCGGTTTATCAAACGCTTTGGCTTCGATCCTTCAGACACGAGTTTCGTGGCACACTATACCGTAGAAAACCTCAACGACACACCAAGGTATGTAGCCCTATGGGAGGTTACGCGTACACCCGGTGGGCTGAGCTACTTCCCTGTAGGCAAAGAAAAAGCCGCCATTCCATCTTTTTCACGGCTCAGATCAGTATCTCAAACCGGTGATATCATGTGGTACCAATACAATCGCGACAGCGTCCACCGTTCCCAGAAGCTGTATGAGAATGGAGCAGAAGGATGGCTGGCGCATGTTCATAACGGGATGCTGTTCGTCAAAGTATTCGAGGACATCTCAAGAGAAGCTATGCCGCCTACCCATGGCGAAGTCGAGATCTATGTACATACGGATGGTTCCTATATCGAATTGGAAAATCACTCCAGGTACTTAGCGTTGCCCCCCGGCGGCAATTTTCATTACCGGGTGCGTTGGTACTACAGGCCCGTTCCCAGTCATATAAATAGCGACCCAGGGAGCCAAGAATTGACCACCTGGACGCGTAAGATCATTAAAAAACCGGCGAGATGAAGAAAATGATCCTATGCATGGCCCTATGGATAGCGGCAATCCCAGTCCGCTCTCAAAACCAGTTGCCAAGTGATGAGGATTACGTCACCATTCAAAATGGACATCTCTTCCATCGTGGGGAACGCATGCGTTTTTGGGGTGCCGTGGGGAACTTCCCGGGAAAAACCCACGCGGCAAATGAAAAAGTAGTACAGCGGTTAAAGGACCTTGGTTTCAACCTGGTCCGCTTCTGGCGAGAGCCTGCCGGTGACGGAACGTACCAAAAAGGGGATGGCTCGCGTAACGACCTGGTAGACCATTTTCTATGGACTTGCCAGCAAAACGGCATCAAAATATGGTATGCAGCCCTCAACAACATTGAGAAAGCCCTCCCCAGGGATGTAACTGTAATCGATGATCCATCTACGGCTGAAAAATGGTCCGATGCCATAGGCGCAAAAGGAAAGAACGTCCGGAACCACCTGGCGCGAATATGGGACCCGCGGCTGGAAAAGTTAGGAGTGGAACGGATGAAAAACATAGCCGGGCATACCAGCCTTTACACGGGCTTACGGTATGCCGATGATCCGAACATCATCATTTGGGAGCTTTCGAATGAAGAGTGGTGGTTTTGGAGAGTTAAAAGCCGGCTGGCGGAGGTGCCCCCCTTTTTCCTGCAAGAACTTACCCGGGATTGGAACGCATTTCTTCATGAAAAATATCCCACCCGTTTGGCCATAGAGCGTGCTTGGCTGGGACTTTTGCCCTTCGAGTCATACGAAAAGAAAGATCTCCGTTTGCTGCCTTTACGCAATACGCAAGTCGATTGGCAAGGGAAGGTGCTTGGGGTCAACATCCAGCAAGGCGTAAAGCAGCAATACGGTGTAAATGATTTCAACCGGCAACGGGGAGCCGATGTGATCGAATTTTTATTACAAAAATGGCTGGGACATAAGCAGCGAGAGGCCGAGGCCTTAAAAGCCTTTGGCAAAAGCATCCGGCTGGGTACCTTGCTGTGGGATACCGGTATCGGTAGCGAGATCCAGGCCCAGTTTCTCCACCAGCAAGCCGATGCCGTGGCCCACTGCACCTACCTCAACGGCTTTCATCATGATCCCGGGCATAAGCGCTATCCTTGGTACAGTGGGTTGGAAGAGCTGCCCCGTATGGCTTGGGACCAGCCTTGGCTGGAACAGAACAAGATCGAAGGAAAACCTTTTTTCGTATACGAGACGCAAATACACAACCCTGCTAAATACCGCGCTGAATACCCTATGCGAGTAGCAGCACTTGGCGCTGTCCAAGACTGGGATGTGGTAGTGTGGCACTACTTTGGGCAAGTGCCTGAAGATACCCTTCGCACCCCCTACCTCCATGCCATGGACTATACCGTGGCCGGCAAAAACCACCCCCAGGGCTTACACTTTCAATACGATGAAGTGCAACAGTCCGCCATGGTGGCGGCGGGTGCCATATTCAGGCAGGGGCTCTTGCAGCCAGCGACTACGCCTACTAGGTTCGTTTTCGGTAAAAATGACCTGCTTGACCCTCAAACGCTTGAAAATGGCGGGTATTATCACCAAGTGATGGACCGTTTTTCACCCACTACCTTCCGCTATGGGTCACGTATCCACATCGATACGGCACGGGCAAGCGGTGAGATCCTGGGGCCTTCTTATAGGGGTCGGGTTTACGAGGTCAATCCCATTACCCCAACTCCACAGGTCACTTACGATTGGCAGAAGGGGCACCTTACATTCGACGCCCCGGGAGTAGCCATGTATACCGGCTTTCTTGGTCAGTATGGGCAGGAGCGGGTAGGATTTAAAAACGGGGTGGTGTTTGATAATGTGGAAATACATAATCCGCCAGGTATGCCGTACCCGGTATCCGCCGATGAAAAGTATGTCTCCATAAGTTGTACGAGCACTGATGGAACTCGGCTGGAAGACGCGCAAGAGATCTTACTGTCGGCGGTGAGTACCAGCTTTAATAGCGGCTTTAAACTGGATCCTTCCAAGCTAAAAAGGGAGTTTGCCTGGACCTTTAAAGAAAATACCGGTGCCACATTGGATGCCGGGAAGCTACCTGTGAAGGTTACCCGCGTGGGGGTGACTGTTGAAGTGCCCTCCTGGACAGGGTACTACTATGAAATGCTGGACTTTCATCTTCGGCCATTGGCACAAGGAAAAATCCAAGGAAAACAATTACACATCCCGGGAGATCAAGAGATTTTTTTGGTGCGGGTGGTAAAGAACCCCGCCCTTTTGAAAAAAGACTTTACAAAAAGAGTGAAAAATGATGAGTAAAACGAAAATAGCCATGGCCCAGTTGCTGCTGGTGGTCGCGCACCTTACCTTACCCATGACAAGTTACGGGCAAAAAAAGTCTTTTGACTCCCTCGAGGTGGTGAACATCATGCAAAAAACGGCTGACTGGCAATTGAAGCATGAACGCGAGCACCCAAAGACCGATTGGCACTATGGCGCTTTTTACACGGGGATATGGGCATTGTATGAAACCACCGGGCAGGAGAAATACCTGCAACACCTATTAGGGCTCGGTGAAGAGCACCGTTGGCGCCTGCTCGATGACATCTTCCATGCAGACCGGCTGACCATAGCCCAGGTCTTTTTGGACCTTTCTATCGAGCAAAAAGAAGAACGGATACGCGTTCCTACCTTGTGGGTGTTAGATGCTCACGTAGGCCGCAAAACTTCACCGGACGTTACTTTCAAAGATAACCCATATCGGTTTGAATGGTGGACCTGGTGTGATGCCCTTTACATGGCCCCACCTGCCTTTGCCCGGGCGTATGCCGCCACTGGGGATGTCAAATACCTGGATTACATGAATACCTACTGGTGGGTGGTGTCAGCTCATATGTACGATGCCACGGAATCCCTCTATTACCGGGATGACCGGTTTTTTGATCGCAAAACCAAGAATGGTAAGAAAGTTTTCTGGTCGCGGGGGAATGGCTGGGTCATGGGTGGGCTTGTGCGCGTACTACAGCATTTACCTGCAAACTACCCTCACCGTGACAAATTCTTACAACAGTATCGTGAAATGGCCGAAAAAATAGTGTCAATACAGGGTAAAGACGGCCTTTGGCGGTCTAGCCTGCTCGATGCCGAAGAATTTCCCATAGGCGAATCCAGTGGTTCAGCCTTTTTCTGCTATGCATTGGCCTGGGGGATGAACCAGGGGATATTGACCGGTAACAAATACCAAAAAGCTGTACGCAAGGCCTGGCAAGCGCTGGTCAAAAATGTGAACGACGAAGGAAGACTAGGTTATGTGCAACAGGTAGGGGATTCTCCCAAAGCCATTTCAGAAGACGATTGGCAAGTGTACGGCACCGGGGCATTTCTATTGGCCGGGAGCGAGATCATAAAATTGAAAAAATAAACCCGGGAAACATGATGAACAGGAGACATTGGATCAAGACCTCGGGGAGTATGGCAGGAGCCATGATGTTAGGCCCCCAACTGTCATGGGCACAGGACAAACCTCAAGATAACGACATACACCTTCAGCCACAATGGGACCAGGGAACGGCCATACGCCATACGTGGGCCGGGCTGGGCAACGTGGACCAGTTACGGTGGATCACCCGGCGCGATATGCAGGACCAATTGGCCCTGTGTCATAAAGAGCTAGGTTTGAAGCATGTACGGGCCGTAGGTGCCTTTGATGATGATCTTTGGGTGCTTTCCCGCGATCCTGCCCAGTATTTTAATAAAGACAGGAGTATCAAAGAGGGCACCCGTATCAATTGGCGTACCCCGCTCTACATTTATGACTCACTGGTCAGCTTAGGGCTAAGTCCCGTCGTTACCCCCTGTTTTACCCCTACCGAAATGGCCAGTGGTGAAAAAACAGTCTTCCGGACCCGGAACAATGTAACGCCTCCTGCCGACTGGAAGGCCTGGGAGCGGGTTGTTTCCGACTTCATCCGGGCGCTGGTCGATCGCTATGGCATCGAGACGTTAAAGACCTGGTACTTCGAGGCCTGGAACGAACCCAACCTTGATGGGTTTTGGACAGGAGGTAAAGAAGGCTACTGGCAACTCTACCGGGTATTGCATGACGTCATAAAAAGTATTGACCCCGGCTTACGGATCGGCGGCCCTTCCACGGCACGGGGAGAATGGATACAAGACATGCTGGAGTTTGGGCAGAAAAATGACTGCACCCCCGACTACATGATAGGCCATTGCTACAATAATGACAGCGCCGCGGCACCTTTATCGCCGTTTGACGGTCCGCAGAAAGATAAGGAGAACAGATCCCCCAATTTTACAGCAGGCGTAGTACGCGGCATTACGAAGATCCTAAGAGATAACGACTTCCGGGGAGAGTTTCATATGAACGAGTGGGGACTTTCGTGGTATCCCTACAATCCCGTACGTGAAACCGCCAATGAAGCGGCTTTCATCATCAAAACCATGAACGAAGTGTCCCAGCAGGCAGATTACTTCGCCTACTGGTGCCTTAGCGACATCTACAACCAGGTCGGTTACGGCCGGGAAGCCTTCCATGGGAATTACGGTATGCTGAGTATGGACGGCCTGCGAAAACCCAACTATTTTGCTCACCAGTTGCTCAATCGCCTGGGCCAGGAGAAAGTACCGGTAGCAGGGAAGGGGACAAGCGACCTGGTCAACGCTTTCGCTACGAAATCAAGCGACGGTTACCAGGTCATGGTGTATGCCTTTGACATAAATTACCAGGCAGGGAATGCTCCCGGAAAATGTGCGGTAACACTGGACTTGCCCGGCGGGATAGACCCTGCCACAGCCAGGATATACCGCCTGGATGACGACCACAATAACATTTTAAAGAGTTGGAACGAAATGGGAAACCCGGCCATTCCTACGGCCCGACAATTGGATCGTTTGAGGCAAGAAAATGAGCTGGGGAGTGAAAAGGCAGGTAATCTTATCAAAACATTCAAAAAAGGATACCAGGCCGTATTGGACATGCCCAACCCGGGGGTGGTCCTTTTGGAAGTGGACAAACGATAGTTATGGCAATAAATTGCATTAAAGAGCACGGATGTAACGCATGGATGCTAAGCGGCCCTTTGCGATTAAAACTGGCCTGTTGCTCCCTGTGGATAATGGCCTTTGTCTCCTGCAAGCCGGCACTGCAGGATAGCATCTACATGGCTATGGACGGACAAGATACGAACGAAGGCCTTGAACATGATCCTGTTCGGACCTTTGAGGGTGCCTTTGAGCGATTCCGCGAATTGCAGGAAATCAATGGACCGGGTGTCAAAACCTATCGTTTGGTACTGTCGGATGAACGTTATGTGATAGATGGGACGATCTTAATGGACCCTATCTCGCTCAAAAAGGACACTTCCGTACAATTGATCATCGAGCCAAAAGGAGAAAAGGCGATCATCAGCGGGGCGGAGCGAATTACCGGTTGGCAACAAGTCGAAGAGCAAGTTTGGAAAGTGCAGGTGGGTGCCAAACGCAATATCAATCAATTGTTCGCACAAGGCCGCAGGCTACCCCGGGCTCGCACACCCAATGAAGGATTTCTTTACACCAAGGGGCCATTATCACCGTACTGGGAGACCTGTAGCCAATGGGGCACCGCACCCAACGAGGTTCGTTTCCCCGCCAAGGCCAAGCTGGCCCGTGAGCACTACGATGCGTTTTGTGGGTTCCAATTCCAGGCAGGTGATCTACAGGAAGAGCCCGGCTGGGAAAATGCGGAAGTGTTGGTTTACCATAGCTGGGAAGCTTCGTGGCACAGTGTGGGCAAACTAGACCCTGCCACCAACGACCTGTGGTTCCACACCCCCAGCCGCTATCCCATTGGTTTTTTCGGGAACAGGACCCGTTATGTAGTCGAAAATTTACGTTCAGCCATGGACCGGCCCGGTGAGTGGTATTATGACTACCACCAAGGGGACCTGTTTTACCGGGCTAGGGAGGGAGAAGAGGTGCATGCCATGGACTTTTTTATCCCCCGGATGATCACGTTACTTGAGATCCTTGGTACAGCCAGGGAAAAAGTGACCCATCTTACGTTCAGAAACATTCATTTTCAGCATACCCAGGGTGTTCGTGGTTTTTATGGCGTACAGGATGTGAATTGGAAAGAGAAGCATCAAAAACTCTTCCCGGGTTTTGAGCAGGACTTTCGCCCGGGCTACATGGATGCCCAAGCTGCGCCCAATGCCGGGAGTGCAATTAAGGTTTCTTTTGCTCGTGATGTGGCATTTGATTCCTGTTCGTTCCAACATTTGGGAGCTTATGGGATGTCCATAGGAAGGGGCGCGGAGCGTATTACCCTTGTACATAACTTATTCTCCGATATGGGCGCTGGGGGAGTCTTGATCGGGTTGGATATTCGCGAACCGATAGGTGCCGGAGTGTTGACCTATGAGGAAGCCCCTCAATACATCACATTTAGGAATAATACAATCCGGGAGGGGGGTGTTTTCTACAAATCGGCCGTAGGGATTTGGCTTGCCCAAGCGCATCACAACCACATTACGGGTAATGTGATCTACAACCTGCCCTACACGGGCATCAGCTGTGGATGGACGTGGAATCCTGTGCCTAACTACACCCGTCATAACGTCATTACCCGGAATGTGATCCATGACGTACTCAAAGAGCTGGCCGACGGTGGAGGCATCTACACATTGGGACAGCAAGAGGGCACCATCATCCGGGAAAACATTATTTACAACATCCGCCGAGACCCCGGGGCCATCGGGTCACACAATAACGGTATGTTCTTCGATGAATCTTCCAGTCGATTCACAGTAGAACAAAATCATATGTTCAACATTCAAGATGAGCCGGTCCGGTTTAATAGATCCCACCCCGATTCTCTCCGGATGGCCGGTAATATTGAAAATGACGGGCAGCTTCCTGCCTGGTTCAAAAAAATTGATGTCCATGATTAAAAGTCATTATACATACTTGTTTATCATTTTCTTGTTGCTCCCAGCAGCATGCACAAATAGTGAGAAAGCATCTGCCCCGAAAATGAATGTGCTTTTCATCGCGGTGGACGACCTGCGCCCCGAATTAAGCGTCTATGGCGCGCCACGCATGGTCACTCCCAATTTTGACCGCTTGGCCGGGCAGGGGTTGGTATTTGACCGGGCCTATTGCCAGCAGGCAGTTTGCGCTCCTTCGCGCAATAGCCTGCTCACCGGGCTGCGCCCTGATGCTTTAAACATTTATGACCTGGGCACCTTTTTTCGCAAAACTGTACCCGGCGTAGCCACTCTCCCGCAACATTTTAAGGCCAACGGCTATCACACCGAGTCGATCGGTAAGATCTACCACGTTTACCATGGCAATAGTGATGACTCCCTTTCGTGGAGCGTGCCCTCCTGGGACTACCGGCCCTACCGTGACCAATTCAGGAAGATCACGCGCAACGATACTTCGGGCATAGAAGGTCCCGAGCCAGCGGTCGGTTCGAAACGTATCCCCTGGTATGCTTCGGAATACCCGGACGAGCACCAATTGGATCACGGCGTGGCCAGCCGGGCCATAGAACGATTGAGTGCATTAAAAGATCACCCTTTTTTCCTGGCAGTGGGATTTTTTAAACCCCACCTCCCTTTTGTGGCTCCAAAAAAATATTGGGACCTGTATCCAAAAGACGAGGTGGATCTTCCTACTACCGATCCACCTAAAGGAGCGCCAGGCTATGCTTTGACCAGCTTTAGGGAGCTTCGAAAGTACCACGGTATACCCTCGGAAGGTCCCTTACCGAACGACCAGGCAGTACAAATGATCCGCGGCTACCGGGCAAGTGTGTCTTTTATTGACGTGCAATTGGGCCGCCTTATGGATGCCTTGGAGCACTTAGACCTGGCCCGTAACACGATCATTGTCCTATGGGGCGACCACGGCTGGAAACTGGGCGAGTATGGCTTATGGTGTAAGCATACCAACTTCGAATGGGATACCCGTTCCGTACTCATGGTAAGCGCACCCGGTATGCGAGCAAAGGGCCAAAAGACCCGCTCCCTTACCGAGTTTATCGATATCTACCCCACGCTCTGTGAGCTGGCAGGACTGACATTGCCGGGCCATGTACAAGGGCAAAGCTTTGTCCCCTTGCTAGACGATCCGTCGCAGTCGTTAAAAAATGCTGCCTTAAGCCAATATCCAAAGAACCATGAACAGCTTATGGGGTACGGCCTTAGGACGGACCGCTACCGTCTCGTCAGCTGGCGGGACTTTTCCAGCCGTACCGTAGTGTGTGAAAATGAACTTTATGATCATCAATCAGATCCCGGTGAAACAATGAACCTGGCCCGTGACCCACAATATGACTCGGTGGTCCAAGCCTTAAATACCATGCTCGACCAGGATTACCTCCGGCCAGGCCCTAACCTTTAACCTCGAATGAAAGATCTCAAAAACATACTTCTTTTTAGCGTTTGCCTTGCAGTGCTTGTCTCGTGTAGCGAAGGCACGGGTTCAGAGGTTACCCTCCCGGCCCCTAGCCCGGATTTCAAGCCTTTTATCTCTCTTCCGGCTGCAACACGGAGGGCTGATTCTTTGGTTCGTCTTATGACATTGGCAGAAAAGATCCGTTATGTCAAAGGCTATAAAGAATTCTTCATACGCCCGGTCCCGAGGTTGAATATTCCCTTAATCTACCTTAGTGATGCCACCCAGGGTGTGCACATTCGTCATGAGCTGGACTCTAGCATTTTCCAACAAATGGAGCACGCCACGGCCTTTCCTTCCGCCCTGTCGCTGGCCGCCAGCTGGAACCTGCCCTTAGTGGATGACTACGCCAGGGCAGTAGGAGAAGAGTGCCGCGCCGGTGGGATACACATCTTGCTAGGACCGGGGCTAAGTTTTTACCGAAGTTCTCAATATGGGAGAAGCTATGAATACCTAGGGGAAGATCCCTACCTGGTCTCAAGCGTGATCGAACGGTACGTGGTCAGCCTCCAAAACACCGGGGTGATGGCTACCTTAAAAGCCTTCGTAGCCAATAACTCTGATTTTTACAGGAGAAGGAGCAATTCGGTAGTCAGCGAGCGAGCGCTGCATGAGATCTATACCAAGGGATTTAAAGCAGGCATCGATGCCGGTGCTTTGGCAGTGATGACCTCCTATAATTTAGTGAACGGGGAATGGGCCGGGCAAAGCGATTATGTAATCAACGATCTGCTTAGAGAACAGCTCGGCTTCCGTCACCTGGTGATGACGGACTGGTGGTCCGTGTGGGACACAGAAAAGATCGTACATTCCGGCCTAGATCTCATTATGCCCCGGGGCGAGTTCTTTACCGGGGTAGAGGAATTGATCGAAGCAGGTAAGATCCGGGAAACACAACTCGATCGTATGGTCGGTAGTATCATCCGTTCCTGTATCATGATGGGGTTCTATGATCGCCCCCAGCAAGACAGCACGTACCTGGAAACCTTCCCAAGTCATGTGGAAATAGCCCTGAATACGGCCCGTGAAGGCATCGTTTTGCTTAAAAATGATCGTTCACTCCTGCCGATCACCGGGTCGAAGGATATCCTGCTTACCGGTAAATTCGTGGATACCCTGGCCATTCCCAGCGGCTCGGCAGACGTGGACGGCTATGATTGGCTGGACCTGCCTACGGCGATCCAAAATGAGTTTGGCGACCGCATCATGATCAAAAGTGAACCTACCGATGAGGACATCCGCGCAGCAAGCCTGGTGATCCTTTCCACCGGTAATTTGGGACTGGAAGGGGCCGATATCCCATATAAAATCCTTCCCGGTGACGATGCCTTTGCTGAGCGTGTGTGTAGTCTTAATCCTAACACCATCGTGGTGGTGAACGCCAGCGCCGGTATCAATATGATGCGATGGGCTGATAAGGCCGGCGCTCTCGTGTACGCCTGGTATCCCGGGCAGATCGGCAATCGTGCGGTGGCAGAGGTCCTTTCCGGTAAGGTCAACCCCTCTGGAAAGCTCCCGATCACCATCGAAAAAACCTTCCAGGATTCGCCGGCCTATGGCTATCTCCCGGCAGGTGAAACCCCCAGGCATGGTAAATTAAAATGGGATCTCGAGCGTCCTATCCACGATGTGGTGTATAAAGAAGGCGTTTTCGTAGGGTATCGCTGGTATGAAAAGGAAGGAATAGAGCCACTTTTTCCCTTCGGCCACGGCTTGTCTTATACGCAGTTCGACTATGGTAATTTAAAAATATCGCCTGATGGACAGGACTTGCGCATAAACTTTCGGCTTGAGAACCTGGGAGACCGGGCCGGGGCTGAGATCGTACAGGTATATGCCAGGGACGTTGAATGTTCAGTGCCCAGGCCTATTAAAGAGCTAAAAGGGTTCAAAAAAATATCCTTGACGGAAGGAGAAATCGCTGACGTAGCGTTTACCCTATCCACCGAAGACCTCTCCTTTTGGCATCCCGGGCATCGACGCTGGTATTTTGAGCCGGGGGAATTTGAGATACTCATAGGAGCCTCATCGCAAGACATTCGTTTATCCCAAAAAATCACCCTAAACCCATGATACGCTTAAAACATAAGGTCAAATTTCTCAATGCAGTTTGTGGTGCCCTCTTGGTCGTTACCTTGGGGGCCATACTTCCAGGTTGTTTGGGCCATTCCACTGATCAAGGGCAACTTCCCCCACATCCACGGCTCATCCTTACCCCAAGTCACGTGGACCAGGTCAAAGCCCGGCTCTCCTCCAGCGAATTGATGCAGGAATTACACGCTTTCCAATTGGCCATGGCCGATACCCTCGAAGCCGCACCTTTGATCACTTACCGAAAAACAGGTCGCCGGCTATTGGGCACTTCCCGCCACTACCTCAAGCGTATGCTGTACCTGGGCTATGCGTACCAGTTGACAGGAGCTAAAAAATACGCGATAAAGGCAGAAAAGGAAATGGTGACCGCGGCAGGTTTTGAGAGCTGGAACCCTTCCCATTTCCTGGACGTGGCAGAAATGACCACGGCCTTATCCATCGGCTATGACTGGTGCTACCCGGCACTGTCTGATGCAGCCAAAGCCAAGATCCGAACGGCGATTTTTGAAAAGGGGATACGGCCCTCTTTTATCGAGCCCAAGCATTGGTGGCACACCACAGACAACAACTGGGGGCAAGTGTGTCACACCGGTATGGCTTTTGGCGCATGGGCCATTTATGAGCATTGGCCCGATACGGCCCAGCTCGTCATCGACCGAAGCCGCGCGGGTATCCGGGTACCGGCCAGCGCTTATGCTCCATCCGGCGCCTACCCGGAGGGTCCCATGTACTGGGAGTATGGCACGAGCTACCATGCGCTATTCATCGACGCCCATGAAACATTGTATGGCGATACTCATCCCTTGGAAGTGAGCGAAGCCTTCGAGAGCACCGCTGATTTTTTCCTGCACGTTCACGGTCCGGCGGCGGCGTTCAATTGGGGTGATGGTGGGCCCAGGCATTACTTTTCAGCTACCCAGTTTTGGTTTGCGCAAAGGCAGCGGGATACGGCCTTGCTGTACCTTCAAATGCCCTTGTTACGGGATATATTGGATGGCAAAAGAACCTTAAAAGCCCTTTCCCATGGCCAGCGGCTCTTTCCTATGACCATCACCTGGTTGTCGCGCCTGCAAGGCGATGGGGTAGAGGTGCCTTCGCAAAGATCATGGTTTGCCGGTGGGAAATGCCCTGTGGCCTTTCATCGTACTTCGTGGGCCCCTGGTGGGATGTTCTTAGCCGTAAAGGGAGGAAGCGCCAATGTAAGCCACGCTCATATGGATGCGGGCCAGTTTGTGCTGGATGCTCATGGCATTCGCTGGGCCTATGACCTGGGCGGGCATAACTACGAAGCGTTGGAGAAAGAGGGACTGGACATTTGGGGGAAACACCAGCAAAGTGATCGCTGGAAGATCTTCCGCTATAATAACAAGTCGCATAATACCCTGGTGGTGAACGGCCAGCTACAGCGAGTAGAAGGAAAATGCGAGATCATAGAAAATATTGTTTCCCCGGGCTACAGGGCCTCGAAAGTGGACATGACCCCGGCCTTCCGTCACCAACTGGACAGCGTGGTAAGAACCGTGGCCATCGTCGGGGAAGATCACTTTCTCATCAAAGACTATTTGCAAAACCTTGATACGGCCGCCAGCAACGTGCGCTGGGCCTTCTTGACGTACGATTCCATCAAGTTTTTGAGCAGCCGTATGGCTACGATCCATAAAGAGGATCATCTCATGCAGGTAGAGATCAAACAACCTGTGGGTTCGCGGCTTCAGACCTATTCCGCCCAACCCGATCTGCTGCCGTACGAACCTCCCAATGAAGGCTTTGTCATGCTTGGCTTCGAGCTTGAATTGGAACCCGGCGCATCCGAGACCCTTGAAATACATTTGACACCGGCGAAAAAATAGGAGGTACTATGGCATAGATCAATACTGGCAAAGAATTCATTTAGGAAGAGTGCTCTTTCAAAGAGGCAGAACGTATCCTGTGGCTGATCCTACTTCGGCTATACCTGGCAATATCACACAACCTAAAACATACCCAAAAAATAATATAATGAACAATCCACTTCAAACCTTCCTGCAGCCCATGGCCGGGCTGCAAATGGCACTGGTGTGCGCCTTTTTTTGGACGGCGCAACCCTCCAGCGCTCAAGATAACTTCATTTTGCCGCCCGATGCTAACGTTTACGTGGTGACCCAAGCCCCCTTCAACGCGGATAACACGGGCGCTACGGACGCCACCGCCGCGATACAAGCGGCATTAGATTCGGCCGGCACGATAAGCAATAGCGACCGGTTTAACCTTATCTATTTCCCTAACGGTACGTACCTGGTCTCTGGTGAACTCCAGTGGCGGGGCGCTCGTACCCGCGATGTATTCCAGGGAGAAAGCCGGGATGGGGTGATCCTTAAATTGACCAATAATAACCCGGGCTTTCAAGACAAGTCACAAAGCAAAGGGATGATCTTTACCGGTGACTTTGGTCCTCCCAATCCCGGGGCGAATCGCTTTCGCAACTCCATTTACAACATGACGTTGAACACCGGTATTGGCAACCCGGGAGCCACAGGCGCGCGTTTTTACGCGAACAATCAAGGAGGAATGTTCAACGTGCTGATCAAGTCCGAAGACGGGGAAGGGAACATAGGCTTGGATATGGGCTTTGACCAGGATAACGGCCCGTTGCTCATAGAGGATGTCACGGTGGAAGGCTTCGATACCGGTATCCGCACCGCGGGTGTGGTGAATAGTATCACGTTAAGAGATGTTACCCTCCAAGACCAAAAGGTACAGGGGTTTTTGAACGAAAACCAAGTGGTGAGTGTAGAAAACCTACAGGTGACCGGGCAAGTTCCCGGGGTGATCACACAAGGCATTGCCATGTTCACCATCATCAATTCCACCTTCACCGGGAGCGGAGCGGCGGCCACGGTACCCGCCATCACCAATAGCAATGGCCTGTTTGCACGAAACATCACTACCACCGGATATTTGCAGGCTATTGACAACAGCGGGGCCGGCACCGGCATTCTCACTACAGCCAATGACATTGTAGAATTCTCTTCCCATGAGGTCCAAGGCCTGTTTTCCAGCCCAAAACAATCGCTTAACTTGCCCATAAAAGTAGCGCCGGTCATTCCCCTGGCCGATACTTCCGATTGGGTTAATGTTACTGACTTCATGCCCGTAGATACCCTAATTGGGAGTAACACGATCCAAAACTGGGTGCCTGCTCTACAGCAAGCCATTGACGCCGGGAAGTCCACCGTCTATTTCCCGGGAGGGGCGCGTTACAAACTGGTCGGTGAAGTCATTGTCCGTGGCAACGTAGAGCGCATCATCGGGCTGGAGTCCAAAGTGGAGCGGGAAGGTAGCGCCAGCCCCACTTTCATCGTGGAGAGTGGTACGGCCCCTGCCGTGGTCATTGAACGATTCACAGCTATCGGCACCCGGATCAAAGTCGTTCACCGCGCGAATCGCACCTTGATCCTGCGCAACATGGAGGCCAACCTCGTAGAGGTGGAAACCGGTGCCGGTGATGTGTTTTTGGAAGATATGGTATTCGGTAGCCTGCGTGTGGATCCCGGCAACCATGTTTGGGCACGACAGCTGGATTTGGAAAGCAGCACAGCGCCCAAGATAGAAAATCGCGGCGCCGACGTATGGGTGCTGGGCATTAAAACAGAACAAGACGCAGACATTTGCATTACCACACAAAATGGACGTACAGAGGTGTTAGGAGGGCTGATATTCGCTAATGCCGCCAACAATCCCGACAAGATCATGTTCGATATCGAAGAAGGGAGCTCGGTTTCCTTCTCGATCGGAGAATTTGTGCTTCGCCGTCAACCCTTCAATACGGTAAGAGAAACCCGTGATGGTTTTACCCGCGTACTAAAAGCTACCGATACACCCGGGCGTGGCGGTGGAGCGCTGGTGCCGCTTTACACCGGGTATAGGCCAGGTGCCACCACCCTTCCTGTCGCGCCCTCAAACCTTGCCGGGCAGGTGTTGCGCTACAATCAAATTGTACTCGATTGGCAGGATAACTCGGATAACGAGGACGGGTTTGTCCTCCAGCGAAAGGAAGGGACCGGCGATTTTATCAACTTAGATATCGCTTTTGCCGGGGATACCCTCTATAACGACTCTACACTCAACCCAAGCACGCAATACACCTACAGGATCGCCGCGACCAATGTGGTGGGGCAATCAGCCTTTTCCAATGAATTTACCGCCACTACGCTGCAAGCGCCACCACCCCCGGCAGTGCCAACCGGCTTTTCAGCACAACTGGTCAACGGTATTTATCAATTCACCTGGAATGATAACGCTACCACGGAGACCGGCTACCGTGTAGAACGCAAAGCACTGCAGGACGACAGCGTATTCCAAGCTCGTGCAGTACTTCCCACCAATGCCACCAGCTTTTCAGATTCTTTATACCTGGGCTCAACGGATTACGAGTATCGTGTGATCGCCTTTTTGGAGATATCCGATTCTCCTCCCTCTAACATCGCCACATTTACTACAGGCCAGGCGGTCGACGCCACTATCCGGTGGTCTTACGAAGAAACGGCGGGTACAATCGCGCAGGACGGGGGGTTCTTGGATAGGGATGGAACACTGCTCAATGGCCTTACCTTTGAAAATGCCAGCGTGAACGGGGTTTTTGGGAAAGGCATTGTGTTAGATGGGGATGAACACCTGGTCCGGTATAATTTGGGCAATATTATCGATGATATTGAAGACTACCCATTTACGCTTTCTACCTGGGTGAAAACCAATTCCAATAGGAATCAAACAGCCACGTATTTCGGGGGTTCTACACTCTTTGACCTGTATTATACCATCGGTACCAACGGTGGCCGGTCCCGCCTGGTGGTAAGAAGGATTGGCAACGCTACGGATATCGTGCAGGGTCCCGAAGTAGCCGATGGAAAATGGCACCAACTCGTCTCAGTTTTTAAAGCTGCCAACCGTTTTGAACTTTACCAGGACGGGCAGTTTATCGGCGCCAGTGATTCCACGCGTGTCCGTACGTTTGTGACGCAGGGATATAACTTCTCCGCCGGGGCGTTGGATCGCTTTAGGGGAAGTAACAACGACCCAGACGCCAACCCCACCGACCCTTTCGATGGGGCGTTGGACGAAACCCAGCTCTACTATCGTGTACTGAAGCCGCGCGAGATCCTGGCGGAATACCAAAGAGCCTTGAACCAACCTGCCCCGTCCGCTCCCACGGGCTTGGTACTATCCAATGCAGCTCCCAGCGAAATTTTGATCCAGTGGACGGACAACAGCAACGGGGAGGCCGATTTTATACTCCAGCGAAAAAGATCCACGGATTCAGTTTTTATCAACATTGCAGATTTACAAGCCGGCACCACCAAGTTTACCGATATCGGGTTGAACGGGTTCACTACCTACGATTACCAGGTGCAAGCCGTAAGAGGATTGCAGGAATCAGCCTTTACCCCGGTAGCTACGCTTACTACCGGTGAAGGTACTCCCCCCATTGTGAAATGGGCTTTTGAATCACTCAATGGCCAGGTGGCGATAGACTCTTCCGGCGCTGGCAATAACGGTACTTTGATCAATGATTTCACCTTTGAAGGCGGCGCAGGCGGTGGTGTCTTTGGGAATGGTCTTTCTTTCGATGGCGTGAACGATGCCGTACGGTTAAACAACCCGGGCATCAGCGGTTTCCCGTTCAGTATGTCAGTATGGGTCAATACCACCGCTTCCGGCAAGAGAAATGTACTATACCTAGGCGATAAGGACAATAACAACCGCTACTTCACCATTTTCTTAGACAATGGCCGGCCTACCCTGGAGGTAAGGAACGATGGCAGCCCTCAAAACGCGCGGATTTCCACCACGATCAACGATGGCCAATGGCACTTGGTCACAGGTGTGTTCTCCGGGGTAGGGAAGTATGACTTGTACGTCGACGGAGAGCTTCAACTGACCAATACGGCCAATGTATCTTTTAACAGTGGGATTGACCGTTTTTCAGTAGGGGCCTTGGATCGGCCGTCCATCACGCAATTTTACCTCGGTGCGTTAGATGAGCCTGTCCTTTACGATCGTGAATTAGGGGGCCAGGAGGTGCTCGGGCTATATTTGCAAGCCATCACTGGTCCCCCGAATGCGCCCAGCGGCTTGGAGCTAGGACTTGGGGATCCCAACGAAGTTTTGCTACAATGGAACGACAACGCCACCGACGAGTCAGGTTTCGTAGTCCAGCGCAGGGAAGAGGGAGACACCCTTTTTATCGATGTGGCGCAACTGCCCAAAAATACCACCAGCTATGCCGATGCTAATTTGAAAGGATTTACACGGTACTTTTACCGCATCACCGCTACGCGAGGCCTGCAGGCTTCCGCTCCTTCGAACGAAGCGACCATCGTAACCGGTGAAAATACGGGCGGGTTGCTGGTGCGATGGGATTTTAACGACTCCAGCGGCACCGTAGCTTCGGACCTTAGCGGCAATAATCTCGCGGGCACCTTGAACGATATGGACTTCATCACCAATGGCGTGCCCGGTATTTTAGGAGGGGCGCTGGACTTCCTGGGAGGCGAAGACCGCGTTTTTGTCCAAGATGAAAGCGTTTTTGGCCCGGTCGGTTATCCCTTTACGCTATCGGCCTGGGTCAACACGACCAACAGTGGCGTGGTCTTATTCCTGGGCGATAAAAGTGATAGCGACACCTATTTTAACCTGAGGGTAAGCGGACCCGGCCAGGCAAGGCTGGAAGCCCGCAGGAACAGTGGTACGGTAACCCGCGTGACTGGCGGCACCGTAGGCGACGGACAGTGGCACTTGGTAACGGCCGTCTTTGAAAACGATGAATACACGCTCTACGTAGACGGTACGTTGATAGGTTCCACCCCGGCTAGCGTGTCTTATGCTTCCAGCATCGACCGTTTTTCCGCGGGAGCGCTGGACCGCAGCAGTGTAGCCGATCGCTATACCGGTAAGATCGACGATGCCAGGCTCTATGCCAGGGCACTGGGCGCTACGGAGATCGCGAATTTGTTCAACCGGCCCTTCGTGCCGTTGGCGCCCTCTTCGTTGCAAGCCACCGCGCCGATGGACAGCACCATACAGCTGAATTGGACGGATAATGCCACTGACGAGCTTGGATTCATTATCGAAAGAAGGGAGATCGGCGGGTTTTTTGCCGTGATCGACACACTGGCTACAGATTCTACGCTGTATACTGATCCGGGGCTAAAGCCTTCCAGGCAATATTATTACCGGGTAGCGGCGTATAACGCGTTTGGCAATTCGGACTATTCTAACATAGACTCTGCACGAACACCGGACACCGTAATTCCACCGGCCATCACGGCAAAATATCGCTTTGGGGTGGATTCTCTTTCTTCATCGGACGGCGATGTGAATTCTGCCGCTAGCAATTTCGGGGATGGTCCCGGGCTGCAAGGAGGGACGTTTTATTTATTGGGACTCCGTGGTGTCAACCAGCAGGTGCTGACCAAGGAGCTACAAGATGCCATAACCGGCGAAGACTATTTCGAGTTTACCCTCACACCGGGTCAAGGGTTAAAAACGAACCTTTCGGAGCTCAACTTCTTCGCGAAGCGTACGTTTGGCGGGCCGAAAAAGGTGGCTATCCTGGCCAGTGTGGACAGCTTTACCAACATGCATATAGAAAAACTGCGCTACTGGTGGCGTTATGTCCAGGTGGATTTTTCGGATTCGCTGTACCAGGCAGTGGAAGGTCCTGTCACTTTTCGCCTATACCCTTATGGTAAGAAAACGGTCAACAACAAATGGCTGGTATTAAAGAACGTATTGGTCGATAACGTTACACTGGAGGCCGGTTTTACCACGGGCCCCGGGGGGCAAGGTGCCGGTGGGGCAGGCCAAAGGGTGGCTGCCGTACAGGTAGAGGCTGATGACGATGAAAGCCCCACAACCTACTTTATGAGGGCTTACCCGAACCCGGCCCAAGACGTTCTGCACTTGCAGTTTGGCAAGTCGCTGTCCCATGAAATGCGAGTACTGGTCTTTAACTTACACGGACGACTCATTATGGAGCATACGATCCCCGGCGAAAGCCAGGACTACACGCTCCCATTCCATGGTATGGACCAAGGGCTCTACGTGATCAAGCTCCGGGGCGTTGATCAAACCCGTGAATTTAGGATCATTAAGCAATAAGGCTGTGCCTTGTAGCGGGATCCCATCATGTTTTAGGTGGGGTCCCGATCCTCCATAGATCAAACATTCATGTTTTTCAAATTTATCCATTCACCTAATCTCTAATCCCTATGAAATGTAAGCTAGTTCTAATCACTGTCTTTATTGGCTACGGGCTGGTTTTAATACCCCCCAGTCTTGCCCAGGATGTGAATATCCGGTTCCCTAACGGTTCCGGGGTGATCGACGTGACCCAATCCCCTTATAATGCCGATAATACGGGGACCAATGATGCGACTGCCGCGATACAGCAGGCTATTGATGATTTTCCCAACCGCAATAAGATCATTTACCTTCCCAATGGCACCTATAAAGTATCCAATACAATCTACTGGGCGCCCAGTAATGACCTCAACGCGAATAATCACAAGCGCACGATCTTGCAGGGCCAAAGCAAGACCGGTACTACCCTTCGCCTTAAGGACAATTGTGCAGGGTTTACAGACCCGGCTAACCCTAAAAAAGTGATCTGGACCGGGAAAGCTCCTGCCCAGAATTTCAGGAATGCCATCCGCAATTTGACCATAAACACCGGTGTAGGTAATAGTGGTGCCGTGGGTGTTGAATTCTATGCTAATAACCAAGGCAGCATGCGTCACGTACGGATCATTTCAGCCGATGGCCAAGGACATGTAGGGTTAGACCTCAACAAAGGCGAGTTGGGGCCGGAGTACATTTTTGATGTATTGATCGATGGTTTTGATACCGGTATTGACATTAACGCCCTGAATTCAGTGACCCTGGAAAAGATCGAGATCCGGAATCAAAACGTGTTGGGAATCAAGAACAAAAGCTACCTCGCCAGCTTTTACGACGTTCAGAGTGTGAATTCGGTGCGCGCCTTTGAGAACGAGGGAACGGCCGTACTGGTGAAAGCAGGTTTTACCGGGGGTAGCAGTTCCGTTTCTGCCATTCAAAATACGGCCAGCCTTTTTGCCCGTGACGTCACCACAGCCGGGTATAAACGAGCCATTTGGAACACCGCCGGAACACAGCAGAACGTAGAAGGTGCCAATGTAAGCGAGTTTAGCTCCCACACGCCCAAAGAGCTTTTTTCTACCTCCCAGGCTTCGTTACGACTGCCGGTAGAGCAAGTGCCGGGGGTACCCTGGGACGACCCCTCCACCTGGGGAAATCCCCGCGACTTTGGTGCGAAATACAATGGCGTGGACGATGACGGGCCGGCGATCCAGGCCTGTATCGACGCCGGGTTCACTACCGTGTACCTGGAGAATACCCAATTTGAAAAATGGACGCTGAACTCCCCCGTATACCTCCGCAATAACCTGCGCCGGCTCATAGGGTGCGAGGCTGCCATCAGGAACCAAACCGGGAAATTCGTACTGAAAGACGGCACCTCTGACGTGGTTTGGATGGAGCGCCTGGACGGCCTGCAAGCCGAGATCAAGATCGAACATCAAAGCAACCGCACCTTGGTGGTGAGCTCTGTCAGTGATATGGATTTTCAGATGACAGGATCGGGAAAGATGTTCCTGGTGGACGTAGTGGCCGGGGACCTGGTCATCGATAACTCCAGCGCGCGGGTCTGGGCCCGGCAGCTCAACCTCGAGGCCAAGGACCTTACCATTGATGTAAGGCAAGGCACGCTTTGGGCGTTGGGCTTTAAAACAGAAAATGCCCAGCAATTAGCCAGTGGAGATTCCCAACGCAGGATCGTATGCCAGCAGGGCACCAAAACCGAGATACTCGGCGGGTCTATTTACAACGTCTCGCGGAACTCGATCAGTGAACCTGTCATTGATATCAACAACTGCGACGCCTCGTTCATGGGCTTTAAGCATATTCATTTTCTTACCAGTCCCTACCCCCAATGGGTAAGGGAGCGCCAGGGCGGGACCACACGTACATTAAATATCAGTGGTGATCTGCAACTCTATGTGGCTGAAGCAGGGGGACTGACCTATCCGCGTATCCATAGCTTTAGCACCCAGCAGGCCGGGAATGAAGCCGCAAAGCTGTTGGACGGCAATTCGGATGACAACTCCCGCTGGTCAGCAGAAGGTTTTCCACAATGGGTGATCATTGATTACGGGTCAGACCAGGCCATCTCGAGTACCCAGCTCTGGACGTTCCAGGACCGGGCATACCGGTATAAGATCGAACTGTCCACCGATCTGAACTTTTCGGGAGACCTGGTCGTCGACCGGTTGTCCAATACCAGCACATCACAGCCCATTTCCAATAGTTTTTCCACGGTCAATGCGCGTTATGCCAGGATCACCGTAGAAAGTGCTTCGGTGTACACGGGCAATTGGGTAAGCTTGACAGAGTTTGATATCAACGGCGGCGGCCCGGGCTCCGGCGCCCGGCTGGCAAGTATTGACATGAGCACTGCAAAAGAGGAAGGCATGCTCATGGCCTATCCTAACCCGGTCCAAGATCAGCTAAAGATACAATTCGATCCTTCAAGCCAACAAGAGGGCCGGCGCCTGGTAGAGCTGTACACGCCGGGAGGACAACGGGTATTGTCGCAGGAAATCCCCTTGCAGCAGACGGAACACACCCTGGATCTGCATTTGCTGAAACCGGGTATCTTTTTTCTGAAGGTTTTTGAAGGGGCCGAAGTGAGAGAGTTTAAAATAATAAAACAATAACCCGTAGGGGCGATTTATGAATCCATGCTGTTAAGTTAAGGCCAGCGCTCATCCCTAAACCCCTAAAGGGGAACCCACCGCGCAGTGGATTGCGCCTTTAGACGTAAGAGGTGCGATGGGTACGCTTAACCAAACGGCATGGATTTATGAATCGCCCTTACATCCCCCTGGGTCGTAAGACCGATTAGGGGATAAGGCAAACGTACCCAAGATTTCACCACGAAATCTCTCCATTTAAACCAAAACTATCCCCCCCAACGTCATTCCGGACCATGCGTTGGCCCTGCGGCTGGTGGAGCCGGAATCTGCGAAGTCGCGAAACGAGAAAGAGCCAGTTTCGAGGGTTGTGCCTGGCGAGGAAGCAGATTCCTTGTCACGCATGATCCCAACGCACTTGCCGCAAGGAATGACGATGTTAGAAAATAAGGAATGACGGTGCTTTTATATCCCGTTCTAAGATTTTTTCCACCTGGTCGGAGGTTAAGCGCAGCGGTCCTCCGACCCAAAACTACCGAGAGCGTCCCGCTCGGGCTATCACGCCATGCACCAGCTCCATACCAGGAGATTCATGTGAATGACACCTTCTGAAAACTCATAAATAGGGAGATAGAGACCAAGGTTGGCACCATAATGGACATCATTGGGCGTATGGACGTACGGTGTTTCATCCCAGTACGAGCGGACGCTCTCTTCAATTTTAGGTCTTAGGACCATTTCATTTAACCTAAGACCAGTACCGAGGCATTACTTTTTTGATCTTACCATTTCATACAGATCCTCTAAGAATACGAATTTATCCCAGCCCTTGCAGACAAGCCCTCGTCTCAATTCTTTGTCTCCACTCCAAAATTTTCCTTTGATGTGTTCCGTCAATGCTACAAATTCAGTATCGTCAACATCTACATCCTCCGTTAGTGAAAGAGCTTTAATGTAAACTTGTTTAGGGATCAAATGTATATTGATAAACCTGATCTTACGGGTAAAGAGGTTGTAAACTTTTTTGTATTCTGACTCCGAATATCCTGAAATGTCTTTTAGCTTACCTGGGTGCTCTTCCAATTCGGATAAAAGCTTTTCCGTAGAATAGAAATTAAATCCCGTCGCTGGTTGAAGTATAATTCTTGCAATTCGACTGTCTGTATTAAGCATTGCACTAAATACGACATTAGTATCTACCACTATCCTCATAGACCCAGTTCATCCCTGGTCTTTTTCCAGCGCCCTTTTTTTACGTTTTTTACGAGTTTGTCAACGTCCTTTTGGGAGGCCTTTGATTTCCTGGAGATCTCTTTGAATTCAAAAAGATCTGCCATATCCTGCAGATCATCTACGTCTATGTCGCCTGTCAATCTAAAGATAACCTCATTTTTCTTCCTCTCTATAATCAAGACTTTTTTACCAAATATACAGATTCTACATGTGAAGTTTGAGAGTATTTGTTCAAAGTCATAGGCTTTTTAGCGGTCGGATTCTTAATTATGAATAGGCTGGTCAGAGGACCGCTTTAGGTTCACTACCGGAACAAGCGATAGCAAAGATCAATGAGATTGTGAGTTTTTTCATTATGTCTTAGAAGGTGGGCTTTTACTCTCGTGGAGAAATATACGATCTTAATTTCGAAGTCACAGACTTCTTAGTGATCGATTATTAATTATTGATAGGCTCAAGACATAGTCTTAAGCCAGTTAGGAGTAGCGGTCCTCCGACCTAAAACTACTGAGAGCGTCCCGCTCGGGCTATCACGCCATGCACCAGCTCCATACCATGAGATTCATGTGAATGACACCTTCTAAAAACTCATAAATGGGGAGATAGAGATCAAGGTTGGCACCATAACGGGTATCATTGGTCGCATGGTGTTTCATTCCAGTACGAGCGGGCGCTCTCTTCAATTTTAGGTCTTAGGACCATTTCATTTAACCTAAGACCAGTACCGAGGCAAACGTACCCAAGATTTCACCGCGAAATCTCTCCATTTAAACCAAAACTATCCTCCCAACGTCATTCCGGACCATGCGCTGGCCCTGCGGCCGGTGGAGCCGGAATCTGCGAAGTCGCGAAACGAGAACTCGCTAGTTTCCCACCTGGTCGGAGGTTAAGCGTAGCGGCCCTCCGACCTAAAACTACCGAGAGCGTCCCGCTCGGGCTATCACGCCATGCACCAGCTTCATACCAGGAGATTCATGTGAATGACACCTTCTAAAAACTCATAAATAGGTAGATAGAGATCAAGATGGGCACCATAACGGGTATCATTGGTCGCATGGTGTTTCATCCCAGTACGAGCGGACGCTCTCTTCAATTTTAGGTCTTAGGACCATTTCATTTAACCTAAGACCAGTACCGAGGCAAACGTACCCAAGATTTCACCGCGAAATCCCTCCATTTAAACCAAAACTCTCCCCCCAACGTCATTCCGGACCATGCGCTGCCCCTGCGGCTGGTGGAGCCGGAATCTGCGAAGTCGCGAAACGAGAACTCGCTAGTTTCGAGGGTTGCGCCTGGCATGGACGCAGATTCTCCCAAAGGGATCCCAGTGGCACTTGTCACGCCTAGCCCAACGCACAGGCTGCAAATGACGATGTTAGAAGGTAAAGATGGTGGTACTTTTATATCCAGTTCTAGGATTATACCCAGTTCGCGGAACTGATCACGTCTTCCTCGGGGTATTCAAGATCATTCGCGGGCATTTTTTTCACTTCCGCAGGGACTTAATGAACTTCCTATCCAAATAATATTCTGTCATCGGGTAAAAAAACTTCTTCTCGCAAAATAAAATTTTTTCCGCGGGTTTGATTACATTTTCCTCGGATTGTCATGACTCATCCTCGGGGTAATAAGGTTTATCCTTGGGGCTTAGCGCTAATTTATCGGGTGATATTGCCCTGTCCGCGGGGCCTGGTGTGGCTTCCGCGGGCAGGGAGGTGGTGTTCGTAGTGCCGCGGAGGCTAGCGCTTGTACTGGCTGCCGTACGCCTTCACCCGGTCTTTATCCTTGCGGAATACATACCGGCCCGTGACACGTACTTCGTCCACCGCGGCTTTCAGGTGGGTGTAGGCGCGGTCGCGTATGAGCTTGGCCTCCGAGTCGTCGGCCCTTTCGCCGTTGGCGCGGGCCAGCAGGGTGGCCATCTCATTGGCCAGTTCGGCAGCCTGGGTAAGCCGACCCGCATCGAAGTGGATGGCGTTGAGCTCTGCGGCGCCGGCTGTGCCTAACGCCGCCAGGTCGCTTAGGTCCTGGATCATATCATGATGGCCGGAGCCGTCCGCTACCTCCCTCACACGGCCCAGCAGGTCGGGGCGGTTGCGAAAGGCAAACCGGAAGGTGGCCATCAGGTCGTCACGCTCCTCGTAGGCCCCGGGGGATCGTTCATTCCATTCTTTCTGGGCTTCTTCCTGCGTATAGCGGTTTTTTACCCACAGCGACTGTGCATGGCGCAGCGCCCCGGCTCTTACAGGCAGGTCCTCGCCATACACTTTCCAGTCGAGGCCGGAGGCAACAAGCGCGTTTTTGTCTTCCTCGGCGATCACGCCCAGGTTTTCCGCTTCCTGCAAATAGACGTCTACGGGCAGGTCAGGGATACGGATCTCATCGGAAGGCACAGCCTCCAGTATAGGTAGTTTGGTCTCGAAATTCTCTTTTGACATAAATTTGGTTGGTTAAGTGAGAAAATTGGTTTCGGGTCACTTCCACGGCAGGGGACATATAAGAACGCCCGGGAACCGGTGATAACCTTACGGCTACCGGGGGTCGGCCTCCTAGGGTAAGTAACTTAACGCCGGGAATATACGCGGGGAATTTGGTTTTGCAAAATTTTTAGGAAGAGAAGGATATATTTGGAATTATTGGTTCATAGGTTGAGTGATTTTAAGGAAAATATACCCAGGATTTCACAGTGAACCGCTCTCTATTTCAACCAAAACCACCACACTACAAAAGGATCGTCATTCCGGCCAGCTATTGCCGCTGGCCTGCGCGCGAGCCGGAATCTGCGAAGTCGTTTAACGAAACTTTTGCTGGTGAAGGTAAATACACCTAAGATTATAAATGAATAAATCTCCATTTCAACCAAACCACCTCTCAAACGTCATTCCGGACCACGCGTTGGCTTTGCGAGTTGGTGGAGCCGGAATCTGTGAAGTCGTTTAACGAAACCTTTGCGGGTGAAGGTAAATACACCTAAGATCACAAATGAATAAATCTCCATTTAAACCAAAACTATCCCCCCAACGTCATTCCGGACCACGCGTTAGCTTTGCGAGTTGGTGGAGCCGGAATCTGTGAAGTCGTTTAACGAAACCTTTGCTGGTGAAGGTAAATACACCTAAGATCACAAATGAATAAATCTCCATTTCAATCAAAACCACCTCTCAAACGTCATTCCGGACCACGTGTTGGCTTTGCGAGTTGGTGGAGCCGGAATCTATGAAGTCGTTTAACCAGGTTCTGCCAGTACAGGTCCCTTTATTCCAAGAAGAACATAAGAATTATTTATCGAAATTCGGTATAGTGAACACGAAAGGAGAAAAACATTTTCAAAAACTAGGGGCTAAGATCAAGCAATTGAGAGAAGAAAAAGGAATGGACCAAAAGTCTTTTGCTTTTGATGCCGGGATTGGAAGAACTCAATTGCATAGGATTGAAAGTGGAAAAACGAATCCACGTTTACTCACTTTGATGAAAATTGCGGGTGGGTTGGAGGTTTCGGTTCCGGAGTTGTTGGCTTTTTGACATCCGAATGGGGAATAGGGGCAGAAGATGCAGTGTTTTACAGCATATTACCTGTGAATTAGTAGTAGGTTTCTTTTTTGTTATCTTAGATTCGAATTTTATCAAGGTAGAATTGATAAAAGAGACTGAAAACCCTGGAATTCGAGGAAAACAACAAACCCGGTCAGACTGAAAAAGAATTGCAGATATCCTCAATCCAGGTGCAAAAGATTTTAACGAATTAGCAACCGTCAAGTGAAATTCAACGAAGACTCCCGCGTAAAGATCCCCACAATACTTCACCTTATAAAGTTGGGATATGAGTACTTATCACTCAAAGGCGCCGTATGGGATGAAGAAACAAATATCTTCACAGCTATCTTTAGTGATAGCATCCGGCGAATTAATCCCGATCTCAACGACCATGATATTGAAAGGCTTTATGCAGAGATTTCCCTCTGCTTGGAAAACGAAGACCTCGGAAAGGCTTTTTATGGTAAGCTGGTGGATCAGTCCGGTGTGCGTTTACTCGATCTCGAAAACTTCGATAACAACACTTTTCATGTCGTTACGGAGTTAACTTATAAGAAAGACGATGACGAATTCCGGCCCGACATTATCTTGCTCATTAACGGGATGCCACTGGTCTTCATCGAGGTGAAAAGGCCAAACAACCCTGACGGGATCATTGCTGAGCGTAAGCGGATCTTCATCCGTTTCCAAAATAGGAAATTCCGAAAGTTTATTAACCTGACACAGCTCATGGTCTTTTCCAACAATATGGAGTATGACGACGAGGACCCCGAACCGCTGCAAGGAGCTTACTATGCCACTACTTCCTATAAGGAACCGGTGTTTAATTACTTTCGTGAAGAGGAAGAGCTGGACCTGGCCAATTTACTAGGGAAAGTTTCTGAGGAACAGGAAAACTTCGTCCTGCAAGATACCAATTATGTTGGGATCAAAAATTCGCCAGAATTCGTCACCAATAAAGATCCCAATAGGCCCACCAACAGGATCTGTACTTCACTTTTTAGGAAGGAACGGCTCAAATTCATTTTGCAGTATGCTTTTGCTTTTATGAAGGAGTTCCACGGACTGGAAAGGCATGTGATGCGGTATCCTCAGCTATTTGCCACCAAAGCTATTGCAGCAAAACTGGATCAGGGGGTGAGAAAAGGTATTATTTGGCACACCCAGGGGAGTGGTAAGACAGCCTTGGCTTATTATAATGTGCGATACCTCATCGACTACTTCCAACAGCAATCCGTTATTCCCAAGTTTTACTTTATCGTGGATCGCTTAGACCTGCTGGTCCAGGCAGGCCGTGAATTCAAAGGCCGTGGACTGGTTGTTCACCAGGTCAATTCCAAAGAAGAATTTGCCCGGGATATTCGGTCTACCAGTGCTATACACAACACCTCCGGGGCGCCTGAAATTACGGTGGTCAATATCCAAAAGTTCCAGGAAGATGCCAATGTCGTGCAAAACTCGGATTACAATATCAATATTCAGCGGGTGTACTTCTTGGATGAAGTGCACCGTAGCTACAACCCCAAGGGAAGCTTCCTGTCCAACCTGAACGAATCCGATCCCCAGGCGATCAAGATCGGGCTTACGGGCACGCCCTTATTAGGCCAGAATTACAATTCCCGCTCATTGTTTGGCGGCTACATTCACAAATATTATTACAATGCCTCCATTATTGACGGCTACACATTGCGGCTGATCCGTGAGGAGATCGAGACCAGCTATAAGATCAAAATGATCAAAGCGCTGGAGGAGATCGATATCCTGAAAGGCAATGGGGACCGCAAACTGGTCTACGCACATCATAAATTCGTAGAACCTATGCTGGATTACGTAGTATCGGATTTTGAGAAGAACAGGCTGACCTCAAATGATGCCAGCATAGGGGGTATGGTGGTGTGCGACTCCTCAGACCAGGCCAAAAACATGTACGAGATCTTTCAGCAAAAGTATGCCGATGAGGAAGCATTACCGATTGCTGCCGAACCGGAATTAAGCTACCAAGTACATCAACAAGATGAACGAAAGGTAACGACTGCTGCTCTCATTTTACATGATGTCGGCACAAAAGATGAACGCAAAGAACGGGTAGAAGATTTCAAAGATGGGAAGATCGACCTGCTGTTCGTTTACAATATGCTGCTCACTGGTTTTGATGCGAAACGACTCAAGAAACTCTACCTCGGGCGGGTGATCAAATCGCACAACCTTCTACAGGCGTTGACGCGGGTCAACCGGCCGTACGGGAATTTTCGATATGGCTTCGTAGTAGATTTTGCGGACATCCAAAGTGAGTTTGATAAAACCAACAAGGCCTATTTTGAAGAGCTTCAGTCGGAGTTAGGTGATGAAATGGAGCACTACTCCAATCTTTTCAAAACACAGGAAGAGATAGAACAGGAGATCGCCGAGATCAAAGAGGCATTATTTCATTTTGATACGATGAATGCCGAAAACTTTTCGGACCAAATCTCTCAAATCAAGGACCGCACCCAGGTGCTGGCCATTACGAAGGCGCTCAACAACGCCAAGAGCCTGTATAATCTCATTAGGCTATCAGGACACCATGAGTTGCTTGATAAGCTTGATTTCCGAAAGTTAACTACCCTGTCAAGGGAAGCCAATAACCACCTGGCACTACTCAATCAAAAACTGGCCCTTGAATCCGGTGCTGATACTTCCAATCTACTTAATGTGGCGCTGGAAGATGTCCTCTTCAAGTTCACCAAGATATCCGAAGAAGAGATGATACTGGCCGATCAGCTAAAGACGACCCTGAAGAGAACACGCGAGAAGCTTGGGGGCAACTTCGACCAGGCCGACCCGGAATTTATCTCCCTGAAAGAAGAGCTGGAGCGACTTTTTAAAAAGAAAAACCTTTCTGAAATTTCACAGGAGGAGATGACGCAAAATATCGAAGAGCTGGAGGTGGTCTATGACAAAGCTAGGGAGCTGGAGCGTGTGAACCAACTGCTTAAGGCGAGGTACGACAATGACGAGAAGTATGCGCGGCTGCACAAACGGCTGATGGAGAAAGATCCGCTTACGGACAGTGAAAGTAAGCTGTTTGAAGCCCTCTCCGGGTTGAAGAAAGAAGTGGATGGGCAACTCCTCAAGAACGCCAACCTGATGGAAAATGAGAGCTTCGTGCAGCGAATGACCATGCGGCTGGTCATTGACCAGTTCCAGAACAAAAACCAAATACCACTGGACCCGGACAAGACCCATAGGATCAATACGATGGTGGTGAAAGAGTATTTGAACGAGTACCGTCATGGGCGAGTGGCGTAAATTGTCAGTATTGGGATTGGTTGGATTAGGAGATTATTGGATTTTATATCGACTTGAACAAAAAACTAGGAATGAAAGAAGAGATCCAGGATGACCTCACGTATAAGATCATTGGCTGTGCCATGAAAGTGCATTCCTTCCTGGGGAATGGCTTCCAGGAAGTAATTTACCAGCGGGCTTTGGCCATCGAACTGGAAAAAGCGAAATTAAGTTTTGAAAGAGAGCAGGAACAGACTATTTATTACGAGGGGATGGACATAGGCACCCGAAGAGCTGACTTTTTAGTTGAAAATGAAGTGTTGGTAGAGCTAAAGGCCGTTATAAAAATGGAAGACGTACACCTGGCGCAAGGGTTAAACTACCTGGTAGCATATCGGTTGGATAAAGGATTACTGATCAACTTTGGAGCCCAAAGTTTACAGGTAAAACGGCTCCGCCATCCTAAAAACCGAACCAACCCGGCAATCAAAAAACCTGGTAATGTAGAGGCAAAATGAAGATATTCATCTTGCCCCAGGTCCAAATTATTTAGTAGCTTATGATACATAAAGGATCACATTCATCAATTTAGAAACTAAAAATATAGAGGCGAAGGCTAACTATGATCGAGTAAGCCAAGAATCCCAAAATCCAATAATCCTACAAATCCAAATACAGACAAAAAGAAAATGACCAAAACACTAGAATTTGAACGGCAAACCAAGGCCATGATCGACGGCCTGAAAAGCGTGTGTGCAAATTATGGGTTGGGAAACGACGGGAACGAATTTAAGATCATCACACAGGTGTTCCTGTACAAATTCCTTAATGACAAGTTTGTATATGAAGTAAAAAGAATAGACCCGAAAATAGCGGGTGCCGAAAATTGGGAAGGGGCGCTTAAGGCATACCCGTCGAAACAGTACGAGATGCTGATGATGCAGCTTAGCGAAAGCACGGCCCGCATTAGCCCGGATCATTTCATCTCCTCGCTGTTTGAAAAGCAGAACCAGCCCAACTTTGCCGAGATCTTTGACAATACCCTGCTGGACATAGCCCGGGAAAACAGCGATATCTTTTCCGTAGTGACTAACAGTGGTGAGAAGATCGTGCTATTTGAGAACATCAGTAAGTATGTGACGGACGATAGGGACGAGTTTTGCAAGGCCATTATCAACAAGCTCATTCACTTCAGCTTTGAGCATATTTTCGGCGAGAAGTTTGACTTCTACGCCACCATTTTTGAGTACCTCATCAAAGACTATAATACCAACAGTGGCGGTAAATATGCCGAGTACTTCACGCCACACGCCGTAGCCAAGATCATGGCGAGGTGCCTGGTGCAGGGGGAGCCGAAGAACGTTACCTGCTTTGACCCCAGCGCCGGGTCAGGCTCGCTACTGATGAACCTGGCCCACGAGATAGGGGAAGACCGCTGCACCATTTATTCGCAAGACATCTCCCAGAAGTCATCCAACTTGCTGCGGCTCAATCTTATCTTGAATAACCTGGTACACTCCATCCCCAACATCGTAAAGGGCAATACCATCCTTGATCCCTACCACCGCGATGCCAGTGAGGCGCTGCAGCAGTTTGACTACATCGTGTCTAATCCACCCTTTAAGCTGGACTTTTCTGACTTTAGCGCCGACCTGGACACCAAAGCCAACAACGAGCGGTTTTTTGCAGGTATCCCTAAGGTACCGGCCAAAAAGAAAGAGTCCATGGCCATTTACCTGATGTTTATCCAGCACATCATGCACGTGCTGAAAAACACTGGCAAGGCCGCTGTTGTAGTGCCTACCGGATTCATTACCGCTCAAAGCGGGATCGACAAAAGGATCCGTCAAAAGCTGGTGGAAGAAAAAATGCTGGCCGGGGTGGTGAGCATGCCCAGTAATATCTTTGCTTCTACTGGTACGAATGTGTCCATCCTGTTTATTGATAAGGAAAATAAGGAGCATGTGGTGCTGTTGGATGCCTCTGGTCTAGGTACGAAAGAAAAGGTAGATGACAAAAACCAAAAGACTGTACTATCTCGTGAAGAAGAAAACCGGATCATTGACACCTTCAATAATAAAGAAGCTGTGGATGACTTCTCAGTAGTGGTGAGTTATGAGGAAATAGAAGCGAAAAATTACTCGCTGAGTGCGGGGCAGTATTTTGAGGTGAAGATTGAGTATGTGGATATTACAGAGGACGAATTCAAATCTCAATTGCTAATACATGAAGAAAATCTCAACAAATTATTTGAACGATCAAAGGAGTTAGAAGGTGAGATAAAACTTGGCATTGGAAGCCTCCGCTATGAATAAGCTGAAAACATATAAATTCGGTGACCTGTATAAAATGAGTTCAGGCATTTCTTCAACACCTGATCAGGCCGGTCATGGAACACCATTTCTGTCTTTTGGTACTGTTTTCAATAATTATTTTCTTCCAACATATCTGCCCGACCTAATGAATATTTCTGAAAAGGAGATGGAAATATACTCCATTAAAGAAGGTGATATTTTCTTAACTAGAACAAGCGAAACATTGGATGAGTTGGGCATGAGTAGTGTTGCCATCCAGGATTATCCCGGGGCTTCTTACAGCGGTTTTTTAAAACGTCTTAGGCCTACTCAGAACCATATCACTTATCCAAAATTTATGGCTTTCTATCTCAGGAGTAAACTCTTTAGAAAGACCATGAATAATAATGCGATCATGACCTTGCGGGCAAGTCTTAATGAGCAAATCTTTTCTTATTTGGATTTGCTTTTGCCGGGATATGATGAGCAAAAAAAGATTGGTGATCTTCTATTTCAAATGAATCAAAAAATCGAACTAAACAACAAAATCAATGCAGAGCTAGAGGCCATGGCCAAGCTCATTTATGACTATTGGTTTGTGCAGTTTGATTTCCCGGATGAAAACAGCCGGCCTTACAAATCCTCTGGCGGTAAAATGGTTTACAATGAGGAGTTGAAAAGGGAGATTCCTGAGGGGTGGGAGGTGAATGCTGTCAAAGAAGAATTGGGTGTGCAATATGGATTTCCGTTTAGTACCGATGCCTTCAATGAGGAAGGTAATGGGCTGCCAGTTGTTAGAATTAGGGATATTCTAACCAATACTATCTCTCTCTATTCCACCGAGGAGGTTGAGGAAAAATATAAACTGTTGCGGGGTGATTTATTGATTGGTATGGATGGTAACTTCCATATGAATTTTTGGGATAAAAATGATTGCTATTTGAATCAAAGATGTGTGCGAATCAGAAAGAAAAATGATTCAAGAGTGTCACTGTTTCAGACTTTATTTAGTTGTCAACCTTACATAATAGCTAGAGAAAAAAATGTTTCACGTACTACTGTGGGTCATTTAAGTGCGCGTGATATAAACGAATTAAAGGTACTTGTTCCAAATGATCAAAATTTGATTGAAAGGACTAAATTGTTTGATGACGCACTTAATAAAATAGTGGCCAAAAGAAATGAAAACCAAAAACTCGCCGAACTCCGCGACTGGCTCTTGCCCATGCTTATGAATGGCCAGGTGACGGTGGGAGAGGTGAAGGAATATGTGCAGGATCAGGGGGCAAGCATGGCTGCTGAGAAAGGGGGTGTGTATGACTAAAAAGAAACTGGGGCCAGATTCTTACCCAAAATCGGAATCCCCAGGAAAAAGCGATGACTCCCCGGAAGGACACCAAACCATACCGTATGACGAGGTTTTCCTTACGGAAGAGGTTACGCTGGAAGAAAATTATGAAACAGGAGAGCCTAGGGACGTAACCGATGCAGATGATCTCACTGGTGATTTTTATGAAATAGAGCAGTTCAATAACAATGTAGGCATTTACCTCGCAGGGCACACCTATGGGCATGATGATCAATTGCCCAGGTTTATGGAAGAAGGTATCTGGGAAACCGGTTTTAATAGAAAATATGCGGCTAAGATTAATGAAGTAAAAGCAGGAGCCCTATTACTTTCCAAAACCAAAAGCATACGAGGGAGTATACTGATTATTGATGGAATAGGCATAGTAGAGTCTAACGATAATAACGGTACGTCCCTTAAAGTACGATGGATAGAGGCACAGGAAGTTAGTACTGACAAGGAGATCAGGTTTCCAAAAATAGCTGGCACGTACCCCGGCACTTTTCATAAGCTGAAATCCAGTCATATTGTGCAGGTGGTCAGTACTATTGGGCTGGAGTTATTTCAACGCCTTATCCGCGATTTTGATGCTTCAATGCAATATGCCGGCCTCCGAATACGGGCAGACTCACCGGAAGTTTATCTTAACGCTGAAATCATAGCACGTGAATTTGCCAGCATTATCCACAGAAGTAAGTCTGCCACGGATACCACAAAACCTTCCCAGGAAGATCGGTTTTATGGAATATTCGGGCAATGGGGCAGGGGAAAAACCCGGTTTTGGAATCTTGTAAGAGAAAGTTTAAAGTCCAATGAGGGACAGTACAGGTTCATTGATTTTCATGCCTGGAAATACCAGGATACACCAGCGGTGTGGGCCTACCTGTATGAAAAGTTTGCTGATGAATATTATTTCAAAGCGCGAAATATTTTCTTCTATCCATTCCAGGTCATTATCAATGGCCTGCAGTCTTTTTGGTTATCCGTTTACCGGAGTCCGGGACATGTTTATGCCTTCCTGGGCAGTGTGATTCTTTTAGTGTTGGTTTTGACTATTGGTAAAACGAATATCATTCAGAACGGAAAAGTTGAAAGTTGGCCATCAGTTTTGATGTTGATAGGATCCGTTGGTTTGAGTATTTACACTTTCCTGCAGACATTTTCCAAGCCGATAGCCTCCAGCGCTAAGCAGTTTATCAAACTAGCCTCACGTAAAAGCTTCAAGGTTCATTTAGGAATACAGCATGAAGCCCAGGAAGAGTTAAAGATCCTACTCAAGGCATGGTACAGGCTGTATTCAAAAAATAAAAAAAAGACATTGGTGCTGTTTATCGATGATATAGACCGGTGTGATGAGAAGAAGGTAGTGCAGATCGTCGATTCGATCAGGGTCATGCTGAATGAGCCGGAAATCCAGCGCAGGCTGATTGTTCTGGCGGCCATTGATGAAAGAATCTTGTGCCAGGCGATCCGTAAAAAGTATGAAGGATTTGTAGACAATAAACATCAGACGCTGGATGTGGGAAGGCTTACCTCGGAGTACCTGGACAAGCTCTTTATTGCGGGTGTGAAACTAAGCGAGTTGAATAACCAGAACAAGCAAGAGATACTGAAAGGATATGCCAAAGATATGATCGAGTGTATAAATAGGAAGAAGTTAATTTCGCAAACAGAAAAGCAAGAAAAAAGTCATGAAGATGAAGGCGATAAAGAAACTGAAATTGGAACAGCGCTATGGGTTAGACAGACTATAACAAAAGTCTTAACAAGGTCCGACACCGTTGGTGATGAGAAAGTCGAATTGTCCATTACAGAAGGTGATATGCTGGCTGTTGAAGTTCAGGGACTAAAATATGCCACGCCGAGATCGATCAGGGGTTTCCTGGTAAAATACAGGCTGGCCCGAAATCTGGCTGCTATTTTACTGGGTACCAAACCGGACCAGAGAACCTTTAAGGACATAGCTCAACGCATTGTCAGTGTCATGAACTTCGAGCCACACCATGATCCGGCCGAACCGGCTGTGCTGGATGATTCCGATAGGTTAAAACTGGAAGCCATTATTGACATGGTAGATTATTATCATGGAGATAACTCAGCACATACATCGTGATAGCCCTTGTAGGGTGTTAAGCTAAGTAAAATTACCACTAAGCGTTACCCGATATGGAAATTTCCGATGCTGATCAAGGCAGTTATTAGATATCCGCAGGATAAATGCTGGCGTTTGCACTTTTTTAGTCTAATGGTTCTCATTATAAACGAGAACCAGTTTAGGTCAAGACGAGTAAGAGTGGCTTTGTGATCATTTTGTTGGCTTGGCCCCAACAAAATGATACCACCCCACTAGCTTTGCCTTAATAGTTTGGAGGAATAATAGGGAAATCAAACACCAACTTTGCTCATTATCACAACTCTCAACTTCCCTCTTTATCCCCATCCATACTATTAAAATAAGGCCTCAACGAATCAAGCTGGTCAAACAACTCCCCTAATCGAGCATACATATAAATAAGGTCACTCACTTTTTCTGGGGTCATTTTACAGGCCGTTCCCGGGTTAGGACGCACCGCTAAAACTAATAATTCCCATAGCTGTTTTTTCAGCGCAGGGGCATCGATCCAAGACAGTTGGTTATCCACCAGGTCTTGCAAGAATTTAAGCTTATCTATCGGCAATAATTCCGTGTTGTTTTTATGCCGTGTCATTCTTCATAAGATTAAGGACCAAATTTTTTAGAAAGTGATTCATCATTTGTATGATCACCGTTAGCCCCGGTTCTTTACCTTGTATGGCTAACGTAGCGTTGTTGGCTTCCATCAATAGCTGGGTGAGGTCACGGATATTGGCCGGCATGTTGTTGCTGTCTTCTGACTGGAAAAACAGTCGATGGCAATGCGCCTAACATGGCGCTCGAAGTGGGAGCGATTAAAGGAGGTGAATTTCGGGTTCTGTTCATAGAATACGGCGTTATTCTTGATTAATAATATATTGTTATTGTATGCTAATATATATAATAACTATGCTATTAGCAAATTAGAGATATAGTTATTTTATGTCTAGGCATATGCTGGCTATATTTAGGTATGCCTGAACACAAGGAGAAGTACAATCGGATAAAGTTGGTGATGGTTGAAAAGGAGGTGGGAGTGGAAGAATTATCCCGGGCCATCGGTAAGCATCCTCAATCCGTCATTGCCTATCGCAATAATACTATGCAACCCACTTTAAAAACCTTATTCGCTATAGCCAAAGCGCTGCAAGTCTCACCTTGTGAGCTACTGGCTATTCCAAGCTAAACCTAATTAGGAACTCGGGAGCGCTGGCTTTCCCCTTCAGGGGTCAGGGGTAGCGCTGGCTTTTCCCAAGCTTATCCAAGCCGTCATCAGGACCCGCATTGCAAATGCTGGCGTCAGTGCCCAACTAGGGTCAATAGGCCCTCGTTACAAACAAGGGCCAGTTTTAGATTAGTTTTTGGTTAGTTATAACCAATTTAAGGTACAAACTCAGGGTAAGAGACATTCTTCGCGTGTTGGGTTTCCCCTTTCGCCGTAGGCATTCCTTCGGAAAGGGGTATAGGGGTAGCGTAGGCTTTTCGCACCAGGATCTCGTGCGGAGAGCCCTTATGCTTAGACGGATCGACTTTTACTGCTTTAAGCGAAATACGGGGCTTAATTTCGAAGTCACAGACTTCTTAGTGAGCGATTATTAATTATCGGTAGGCTCAAGACACAGTCTTAAGCCAGTTAGAGGGTAGCCAGCGATAAAAGCTCCAATCAAAACAACTCCTCCAATTATTAGCAGTATTCGTTTCACTTCACTATTTATCCAAATGATGTTATTTGCTTTCAGCCTTACACTCCCGGACTCATCCCAATCCCCTCAATCTTCTCCCCACAAAGCCTTTCCGTCACCTCCTTCAGCTGCTCCACCTTCTCCGCCAGGTAATCCAGCTCCTCTTTGGAAATATTGTATTCCTCCATATTATACCGTGCATCCACATACGCCCGGCGTAGCAACTCAAACCGCCTTTTTTCCTCATCCGTATCCTGCGGAAATACCGCAAAGCGTGGATCACAATTCTTCACCCGTAGATTCAGCCGGGCCAAGTCATGCTCCTTGGGCCGGTAGTCCGTGTATACAAGTAAAATCGTGGTATAGTAGCGTTCGGTGGCCTGGTGGAGTTCAAAAGCTGCTTTGTGCAGGCTGTTTCTCCCAAGGGCATGATTGAAGTCAATCAAAAACTCATTCGCACTCCTAAACCACTGGTCAAAATACTCCTGCGCCTTCTGCTGAGCCTCTTCTGCCGTCAGCTTTTTAGGCTCTTGCAGCCGTACATTACCCGTGTCATGCAGTACGATACCTTCTTTTTTAATGTCTTGAAAAAAGTAGTTGCCACGCTGTAAGGCTTGGTTCAGGTGCTTGCCGGAGTGGAAGATAAGGCTGATGGGCGTTTTCACCAGGCCGGTGTCCCGTAGCGTTTCGTTTACCTTGGTTTCTATTTTGAAGTTGGCCTGCAAGTCGTCGTGGCGGGTCACTACTAACAGGTCGTAGTCGCTTTTGTATTCGTACAGGATGCCGTTTTCCACGTAGGAGTCTTCCACGTACTTGCCGCGGGCGTAGCTGCCAAAGAGGATCACCATCTCTACGTCTTTGCTATTGCCCAGCAGTTGGGCCAGGTGCTGTAATTCTTCCTGTTTGGTAAGGGGGAGTTGTTGTAAAGCTTCGTTCACAGTGTAAAATAGGGGATTATTTTTGTAGGACTAAATATAAGGTAATAATTCGTTTTATGCTTTTTTTTAAACAGTAGTGGCAATCTAATGTGCGGTAGAGTTCCCCTTTAGGGGCTAGGGGTAGCGCTGGCTTTTCCCAGCTTATCCAAGCCGTCATCAGGACCCGCATTGCAAATGCTGGCGTCAGTGCCCAGCTATGGACAATAGGCCCTCGTTACAAACAAGGGCCAGTTTTTGATTCAATAATGGGTGTCGTTGGGCGCATGGTGTTTCATTCCGGATTGAGCGGACGCTCTTGGTCATCGGTAGGTCTTAGGAACGCTTCGCTAAACCTAAGACCAGTAGGGACATTCTTCGCGCGTTGGCTTTCCCCTTTAGGGGCTAGGGGTAGCGGAGGCTTTTCACACCGGTACCTCGTGCGAAGAACCCTTATGCTTAGACGGATCGACTTTTACGGCTTTAAGCGAAATACGGGGGCTTAATTTCGAAGTCACAGACTTCTTAGTGTGCGATTATTAATTATCGATAGGCTCAAGACACAGTCTTAAGCCAGTTATAGGAAATGCAAGGAGTTGCAAACATTAATGGCAAATGCTCGCATCGAAAGTCACCATTGGAAAAGTGCCTTGAATATAAAAATTGGTGATGAGTACTCCTTTTTAACCATTTTTAAACACTATCCTGTCTACTTACACCGTTAACGCCAGGTGTTTATTGCACCTTTAGCGTCTTAATTTACCAAGAGCAGGCAAGTAATAGTTCTGCAATACATTTTTAACCAGTTCAACTATCAATCTCATACATTCACAAATCTCCCTGGTAGATATGTTAGCAAAGACCTTAACCATAGTGCTATGCATTGTTACTTCCGCTCTTTCAGCACAAACGAGACTCAGCCTTATGGAAGACTGGCAATTTGTGCGAGGCTATCAATACAATATGCAAAAACAACCCCCATGGGAACAGGTAGACCTGCCCCATACCTGGAATGCCCAAGACGTGGCCGATGGCAAGCTGGACTACTACAGGGGGTTGGGGGTTTATAAAAAGAAGATAGCCATTGAAGCAGGGCACCTGGAAAAGCGCTTCTTTTTGCACTTTGAGGGCAGCACACTGGTCACCGATGTGTACGTTAATGGAAGGCATGCAGGGCACCACAAAGGAGGCTATACTGGCTTTACCTTGGAGATCACCGATTTTGTGCAGGTAGGAGAGGATAATGAGCTTATGGTCATGGTCAATAATGCTTTCCATTCCGAAGTGATGCCGCTTGTCGGGGATTTCAATGTTTACGGTGGGCTTCACCGGCCCGTTTACCTGCTTTTACGGGAAAAGGCGTGTATCGATGTGTTGGATCACGGCTCTCCCGGGGTCTTTATCACACAGGAAAACGTTAGCCCAGGGAAAGCCGATGTTTCCGTGAGTGGAAAGATCTCCAACGGCGCAGGACAAGAAAAAACATTGGGAGTATCCGTAGAGATCAAAGATCACCAGGGGTTGGTAGTGGCCGTAGCGAAAGCCAATATTGACGTGGGCCCAAAGGAGACCAAAGGCTGGAGTGTCGATCTATCCTTAGAAGAACCGCGTTTGTGGCAGGGGCGAAAAGATCCGTACCTGTACCAGTTGGTCACTACCGTCACCGAGGAAGAGAAAATGATCGACCGGCTTGAGCAACCCCTGGGGCTGCGGTATTTTTCCCTGGATTCGGCGAAGGGTTTTTTCCTAAACGGGGAGTACACCGATCTTCGGGGAGTATGTTACCATGAAGCTAAAGCCGGGAAGGGCAGTGCACTTACGCCAAGTGACTATGATCAAGACTTTGAGATTATGCTGGAGATGGGTGTCAACGCCATACGGACGGCCCACTATCCGCATTCGGAGTACTTTTACCGGGTGTGCGATTCACTCGGCATCCTGGTATACACCGAGATCCCGATGGTCGGTCCCGGGGGCTACCTGGGCCGGGGTTTTATGAACTCAGCAGGCTTTAAAGCCAACGGGAAAGAACAGCTCAAAGCGCTGATCCGCCAAAATTATAACCACCCTTCCATCTTTTTTTGGGGGCTGTACAACGAGGTAAAGATCAACGGGGACGATCCTTATGAATATATCCAGGAGCTAAATGAAATTGCCAAAAAAGAAGACCCCTACCGGTTGACCATGGCGGCTACTTTTCAGGATAACCACAACAATGACATCACCGATGCCATTGGGTGGAACCGCTATTTTGGCTGGTATGGAGGTGACCCCTCTTACATAGGACAATGGGCAGATGAGATGCACGCCCGTTTCCCGGGGAGGCCCATTTCCGTGAGCGAATATGGCGCTGGGGCCAGCATCCATCATCATTCCGATTCGCTGGTAGCCCCGAAGCCGGCAGGTCGCTGGCACCCGGAAGAATGGCAAGCCCACTACCATGAGCAAAACTGGCAGGAGCTGGGAAAAAGGCCTTTCATTTGGGGGAAATTCATCTGGCTTATGTTTGATTTCGGGGCAGTACATCGCGCCGAAGGTGATCGGAAAGGAGTGAATGACAAAGGCTTGGTCACGGCAGATCGTTTAGTGAAAAAGGACGCCTACTATTTTTACAAAGCTCATTGGCACCCAAGGCCAATGTTGTATTTGGCCTCTAAAAGGTATACTGAACGCACCCGGGATAAAACAACGATCAAAGTTTACACGAACCTGGGAAAAGTGGACTTTTACCTTAGAGGTAAACGTGTAGGCTCGGCAAAGCCGGTAAATGGTATTGCCATATCCCCGGTGGTCACCCTTGTGCCGGGCGAAAACAAAATTATAGTCAAAGGCAAAAGCAAAGGCATTACACTGGAAGACCAGTGCAGTTGGACATTGACGCCCTGAATAGACACATGCTGATTTATGGCCTTTCATGCTTGGATAGTGGTTAGAAAAGAGGCCCAAGATGTTGGAAGTTATACGATAAGCCCGGGCTTATGGTCATATCATATGGTTAAGGTGTCCTTGAAAATTAGCTTTGATAGTGGAAGGCTTAATTTTGACAAGTTAAGCTATATTTTTCGGATGTTTCAAGTAATGGGAGCCTCGAAATGAGTAGTATACGCGGAATTATGAGGTTCTAAGTCCAGTTTTCATTTTCTTTTGCACGCCCAAAAGAAAACGAAACAAAAGAAAAGGGCGCCAGCAACAAAGCCCATTTTCCCCTCAAAACGCGCTATCCAGCCCCTACAGGCCGCTTACCCGCAGGCCTCAAATGTGCCGCGCTGTTCCTGGGTGTCCCCCCTCGAAACGCCACTTGGATTTTCAATGATACCCTGGTTAAGGATTCGCAATTCGTTCACTGGCAACATGTGTATGTGCGAACCCCTTAGAAAGGCGGCCATCTCATCCAGCATGGATAACGCAGTATACTAGTGTCGTGTCAAGCCTCAAATGGCGGGTAAGGTGGTCGTAGATTTTGTGGGAGGTCAAGGCGCAAAAAACGCGCATAGCCATAGCTACGTAAGTCTTTTTGCAACGCAGAGATCCCGCAAAAGATACCCCGGATTGGCCGTTATTTGAGGCTTGACACGACACTAGTATCGATTGTTGGTTATTTCATTTCTCAGGTTAATCAGTGTTTTCATCACTTGATAGAGCTTTATCTCCCGGTCTTGTCCGAATGCATCATGAAGCTTATTATACAGGGAGAATAGTTGCTGATAGACGACATGCGCTTCGGGATTGGGTGTATAGGTTTTATCGGAAGCTACAGAGAGGTTTTCAACTACTTTATCAAGATCAGTAAATCCCTCCATTCCTTTTTTTACGGCTACCGCCGCCATGATGGCCGCGCCAATAGCCACGGTTTGCGGATTTTGAACTCTTTTTACAGGGTATCCGATGATATCCGCGTATACCTGCATGAAGAGTTCATTTTTATGCCCGATCCCCCCGGTAGTGATAATTTCCCTGATCTCAATACCCTGGTTCTCCAGCAGCTTAATGATCTTTAAAGCCCCAAAGGCTGTAGCTTCGATCAAAGCCCTGTAGATCTCGTAATCGGCAGAGGCCAGCGTTTGCCCCAGGATCAGGCCACTGAGTTGCTGATCTCCAAGGATATTGCGGTTACCATTGTTCCAATCGAGCGCCAGCAGGCCGCTTTCACCGGCCTTGAGCTGGCTCGCTTTTTCAGTGAGTTCGATGTGGTATTCCGCACCTTTTTTGAGCACGTGCTGTACCCACCAGTTGAGCAGGTCCCCTACTGCGGCTTGCCCGGCTTCTATGCCAATGTGCCCGGGCAGTACCGACCCATCGACAATACCGGCTACCCCTGGAAAGTCCCCGGGGGCTTTACTTTTGGGAAAGGCCATGATATCACAGGTAGAGGTGCCAATGATCTTTACAAATTTACCTTGTCCTACACCTGCGCCTACGGCGCCTACGTGAGCATCCAAGGCGCCCACGGCCACCGGTATCCCTCCTGGAATGCCCAGGCGGGCGGCCCATTCCGCAGACAATTCGCCTAGCGTTTCGTCAAAGCTATAAGCGGTATCGTAGAGCCTGTCCCGGAGGTCGGCCAATGCCGGATGCAGTGAAGCCAGGAATTCCTTACCGGGCAGACCTCCCCACGTTTCGGAGTACATCGCTTTATGACCTGCTGCACAAATATTTCGCTTCACCTGGCTTACATCTTCGATACCGGCGAGTGTCGCAGGGATAAAATCAGATTGTTCTATCCAACTATCCGCTGCTTCAAATACCTGCGGGTCGGTATTGAGACAGTGCCAGGCCTTAGACCAGAACCATTCAGAGGAGTATGTTCCCCCACATTTGTCCAGGTATTGAGGGTGAGTAGCAGCAGCTTTTTGGGTAATGGCCAGGGCTTCGTTGACGGCTGTATGGTCTTTCCAAAGCCAGGCATAAGCATTGAGATTATCTTCGTAGGCAGGCAGGGCCTCTAACGGTTGCAGGTTCTGCTTTACCGGGATAGGTGTAGAGCCCGTGGCATCTACCCCGATACCGATGATATTTTTGACATCGAAGCCCTCCCGTTCAAAGTTTTCAACGGCTTTGCAGACGGCCTTTTCCAGGCTTCTCAAATACTCCATTGGGGACTGCCTGGCCAACAAGGGATTATGCGGATCCCTATATGTACCCTCCACGCCTCCGGTGAACGGACAAACAGCGGTGGCCATCATTTGCCCTGAGTAGATATCTAAAATACAAGCTCTTACCGAACCTGTACCAAAATCTAATCCTAACGTGTATTCCATAGTTTTAAGCCTAATGGTTTGGTAATAACATCATTTTCACCGTTTTCTCATGAGCTTAGCCTGGTCTTCCCCGCCGTTAATGACATAAAGCAAAGGAAGAGGACGGTCTTCACCTTCATCAAAAGCGGGCCTGGCCGCCCAAGGCGTTACGGAGAGTACGTTGGCCATATCCATCCAAAATTGTAACCGGGTCCTTTTGAGATGCCAGGTCATATGGAAATGGTTGGCCGGGGCATAGTGCTTATATTCCGTCATCGTGGCATGTTTGGGCATCACAAAAGTATGCGGCCAGGTAGGATTAGCGGCCTGGCAAACGGCCTCTGCCAGTTCTTCGGGAAGTGACACGGTCTCTGCTTCGTCCCAAACCATTGAAAACATACCCGTTAGAGAGCTATAAGCCAGCCTGGCAGCTATCCCTTCTATTCCCCCGGGGGAGATAAAGTGGGTGGAATTGCCAAGGTAGGAAAAATAATCCACTGCTTTCGGGAAGGTAATTTTCCCCAATATTTCCTTAGGATCGGTGCCTGGCATCGCTGCCCAGTCAAAGGAGGCTGAACCGGAATTAACACCATCCACAAAACCTCTTTTTTCCCACTGGGTATCGCCGGCCAGGGCTACGCCACGGGCTTCAGCAAACGAACTGATCTCTGCGGGCTCCCACACTTTTCTAAAATCCATGAACAAGGGCGGGTCTCCACCGGAAAGCCAGGTCATGAACAATTGAGTAAGGAGGGCTTGAACATCGGCTTCCGTGGCATAGGGGATGACTGCTTTAGGGCCATTGTGGTCGAAGGTGGAATTGAAGAGTGACTCCATAATATCGGCCACCGGCTGGGGAATACCCCTGGCATCCGATCCCCATTCGAGCTGGCTCATAAAGCCCCCGCCTACTGCATTGAGGTCTTTCATGAGATCGCGTACGATCAAGTAAAGCGCCAAGCTTTTATCCAGGTTGTCACTGTCTGCCGCTTCGGGTAGCTCAATGCCCGCTGAACCTTCTTCCAGCCATGTCCTTAATCGCTTAAGTTCATTTTCATCATAGGATCTTTTAGCAAGGAGATCGGCGAGGAATTTCATGTCCATGCGGGTGATCTCCAGGCCGAATTGGTTACGCGTAGCGGCTATATGGGGCAAAGCGGTTTCCATCCCCATAGAGTCATGACCGAACACAAGCACCCGCTTGCCCTTCAACCCCTGGTAGGCCATTGCGGCATAGCACCAATCGACCAGGGCTGCTTTGGTCTCTCCTGTCATTACAGGATCAAGCCCGGTATCTGCCCAACTGCCTACGTTGATATGTGTTAACCTGCCGGACTGTGCCAATGCACCATTGGTAGCATGGGTAAATACTACCCCTGGCCGAGGACCACTGTTGCCGGTAGTGAAATTGAAAGGGGTATCCGAGGGGAAATGTGCCAGCAGGGAGATAACCGTGAGCTGGGGAAAAGCCCAGGTGTCTGGCACACAGACAATGATATTAACACCTGCCGCCTTAAATTGGGCAGCCACGGCATCGGCCTGCTTTTCTCCGTCCACAAGGATGTCGGAATAGACTACCGGCACCTTTTGTTTACCCGGTGTGAACACTTCCCCGGAAACCTGGTCGGCCGCCATCTTCACGATATTGGCCGCCCGTGCCCGGGAGTCGGGATCTATCCGTGGATCGCAGGTGGCAAACACACCTATTATTGGAATGTCCGGATGTTCAGAAGTATTTTTCCCTAGTTTTATTGCTGACATTTCTATTTTTTGTTTATTAACTCTTTTTTTAAATAGATCTTATGCAGTGAAAAGTCACATTTTCCTTTTTGCCCTTTTGCCCTGAATGTAAGGGCTGCCCTGCCGTTCTTAATTTCGATCACGCCCATCTTCTCCTTTTCAACAAATTGTATTTCCCCTGAAGAAATGTCGATCCATTCTCCTACCGGGGCTTGTCGTTGATACAGCCTCAATTGTGAGCTGCCAGGCGATTTAAAATAAGACAGGAAGAGGCTATATTTTCCGTCATCCACCGGTAGTTCCAAGCTAGTTTTGACATAAATCCAATCTTCGTCGCTGTGAAACAAAAACGCGTCTTTTTTAAGGATCTTCCTATAATTCACTGAAACGGGGTTTTGGGGAAAGCCTAAAGATTGTAGGTTGAAAAAATTGAGGGGAACCTCCAATTCGGTCAAGGGTATAAATTTTTTCGTCCGTTGCGGGGTGGGTTCGCAGCCATTTTGAGTGGGTTTATCCGCATAGAAAAAAGCTACCGAACCGTAATCCACGGCCCAATCATTATTTGTGGCTCCATGTTCTATAGTAAGGTTGTAACTGTGATCGAAGTTTACTTTATCTGCCATGTAAAAGCGATAGGCAGCCGTTCTTCCAAGGGGGACCGAATAGTTAAGGCAGCCGTGCAAAGGAAGGCTAAAGCTATCATCCCAACGATCGGGAACACCATACCATCCTCCATTAAAATAATCCTCAGAGCCCGTCCCGTGCATACGAACTTGCCCATCGATAATGGTTACATCATCTCCTTCAAAGAAACCTGTGGTAAACCACTTTTCTTCTTTTTCAATACTTTGGCAGTATAGTATAGTGCCTACATGGTGGCCATGGCCCTTATGATCCAGTATCTCATAAGGTTTTCCAACGGCAGGTTCTTCCCTTCTCCAGGAGGTGTATAAGCGGCCTTCGTTTTCGGGGTCCCTTGGCTGTTTGGTATAGTGAATTATGACTTTTAATTGCAATAGGGGTTGTTCACTGCTTTCTCCGGGCAGGTAGTAAAATTCCAAAAAAGCTTTTTTGTCGAATGGCATAGGTAAGCGACAATAACCTACACGTCCGTCAAACCCCATGGGTATAGAATTCATTGTTTGTCCCCCAAAAGCATTTCCTAGTAAATAGGGCAAGGGCAGGTTAAACGCCCAACCTGGATCATCATCCCACCTGGCCCGAAAAATGAGATTGGCGTTTTCAGTATTTGCCGCGGTGTTATGGTCAAATGTAATCCCAACAATACGGCCACCTTCACTTATCTCTGCGAGTTTTAGGGTTTCTCCTGGCTTGATATGAACATTTTTTTGGATAGTAAATACATCCTCATTTTGTATTTCCCCCCGTTCATGGTAGCCTGCCCATTGTCGTGCAGCTTTTTCCCAGGCAGCTTTCTCGGGCCCATCCCAGTTAAAGGAAAAGGTTTTCACCTTCCTTTTGTCCGTAAAGGTCCTGTATTGTATTTGATGAAACTTTAATCCATCTCCTAGGTATACTATTTTACAACTCTTTTTGTACGGAATAGGAACATAATTGTAAAACCCTCCTACTTCATTACCCACCAATGGAGCCTGGAATGGGAACTTCCCTGGAGAGGAAAACAAGTCTTCAAATGGCATTTTAATGCCGGGTGTTTTCTCACCGTCGAAATAAAACTCGATGGTATCAGAAGTGGGTACAGGAGTCCAGATTCGCTCAATTACACCAGGCCCCTTTAAATCTGCCATGACCAAGCGGTTTTCCCCTTCTTTTCTTATATAAGAATACTTTCCCGAAAAACCATCGTCATTGCCTCCTGTCCTATCATAAGACGATAGCATAGCTACCTCAGAACCTTTTATATATGCCGGCAGAAGGTCTATATTTCCAAGGGCATGAAGCTCATCTATCAATACATCTCCCTTCCCAATTTGAGCATAAGAAAAAGAAGACAAAGCGATCAGCACCGAAATACCAAAAGTGACCCTTGCCAGGAAGGTTATGAAGACCATGATTTAATTTAATGGGTTCTTAGAACGGTTCATCGATCGCCAACTGTACACTGCCACAAAAACCAAGCAGGTCAGCGGTAAAATGAATGAAAAATTCACTTCAGGAATAAACCCGAACAGTTGCAGGTCATTAAGTCCTGTTCCTCCCATGTCAATGATACTACCCTGTAGCGGCGGCATCAAAGCGCCCCCGACAATGGCCAGGATCAACCCGGCAGAGCCAAGTTTGGCTTCGTCTCCCATGCCTGCCAGGGCTATGCCATAGATCGTAGGGAACATGAGTGACATAGCAAATGATACACCTACCAGGCAGTAGAGCCCCACAATCCCGTTGATCAAAATTGCTCCTGCACACAGTGTTATCCCCAATATCGCAAAGATCAGCATCAGCTTGGCCGAGCTTATGTACCGGATCAAAAAGGTACATATCCACCTGGCGACCAGGAATGAAACGGTAGAGACCACCACAAAAACCGTAGCATTCAGCTGTTCATCGGCGCCCCGGGTCGCGTTCAGGTTCGTCACGTATTGGTATATAAAAGTCCATACCATGATCTGGCAAGCCACGTAGAAGAACTGGGCTATTACACCTTCGTAATAGTTTTTGTTGGAAAACAGCTTACTGTAGGTTTCTTTTAAAGTCAACCGTTCAGCTCTGTCCCTTCGCCCGTCAATTTTCATAAAAAGGAATACAAGCATTATGGCCAATACCACGAAGCCTAAAATGATGTAAGGGGTGCTCACCACGCCCAGGTCGTGTTCAATGATCTGCTGCTTTTCATCGGGGGAGAGTGTCGCCGTAGCCGCTTCAGCATCAACGCCAATTTTTGTATGTAACCTTTCTACTACAAAGATCCTGGCCACTACCTGCCCGGTAAGTGCTCCCATAGGGTTGAAAGCCTGGGAGAAGTTCAGGCGCTGCGTGGCGGTCTCCCTGTCGCCCAGCTCGAGGATCATGGGATTAGCGGTGGTCTCTAGAAAGGCCAACCCAAAGGTGAGCAGGTAAAAAGATACCAGGAAAAGTTCATAGTTCACCCACTGGGCCGAAGGATACATCATGAATGACCCCAGCATGAAAAGAAACAATCCCAGTACGATGCTTGACCTGTAGCTGTACTTCCTGATAAACAAGGCCGCTGGAATCGCCATAGTACCATAGCCACCGTAAAAAGCCAGTTGCACATAGGAGGCCTTTACATTAGAAATGTCTAACACATTCTTGAACACCTCTACCATGGGATTGGTCAGATCATTGGGGAATCCCCAGAGAAAGAACAGGCAGGTAACCGCAATGAAAGGCAATAGCATTTTAGGGTCTATTAACTTGGGACCAGGGGCTTTGACAACCTTGTGACTCATATTTGTTTGTTTTTGTTCCTCATTTTTGCCCTTCCGAGTATCTTAATTACATTTTCATAACCGGCAAAAAATCGATCCAAGCGCCTTCTTTAGCTCCAACCTATATTTTTACTGGTATTCTACAACTACTGCCGTATGCCCCGTAAACTCAGGGACTTTTAACTTGGTCTTTTCGCCTTCCTGTGTATAATCCAGTACATTCATGCCAGGTACCGAATAGATCTTTTTGACCTTTTTACCCAAATCCAGCTCTATGGGGGTATGGTATACAGGCACTAAGTCCTCGATCACCCGAACGCTTCCTCTCTGGATGGGCGCGGCGTATAACAGGTGCAGGACGTAGCGTTCCTGTTCCGGCTGGTGCAAAAGGTTAATGCGCCCCAGGCTGGGCAGGTCAACCTTAACCATAGGCTCAATATCCAGTGCCCGGAAGGCTTCCATGAACAGCTCCCGGTGCACCCGGGCGCCATGCTCAAAATACATACGATCCAGCTCGTGCGCTATGTAAACGGTGTTTCTTGTTTTGACTACTCCCGGGTGCTTGGCGTCCTTTGCCCGGTAAGGAGTATTGGCATGAGATGTAAAATGTTCCCATGTTCGGCTAAAAAAGGGCTCGCGAATGGCCGCTATAATATCCGCTTTAGGACCGGCCTCTACCCGGATACCGGGTTCGTAGTTTAGAAAGGGAGAAGCAACCAGGTCTTTGGAAGTGGGGCTGGCTACGTACAGGTAGTCTTTGTCGTAGCTGGCTTCTCCAAGGTATTTTACGCCTAAGTCTAATTGAAATTGCTGTTGGCCAGGGTCGAAGGCTCCTTTTCCCATGACGATGAGCTTGCCGCCTCGTGCCTGGAAGTTTTTCAATCTTCGAATTTCCGGGTCGGAAAGCCGCACACTACTGGGAATAATGATGACTTGCAGCTTCGACCAATCCTTCCTGTTACTGGCCACCACGAAATTGACCTGGTTTTCTAAAAGCATCCTGGCGGTCCCTTCATCCCGTCGCTGGTCCTGGGTAAACCAAAGTCCTACCACAGCTTCATGCGCTGCTCCAACACCGTAGTCCTCGATTTTCTCTACATAATCAAAGGCGTGACCTATGTTTTCATACGTGGCTTTTTCCAGCTGGCCGGAGGGGTGCAACTGATCGCCAAAGTTAGCAGCAGCGCCAAAAGCCACCATAGCGGCGGCCTCGTACCATAAAGCGTCGCGGTGTTTAAAGCCTCCGAATTCACCCCAGGCTTTATGGAATTTCCCGCTCATGGCCACTATGGGCATGCCTACATTGGCAAAGAATTTGGCCCGGTAAGGAAAGATATCATAACCTCCCCAGGCAGTAGGCAGGTCTTCCAGGTCCGCCTTGGTATTGTATCGATACAATTCATGGTCAAACGTATTGTCCCTGTTCAGGTGAGTGGTCCAGTTGTAAAAAACAGAGGCGTGTGGCCGGTGCTTCAAAATGACTTCCCGGGTTTTCTCCAGGAACGTTTTTGTCTTTGCTACATGACGGGCATTGGCAGCTTGATCATCTTTCCAGTCAATGCCATGGGCTTGCATGTCCTGTTTACTCCATTCATTATAATTAAGGCGGTTCAAGGGGATAATGTCGTACCAGATCCCATCCAGGTCATAGTTCTTTACCAGCTCCTCGGTTTGCTTCACAATAAGGTCTAAATAAGGCCCTTCCGGGAAAAGTACCGGCCATCCCCAGGGCATTGGGTCCGAGGGTTTGGCCTTGGATCTCATTTCAGAATATTGATCCTTTCCATTTTTGTCCAGCATGATCCAACCGGGATGGTCTTCTGCGTCCTTCACTGACCAGCCAATGGTATAATAGGCCTGGACTCTTACGCCTATCTCATGACAGGCTTCAATTTGCCGGCCTAACAGATCGAAGTCCAGGTTTGGGTGCTGGTGCCCTACTTTCGTCGGATAATATGACCAGCCATGGTGACCTTTGGCGAAAATATTGATCGAATTGACATGGCCGGCTAGTAAAGCTTCTTGGAATTGCTTTTTATCAAATTTACCTCCTATGTCCTTGAGGGCTTCCGAGGTATGAAAGTCGAGGTGGATCTGCCTCGAGCCCTCTACCTTTCGAAACCCAGGGAGTCCCTGGGTTTGAGCGTTAATGGTCATTAGTAATATGCCGATCGTAAAGACAATTCGATACAGGTTGCTGGTCGGTGTTCTCATTTGTGTTCTTTTTTACAATCTATTATTTCTTGCGAAGGATCTAGCCCGCATTTTCTTCCCGATCCGGGCTGTGCGAATCTAATCGAACGGGGCTGAGCTGACCTTCTTTTTCAATGATGAGTATCGTATCTATATCGTCCAGGGGCACACTTGAAAGATCTATTTGCAGGTGATCATCCACAGTAAAAGGTACTTCATGACCACTAAATGACTTCACCGAGGTTACTGTTCCTTTTACCGGCACATCCAACAGCGTGGTGCCGGGGTCATCCAGGATATGCAGGAAAGTTTTGCTATCGTCTTTAGCAGTGGTCATCACACCCCACGTTTGTTCCACCATTGGCCCTCCACGGGTTTTAAATACAGCTTCTCCGTTCTGCCTGTTCCATTCACCTATTTCTTTAAGCCTCTCGATCACTTCATCTTGGAATTTCCCTGTAGGAGGCGGGCCTACGTTCAATAAAAGATTACCATTGATACCCGCTGCTCTCACAAGGTAATGGACCAGTTGTTTGAGACTTTTAAAGGCCGAATCCTCTTCATTATACCCCCAGTGTTTGTTCATCGTATCGGCTGATTCGAGCGGATATCCAGAGACGATCTTGGTATTGGCGTCATAAGTATCATGACCGGGAAGGGACCGCTCAAAAACCTGGTAATCTTCTCCATACTGGGGGACGCTGAAACGGTTGTTACCGATCATAGAATGTGGAAGGTTTTTATGCACCAGGTCGTAGGTTTCTTTCAGCCTCCAGTCAACGCCCTCTTTGATATCCCAAACGCCATCGAACCACCAACTGGAAATAGGGCCGTACTCACCACTGCTTAACTCGGCTACTTGGGCATTCATGTAGTCGATGTATTTATCGAAATCCCCACTTTCGGGCCGGCCAGTATGCTGGCCTGTTTCTCCCCTGGGGTAAAAATCAGGGTGGTGCCAATCGATATGCGAATGATACAACCCGAATGCAATACCTTGTTTTTGGCATTCTTCTGACAGCATCTTTATAATATCTTTTTTATAGGGAGTCCGGTCCATAATGTTCCAATCTCCCAGCTTTGTGTCCCACATGGCAAATCCATCATGGTGTTTGGACGTGATCACTATGTATTTCATGCCGGCTTCTTTGGCGAGGCTTACCCATTCCTTCGGATCAAACTGAACCGGGTCAAAGCGATCGGCCAATTTTTCATAGTCCTCAATTTTCCATTGCCGGACCTCCATTTCCCATTCATGTTTTTTCTCTACGCTGTACACGCCCCAGTGAATGAACATGCCAAAGGTTGCATCACGGTACCATTCGTAAGCTGCTTTTGAGGCCCGGAGCGTGTCCCCATTAATTTGAGGAGCTGTTCCATAAGATTCATACCCTTTTAGATAATAAGGTACGTCTACTTTTTTAACTGGCGGAGCTTCCCGGGTACATGACACCCAAAGGAAAAAAGTGAAACCTATTGCACAGAATTGTGGGAATTTTAACTTCATCATCTATTTTAAAAACCTATTAAATAATACCAATAACCTTATGCTGTCACGGGTAAAGTGGGATACTATTTCTTTAGTATTTTCCCTAATGAGCCCTAGATAAATTCCGCTCGTTATCCCTACCCGGGGCTTTGTTCAAAACAGCTACAGATCCGAAATTTAAAATTATGGTCATTTTAAAAAGTAATAAATGTCCAATTGCACCAAATTTGTGCATATTTTAACACTTTGAATTATGTTTATTGCCCGTGAGATTTCAAGAAGCGGAGATCCCTCCGACAATAGTCAGTCATTTAAAGATCTGAAAATCAATATTTTATGTTGCAGGTATTGGTGGTTTTCCATCTGGAAATGTCAGAAAATGTCATTCCCGTTTTGGCGTCTCTACTGGAACGGCAGTCATGGAGCTTATGTACATTATGAACACAAAACCTATTTATTGCCGAATAAGCTATACCTGATCCCCCCGGGAACGGCTTATTCCGGTGACATTGAAAATAGTGCACTCCAGCTGGAATCACCCTATTATTTTAAAGGAGGACGCATCCACTCTCACGCAGAGGAAAAACAACACTTGGCACAAGGGCATATGTTGCATTTTTTTATCCATTTCACACTAGGACTCCACTTTGACCATGTCGTGCCAGGGGTCTATGAAATTGAGCTTACCAGGGAAGTACAGGCTAACTTGGAGCATATTTTAAGGGTATTGGTCCATGAGGCCAAGGCATTCCCTTCCAAAGAAAGCCTGGCGGTCTATCATTTGATCTTGTCAGCATTGAATAGGTTACCAAGATCCACCTGGCAGTCAAAAAAGCTGGAACCCAGGATAACAAGTGTACTGGAATACATAGAAACGAATTTATCAGTGCCCATCACCACACAATCGCTCGCTTCCCGGCATCACCTGTCACCGGGAACTTTTACAAGGCTGTTCAAGAAAAATATGGGGATAAGCCCGGCAAAATACTTGGCACAAGCACGGATAGACAAGGCTTGCAGCCTGCTGAGTCATACAGGGACCAGCATAGAGGATATTGCTTCAAAATGTGGTTTTTCAGATCGATACCACCTGACAAAAGTATTCAGTAAGCTAAAAAACACTTCGCCTGCCGCCTACCGGAAGGGAACAGGGTTTTAACCTGGATCATGCACTAGTGTCGTGTCATACCTCAACTGACGTGTAGGATTAAACAATGAACTCTATTTGCCAAGTTGGGAAGTTCTCGACAAGTTAGCAATAGGCAAAGTGCAGTAGGCAAAATAGAGGGTTGCCGACTGTCGACTTTGGGAAC
>JANQLQ010000150.1 GCA_028280565.1 Fulvivirga sp.
CAGATTTAAGTCATTGATAATGAGGTTTTAGTTTCAAACCTAGTGCCAGCGAGCTGTAAAGGATGGGGGATCCACATCCTGTTCTAAATCTATCCAAAACCTATACCTAAGAACGTCATTCCTTACTTTCTAACCTCGTCATTCCTTGCAGCTTGTGCGTTGGGCTAGGCGTGACAAGGAATCTGCGAAGTCGTGAAACGAAAACCCAGTACACTTAAAAAAAAGGTTCACGTTCCACGACACAGCAGATTCCTGCTCTCGCGCATCGCTCACTCTGCAAGGCAGGCAGGAATGACGATAAAGAAGTTTTTTTTCGTTTTTGATGAGGCTACCCAACGGTCTCATTTTTAGCTAAATCCCTGTCTGTCAAATAATTGAATGTGACAAAGTGAAACTAGGATCATGACAAGCCTCAAATAATGGATGATGTTTTAACATGCTACTTTCTTCCCACCAAATAGACCCCTCCCATGATCAGTAAAGAATAGATCACGGTTTTCACATCCAGTGGATCATGGCGGAATGTCACGGCAATTGCTGTAGAAATGATGGGCTGCAAATAAATGTAGGTCCCTACTACGGAAGAATTTACATACTGAAGCGCCCAAATATTGAGTAAGTAAACGGTAAAAGTAGCTCCCAAAATGACATAGACTACGCTCATCCAAGCTTCCGGTGGCATTGCTGTCCACTCCACTTCCGCAAGGTCCGCTATACCAAATGGCAGGCACATGATACTGCCGAAGAGAAAGACCCATTTGATCACAGTAGTCGGCTTGTATTTTAACATGAGTGGTTTTACGATCACTAAATAGAAGGCATAGGCGCTGGCATTGACAATGATGAACAAATCCCCCAGCAGGGTACTGTTTTGTAAAGAAAACCCATCTTTCGTGACCAGCAGGTAGGCGCCAATTGCTCCTAGTATGACCCCCGCGATCTTCATGCTACTTAACTTTTCTTGCCCCATCAAATAGGCTACTGCCAGCACTACGATAGGTGACAGGGTCATAATCACCGAGGCATTGATAGGGTTGGTCATACTCAGGCCTTGGAAAAACATGAGCATGTTGAATGCCGCTCCAAAAAAACCGCACTGTATCAATCTCCAATAGTCTTCTTTCTGTACCTTTTCACGCGGTAACAGCGCCCCTAAAATCCAGAAGAGCAGTGTAGCCATGATGAGTCTTAGTAGGATAAACCCAAAAGGTTCTATGTACCTTGGCAGGGCAATTTTTGCGATCGTGTAGTTAGCGCCATAGATCATGGCTACGATCAAAAGGACGGCGTGAATAGTGATTTTTCCTGGCACGGCCAAATGTACATAGAATGCCCGAACCTGTTTTAGTAAATGGACCCGGAACTTTTCCCTGGCATCACGTTAAGTATAATCGGACGGTTCGCTATTTTTTCCAATCCCGTTCTTAAACGTCCGTGAAAATTAAATTTGATAGGAAAGCGTTTGGCTTTGACAAATTAGGCTATATTTCAAAAGAATGTTTCGGGTAGTACGATCCTCTCAATGAGCAGTGTACGCGGGATTATGTGGTTTTAAGTCCAGTTTTCATTTTCTTTTGCGTGCCCATGCCATAGGCATCCCTTTGGGGAAAGAAAACGAAACAAAAGAAAAGGGCGCCAGCAACCAAGCCCATTTTTCCCTCGAAACGCGCTATCCAGCCGCTATAGGCCGCTTACGCACAGGCCTCCAATGGGCCGCGCTGTTCCTGGATGTCCTCCCTCCATACGCCACTTGAATTTTCAATGATGCCCTTCTTAAAATCAGCAGTTGGCAATGTGCAATTGGCAAACCTATTTTTTTGCCTACTGCCCTTTGCCCATTGCCGACTGATCAAAACCTCGAACATAACTCATCCTGTACCTGGTATGTCATTTGAGGCTTAACCTAGCACTAGTTTCCCTTTAACCGTCAATCGACGTGTGGATACCAGGGAATGGGAGGAGGCAATCGCTAAGGAATTAATTGACAATACCTTGCCTGTCAAGGTGCCCGGTAAAAAGCAAAAAAGCTATATTAGCATCAATAAGCCCAAAACAGAACCCTTTCATATCGATGTTTGATCTGAACCTACCCTTAGCCGAGCGACTTCGCCCAACTTCACTGGATGAACTTATAGGCCAGGAGCATTTGGTGGGTGAAAATGGGGTTTTAAGAAAGGCCATAAAGTCTGGCGCTATTCCATCTATGATCCTTTGGGGACCCCCTGGTGTGGGGAAGACCACCATTGCTAATATTATTGCTAACGAGATCAAATCTCCTTTTTATACCCTGAGCGCGGTAAGCGCTGGTGTAAAAGATGTACGCGAAGTTATTGATAAAGCTAAGAGACAGTCTAAGACGATCTTATTCATCGATGAGATCCATAGGTTCAACAAATCCCAGCAGGATGCCCTTTTAGGTGCAGTAGAAAAAGGTGTAATCACACTGGTAGGCGCTACCACGGAGAATCCTTCCTTTGAAGTTAATGCAGCCCTGCTGAGCCGGTGCCAAGTCTACACCTTACAGTCTTTGAAACGTGAAGAGCTGTTGAAATTAGTGGACCATGCCTTGACCCGTGATGCCGAGCTCCAAAAAAAGACGGTCCACATCAAAGAAGACAAGGCATTGCTTCAAATCTCCGGTGGTGACGCCAGGAAGCTGCTAAACTTGCTTGAACTTGTGACGGATTCCTTGCCAGGGCAAGAGGTGGAAATAACGGACCAGGCGGTCAAGGATATTGCCCAGCAACGGGTATCTATTTATGATAAAAGCGGGGAGCAGCATTATGATATCATTTCGGCATTTATAAAGTCGCTTCGGGGTAGCGATCCTAATGCGGCGGTGTATTATCTCGCCCGGATGATCGAGGGAGGAGAAGATGTCAAATTCATTGCGCGCAGGATGGTGATCTTAGCTTCTGAAGACATTGGCAATGCCAATCCTACGGCTCTTGTGCTGGCTACGAGTACCTTCCAAGCGGTGAATGTGATCGGTTATCCCGAAGCGCGTATCATCCTTTCCCAATGTGCGACCTACTTAGCGTGCTCACCCAAAAGCAATGCCAGTTATAAAGCCATCGGTAAAGCCCAAGCGCTGGTACGGGAAACCGGTGACTTGCCCGTCCCGTTTTCTTTGCGCAATGCTCCCACCCGTCTTATGAAGGATTCAGGATATGGCAAAGGCTACCAATATGCCCATGATCATCCCGGTAATTTTGCCTCCATGGAGTTCCTCCCCGGGGAAGTAAAAAACACTAAACTCTACGATCCCGGGGCAAATGCCCGTGAAGAAGAGATGAGGAAGCGTCTGCGAGCCTTGTGGAAAGAAAAGTATGGGTATTAATTTCTAGTGACGTGTCAAGTCTCAATTTGACGTGTAGGATTAAACAATGAACTCTCTTTGCCAAGTTGGGAAGTTCTCGACAAGTTAGCAATAGGCAAAGGGCAGTAGGCAAAATGGGGGGTGCCGACTGTTTACTG
>JANQLQ010000151.1 GCA_028280565.1 Fulvivirga sp.
GCAAGGAATGACGAGGGTAGAAAGTAAAGGATAACGTTCTTAGGTATGGGTGTTGGATGGATTTAGAACAGGATGTGGATCACCCATCCTTTGCAACTCGCTGGCAATAGGTTTTAAACTACAAACCTCATTACCAATTACTTAAATCTGACAAAGTAGTCCTAGTGTTACGTTATGTAATTAGAGGGGTAGCTATTTTTCCAATCCCGTTCTTAAAGTCGGCAGTTGGCAATAAGCAATCGGCAATCCCCTATTTTTTGCTTGTTGCCTGTTGCCAACTGATCAATACCTCGAACATAGCTCATCTTGTACTCGTACGTCAGTTGAGGTTTAACTTAACACTAATACATTCACCTTTGCCAGGTGGGCTGTGATGGTTTCCCATTGCACCGAGGCTCCCTCGGATAGGTATAGGTTTCCATTGGTAGTGCCAAAAGCCATGACTTCCCCTTTTCGTGCAAAAGCCTGTCTCAAAACGAGATCAAAAGTAAACTGTATAGGCAGCCCGGCACTTACATTTTCCCATGATTCCCCATAATTCTTTGTTTCAAATACCTGTAGCACTAAACCCGGGGCGACCCTGTTCTCGTCACTTTCAGCCGGGATCACCCAAGCACAAGCAGGGTCTTCTTCATTCACTGCCAACGCAAACCCATAAGAGGGCAGCCCATCCTGGGAAGATACATCGATCCACTCTTTACCTCCACTATCCGAGTAAAACACCCCGCAATGATTCTGCTGCCATAGCACCTGGTTATGACGCCCCGGCATCAGCATACGATGCGGATCATGGCCTACCTCTACTTTTGGGTTGGGCAAGTAGGCAGCCTTCAACCCATTGTTAAGGGCTTTCCAAGTATGTCCATTGTCCCAAGTCTCAAACACACCTGCACAGCTCACGGCAATGAACAGGTGGTCGCTGTTTTTGGGATCCAAGACGATCGAATGAATAAAAGGATGATCACTACCCGCCCCGAACCATTGCCCTTCTACCTGCCTGCTGGGATGCTGCCAAAGTCCTTGAACAAGCTCAAAAGAAATGCCATGGTCCTGGCTATAGAAGAGTCCTCCCGGGTCAGTGCCCAGCCATAATGAACCGGGCCGGTCCCATCCGCCATGTTGCATACACCAGGCCTGCCGTAGCTTTGCGGGCTGCCCACCGGGTAAAAGTGCACCACGAAAATTAGGTACATTCGCTTCTTGCCAGGTCGTACCACGATCATCAGAATAGTGCAACTTCTGCCCCCAGTGTTTATGGGATATTCCTATCCACCATCGGCCGTTGCGCTCATCAACATATACCATGGTGCAATTGAAACCTTTAAAAACCACTTTTTCGATCTTCCACTGGTTGGATGGACCTTTCTTGATCAACACAAGCCCTTTTGTAGAACCTACAAGTAAAACAGGTGAATTTGACATATTCGATTGGCATTTCTTTTAGCTACCAGGCGCCTAAACTACATTTTTCTGATCCAGGGGACAATTCAGACTTTGACCTTAAGACATACGGCCAAATGCACTGGCTAAGAAGCATTAAAGTACCGATCATCTTCTTTTCACATCCCAAATACGTAACTTGGTAGATAACCTACATTATCCTCTTCTTATCATGAGAGAACACCTTAAATCCCTTAAAGCCTGGCAAGACGAAGGAACCCGTTCAGCCATCGCACGTGTCATCAAGACCTGGGGGTCGGCTCCACGCCCCGTAGGCTCTGTTATGTTGATCAATGAACACGGCAAAATGGTGGGTTCAGTAAGTGGGGGTTGTGTTGAAGGAGACATCGTCAAAGCTTCAAAAGAAGTCTTCGAAAAAGGGGAAGCTAAACAGCTGCACTATGGTGTTTCGGATGAGGACGCCTGGTCCGTAGGATTGAGCTGTGGTGGAAACTTACAGGTTTTTCTACAACCCTTTTTTGAAAACGAATGGGAAAATAAGCTACTGCAAAACCTAGAGTCGAACACCCCCTGTATTTTGGTGAGTGAACTAGCGGATGGACCCAACAACACTACGCTCATCACCTTAGGTAAAAATGATACCTCCCTACTCGGCAGTCCTTTAGAGGAGACCTTAATAGCAACGGCCAAAGAAGCCTATGACCAACGAACTCATAAAATCTTTGAAAAAAGCGATCGATCGTATTTTATCCAGGTCTTCCCTCGTAAAAGCCAACTGATCATCGTTGGGGCGGCACACATTACAGCCGATCTCGTTGAGTTGGGTCAAACACATGACTTTGAAACTATTGTAATCGACCCCCGGGGATTTTTTGCCAAGAATACTAACTTCAAAGTGCCTCCCGATCAAATTATCGAAGCTTACCCCTCAGAAGTCCTCGACAACATTACGTTAGACGCCTACACCTACTGTGCTATTTTATCCCACGATCCCAAAATCGATGATAATGCCCTAGAAATACTATTGCCCTCACCCGTGGCTTACATTGGAGCCCTCGGCAGCAGGAAAACCCACACCAAACGCATAGCACGACTCAAAGAGAAGGGAATCTCCGAAGAAGCGATCGATCGTATTCATGCCCCCATCGGGTTATCCATAAACGCCAAGTCAGCCAAAGAAATCGCCCTCAGCGTCATGGGAGAGATCATACAAATGAAAAATAAACACCTTTAACCCCAAAGCCAATAGCGTTAAATTAAGCCCAACACCCACTCCCAAATGCTCCTTAAAGAGAACCAAAGCACACGATGGATTACCTCCTTAGGGGTAAGGCGTGCGACAGGCACACAGCCTTAAACCCAATCCTACCAACAAAACACTCCAAAACTGCAACACTTTACGACCCCAACACTACAACACTTTGCGACTTCAACACTACAACACTTTACGACTCCAACACTACAACACCTTAAGACCAACACCTCACGGATGCGCAGCCACCCAAACCTCCCCGTCCTCAAAAACTTCTTTTTTCCAAATAGGCACCGTTTCTTTAAGCGTATCAATGGCAAATTCACAAGCTTCAAAAGCGGCCTTCCGATGGGGAGTAGATACGGCTATGATCACCGCGGTTTCACCCACCGCTAAGCTACCTACCCGGTGGTGCATACTCACATGAAAAGCATCCCATTGGCTGACGATATCCTGTGCAATCTTTCCCATCTCTTTAATGGCCATGGCCTCATAGGCTTCGAACTCCAGCCGCACTACCTTTTTACCCTGTGTGGCATTACGTACAGTCCCGGAAAACAGCACCGTCCCTCCTGCCCCGGGATCACGTACGGCATCGAGGCATTCTTTTTCAACAAGGGCAGTATCTTTTACTTGGATATCTATCATAAACAACGTTTAATTCAAAATATTTAGGCAGGCATGGCCGTTGGTAAGCTCAAAATTACGTATTGCTTCCACTTTCTTTTTTGATCAACCCTGCCCTAGGACCTTTTGATCTTTAGTAAGGTCACCCTCCACTCACCGGCGGAATAATGACCACTTCGTCTTGATCTTTTAAAGTAAAATCGTCGTCCCGGTATTCTTCATTGACGGCGAAAGATAACTTGGCCAAATCCGCAAACCCCGGGTAGTCCGTGGTAAGTCTTTCTTTCAGTGATTTTATATCTGCAGGGGCAGCCAAAGCCACCTCCATTTTCGAGGTGTTCAGTATATCTTTGGCAATCCCAAAAGCGATCAACCTGATGTTCATAATGTATGCATTTCCTTTTTCAACAAGTGGTTAAGGAGGGTTTCCCAACTTAACGTGATACAATCCAACCGTCCTTGGTAGTCCCTCATTTGAGCCAAGGTTTCCAAAGACAAGTCTTTGGGGTCGATGGGTTGGTTCTCCCTGACGGCTGCTAAAAACATTTTGCAAAACGCAATCACATCCTTTTGTGGCATTCCTTCTATTTTTTCCATCAAAATCGAAGTAGACGCCTTTGACAAAGCACACCCAAAGCCGTAAAAATGAGCCGAGCGTATATTGTCATGGTTAAAATCCAGGTAAAGGGTGAATTTATCGCCACAGATGGGATTATTGGCTAAACAATGTCCTGTTGCCCCCTCCCGTTTTTCGAAATGGTATGGGTTCTTGTTTCTTTCCAAGATCTGCTGACGATAGATCCTTTTCAGTTCCTCTTTTTTCATCTCCAAAATTTAATAAGTTCCTTCACAGCATGGACCAAGTGCTCCACTTCCTCCTTGGTATTGTAAATGGAAAACGAAGCTCTTACCGTGGCAGCAACGTCTAAATGATCTAGTAACGGCTGGGCACAATGTACCCCAGCCCGCACAGCGATATGATCTTCATCCAGGAAAGACGCTACGTCATGCGGATGAATATCATCTATATAAAAAGACACAATACCACCTGTTTTTAAAGGCTCTCCCAACACCTTTACCCCGTTGATCCTTTTTAACTCGTTTCGGCACAAATGACTTAAGCCTTGTACGTGCTCTACACATGCTTTTCTATCTAGATCCCGGGTAAAATCAATGGCTGCGGACAGCCCGATCACCCCGGGAATATTGGGTGTACCCGCATCCAAGTTGTAAGGATAGGGCTTGAAATCCGTCACATCCAACATTACATTTTGCACAATGCCTCCTCCATAAGTATAAGGGTGAATATCTGCTTTGAGTTCCTGCCGCGTATACAATACCCCAATACCGAATGGACCAAATGCTTTGTGCCCCGAAAAGGCTAGAAAGTCACAGTCCACCTGCGTGACATCCATAGGATACAGCGCCCCGCTTTGCGCGGCATCGATCAATACAGGAACTCCTTTGGCATGAGCCAGCGCAATAACCTCTTCGATAGGATTAAATGTGCCTAGCAGGTTGGATATGTGGGTAATAGCCACTAGGCGCGTGCGGTTGTCTAGAAGAGGTTCCAAAGCCCCAAGGTCTAAGTCGCCATTACCAGAAATAGGGATGATGCGCAGCTCTGCGCCTACCTCCCGGCACAGCATCTGCCAAGGGATGAAATTCGCATGATGTTCCATGATCGATACCACTACATTATCCCCGGGACGCAGCTTCCTTCGCAAAAAAGAAGAAGCCACAATATTGATGGATTCGGTAGTTCCTTTCGTGAAGGCTATGTTCCCAGGACTTGTCGCGCCAATAAAATCCGCCACCTTAGTTCTGCACGCCTCGAACGACTGTGAGGCCGTAGCCGACAATTCATATACGCCCCGGTGAACCGTTGCATTCTGCTTGTGATAGAAGGTATCCATGGCCTCGATCATGGTATCCACACGTTGAGTAGTGGCGGCATTATCCAAATAAACAAGCCCTGGATGCTGCGAAAAAATAGGAAACCTTTCCCGGATATTCGATAGCGAAAAGCTCTTCATAGTATTCTTGTACAAGGCCATATACAAATAACGTTGAAAATAACGAAAGGATGAAAGCATGAAAAATAGTGGAAAAGGGCAAACGGGCGGGATTGCTTTTTATTGCAAGCTTTAACCTACCGTAAGAGAAGGCTCCCACGCCCCGTTTGAAAAATTCGTCCTATTTTAGTAAACTTTGTTTAGTTATATTCGATTATCCTAGTATGCTCTACGACAACCACGGACGTACGATCAACTACTTACGGCTGGCAGTAACGGATCGCTGTAACCTTCGCTGTTTCTATTGCATGCCCGAAAGCGGGATCAAATATGTAAACCGCAAAGACCTGCTCACCTTCGAAGAAATGCTACGCCTCCTTACCATTTTCGGAGAGCTGGGGATCAATAAACTGCGCATCACAGGGGGCGAACCTTTTGTGAGAACCGGGATCATGGAGTTTTTGGAAGAAGTATCTACCTTGGAAAATATACACCAAGTACACATTACGACCAATGGAACACTAACGGAGGATAAAGTAGATCTCTTAGAAAAGCTAGGTGTAAAATCTATTAACCTGAGCTTGGACAGCCTCGATCGGCAACGCTTTTTCGAGATCACACGACGCGATGAGTTCGATAAAGTGATGGGGACTTTACATAAGCTTATCGACAGCAACATTAAGGTAAAAATAAATATGGTCGTCATGGACGAGCGCAACATTGAAGACATCCTGCCCATGGTGGAGCTTACGCGTGACCACGACATTAGTGTCCGCTTTATCGAAGAAATGCCTTTTAACGGCACGGCCGGCCAGGGGAATGAAACCCTTTGGCCCATGAAAAAAATATTGGCAAATATTCAGTCACACTTCCCTACCCTAGAAAAAAGCCCGGATCCTCCTTTCTCTACATCTTCCAATTTCCATATCCCGGGATTTAAAGGGTCCGTGGGTATTATTGCGGCTTACACGCGTACATTTTGTGGCACCTGTAACCGCATACGCCTCACGCCGCAGGGTACACTCAGAACCTGCCTTTACGGGAAAGGTCAACTGAACTTCAGGGACCTTATCCGCTCCGGGGCATCGGATAAAGCCATCGAAAATGAACTACGGACAGCACTGGGTAAGAGAGCCAAAGATGGATTTGAAGCTGAAAAAAACCGGGAAGATGAAGTTTCAGAGTCTATGGCAACGATTGGCGGATAACACATGGAGATGATCACAGTCGAAGAGGCTCTACAGCTATTGGCTACTCATACAGGAGATTGGGGAGTAGAAATGCTAAATTTTGACCAGGCGGTAGGCCGGGTACTGCGAGAAAACATAATCGCCGACCGCAGCCTTCCCCCCTACGATCGGGTGACAATGGATGGAATAGCCATACAGTATGAAAGCTTCAAAAATGGACAGAAAACTTTCAAGATCGAGGGTATAGCACCCGCGGGAGCCCCGCAAAAGCGGCTGGAGGATAGCGCCGCCTGCTTGGAAGTAATGACCGGGGCAATTATGCCCCAAGTAGCCGATACGGTCATCCGCTATGAAGACGTGGTCATCAAAGAACAAACGGCCACCTTAGCTAGCGAACGGGTTAAATCCAGGCAGAATATTCATTTCAAGGGTGAAGACCGGCAAGAAGGAGATATTTTGATCCATGAAGGCCAGGTCATTCGTCCCGCGGAAATCGGTATCTGTGCCACGGTAGGAAAAAGCAAACTTAAAGTAAGTAAACTACCGCGTGCACTTATTGTTTCTACTGGTGATGAACTTGTAGATATAGATCAATTCCCCAAACCACACCAGGTCAGGAAAAGCAATGTGTATACGATAAAAGCCATGCTCGAAAAACAAGGGCTTATCGTGGACATTGACCATCTGCCAGATGACTATCCAAAAATTATACAATCTTTGGATTCCCATTTTGGGAAATACCAAGTTATCCTCCTAAGCGGCGGGGTATCAAAGGGTAAATTTGATTATGTGCCCAAAGCAATGGACGAATTAGGGGTAAAAAAGCTTTTTTATAAAGTGCAGCAGCGTCCCGGGAAGCCATTTTGGTTCGGGAAACATGCAGGAGATTGCCATATATTTGCACTACCGGGTAACCCGATATCCTCTTTCTTATGTACCCTGCGTTACTTTGACCACTGGCTGGGGATGAGCCTACGCCGACCAGCGAGCACTCCCCCTACGGCACGTCTCGTACGAGATGTTGTTTTTAAACCGGACCTCACCTATTTCCTCGAAGTTAAACTACATTATGACGAAAAGGGTAATTTAGGAGCAGAACCGGCGAAGGGAAACGGTTCTGGTGATCTAGCCAATCTTGTCAACGCGGATGCATTTATAGAATTACCCCAAGGCCGTGAAAAATTCAATGCGGGTGAGTCTTTTCCTTGTTATCCTTTCAGCTAATCCACCATTTTCATTCTTTGGTTTTTTATATGATCATAGGGCACAAACGAGAACGCCCGGATGACAAATCCTATAACCTCGATAAGTACGCATTACACTACGCTAAATGCGCACTAGGTAAAGTTTAGGTGGCGTATGGAGGGGGACATCCAGGAACAGCGCGGCACATTTGAGGCCTGCGGGTAAGCGGCCTATAAAAGTGACTTCGATATAAAAATAATTAAATCGTAAAGAAGATCCCTTAGTGATGCTTTGAGCTTTGGTACCTTGGTGGCTGGGGAAGCTTCGCCACTAAGACGCAAATGCACCAAGGGTCACCACGCAAAATGACACAATACAACGTCGAGGCAAATAAATGATTCTCGGGTTCACGGGAAGTAAGTAGAGCTTCAAAATGAACAAGGAGGACACAAAAAAAGGCCCCGGAATTGCTTCCGGAGCCCCACCATGAAAACCCCAATTCATAGCCTTTAATACTCACCTAAAAAATTATAACATAGCTTAGCTAAAAAAATATCACTCACCGAGCGATGCGTTAAATATCGGTTGATTGCATTTTTCTCTTATCACATCGTACGCTTTGAGGTCACCTAGCTCACCTGCTTTACTAAGGTCTAGGCATCCATCTCTCAATTGACCAAATTCTAACCTCAACGTACCCCGCAGAAAATATGCATCAATGCTCTTTGGGTTTAACTCAATGATCTTCGAACAGTCGCTAATTGCGTCCTTGTAAGCTTCCAACTGGTGCTTAGCTTGTCCTCGCTTGTAATATGCCTCTACATGATTAGCGTCTAAGTCGATTGCTTGGGAAAAATCCGCTATTGCGCCATAGTAATCTTGTAACTTAAACTTAACCAATCCCCTGGCATAAAAACCGTCAGCAAAACGCTTGTTTTTTTCGACTGCCATATTAAAATCTTTCATGGCCCCATGTACATCATCGAAAGCTTCTTTTACCTTTCCCCTGATATAATATGACCTGAAATAGTTGGGATCAGAATCAATCGCCTGGTTTAAGTTGACGATCGACTCCATGTATTCTCTACGTTCGTAGAGATCCATCCCCCGGTTAGTGTATTCTTCCGCTGTTTGTCCAATCGCTTCGTATCCTCCCCACACCAGCGCAATCAACAGCAACCTTCGCATTGTAAAAAATAGTTTTGTTTTCATGGTACTTGGCTAAGAGACAAACCAGGTGCCAAAATAGAGAAAACTACAAAAAGTGCGTTTTTAGCCGAAAATCGCAGAAGATGCGGATAAGGCCAAATCGAATTCAGCGTGATTTATTCCCAATTCGAGATTTTTCTTCTCAAAATAGGACAAGATGCCTTCCGTAGCGATGTTGCCAACCAGTTCGTCCTCGGCCATAGGACAGCCTCCATACCCCCTAATAGCCCCATCAAACCTTCGGCATCCGGCCCGGTAAGCGGAATCGATCTTCTCCAAAGCCGTAGAAGGGTTAGAATGAAGATGTGCGCCAAACTCTACCTGTGGGTATTCTTTGACCAGGTGAGTATATAGATACGTAATGTTATCCGGGTTGGATACACCGATGGTATCGGCCAATGAAATTATTTTTATTCCTATGGAGACCAATATTTCAGTGAATTTAGCCACCACTTCGGGATCATAGGGGTCTCCGTAAGGGTTACCAAACCCCATAGAGATATAGGAGACCAATTGTTTATCCTTTTTAATGCATAGCTGTTGGATCTTATCCAGTGTATTTAAAGCCTGGATGATCGACTTATTGGTATTTCGCTGTTGGAAAGTTTCTGAAATGGAAAATGGGAAACCCAAATAGGTGATCTCATCATAATGTAAGGCATCTTCAGCCCCACGGGTATTCGCCACTATGGCCAGCAGCTTTGATCTAGTACCCGAAAGATCGAGCAGGTTTAATACTTCACCGGTATCGCGCATTTGCGGTATAGCTTTAGGCGATACAAAGCTTCCAAAGTCCAAAGTATCAAAGCCCACCTTTAACAGTTGGTTAATATATGCAGCTTTCCGGTCAGTGGGGATAAACGGGTGAATTCCTTGCATAGCATCCCGTGGGCATTCGATGATCTTCATATCAAACAAAAGTACGGATCGACCAATAAAAGACAAAAACTTGCATTAGTCGATTAAATCGGTTACTTGCCTGGCGTTCATGACCATAAATAGCCATAAGTTAACTACTTTGACTCTTTTAATCTTAAAGTACTATGCCTTTAACACGTTTATCCGGAACACTGAGTAGAAAACAGGCTGCCCATTTGTTGCGTAGAGCAACCTTTGGCGCGACCAAAGACGATATTACTGCATTTGAGGGTCTGGACGTACAGCAGGCGGTTGCACGCTTGTTCGATGCGGCTCTACCTGACCCTGAACCCCCTGTAGACCCGGAAATCGCTGGGGAATGGATCAATTCAGGGTTAGATGGAGACGAAAATGCCCGCCAAGATTATTTTAAATGGTGGGTAATCGGGCAGGCTCTTGTTCCCAGCCGGGTAGCCCCAGCTCAAAAATTCAGCTATTCGCTTAGGGAAAAAATTACTTTTTTCTTACACACGTATTTTACGGCAAAAATTTCGACGGTGGACAGCAGCCGGGCCTTGTATTTTCAGAATGCACTGTTTCGAATGTTTGCTTTTGACCAATTCTTCGCGGAAAATCTAGCCAGCACCCCAGAGACAGCGGAATTTACCGCTAATTTCAAGGAGCTTACGAAAAAAGTTTGTGTAGACAATGCCATGCTGATCTTCTTAGACGGGGATCAAAATGTAAAAGGCAATGTGAACGAGAACTTTGCCCGTGAAATGTTTGAATTGTATACCATCGGCCGGGGACTGGAAAGTGAAAATGCGACTAGAACGCCAAGGAACTCTGAAGATTATTTCTTTTTCACGGAAGAGGATATACGTGAAGCTTCTAAGGTACTATCGGGTTGGGATAATGACCAAGATTTTGCCAACATCGACGAGATGACTGGCCTTCCAAGAGGGGTTATGAAAGGTGGGGCTACTAATGCAACGCAACATGACGAAGGGGACAAGACTTTTTCTGATTATCATAATGACCAAGTCATCTCCCCGGATCCACTATTGCTCATGAATGGCAATCAAACGGAAGAAAGTGCGCTAGATGAGATCAGCAGGATGATCGAAATGATCTTTGAAAACGAGGAGACCTCCAAACATCTCTGCCGTAAACTCTATCGTTTTTTTGTACACTATGAGGTAACCACCGATATAGAAAACAATATCGTGCAGGCTATGGCTGATACCTTCGTTGCCAACGATTACCAGTTGCAGCCTGTTCTTGTAGCGCTCTTTGAAAGCCAGCACTTTTACGATGCTGCCGGGGGTACGGCGGACGATAAATTCGGGGGGATCATTAAATCACCCTTCGACCTAGTGGCTGGTACCTACACTACTTTACAGATCGCTATCCCTGACTATGCCGAAGACGCGCAGAATTTTTATGACCTCATGGGTAGCTTGACCGGCGCTATGAATGATATGGGGATGGATTTTTACGAGCCATTCGAAGTGGCGGGGTATGGCGCTTATCACCAGTACCCGCGGTTTAACCGGAACTGGATCTCTACACACTGGCTCACGCAGCGCTATAACTTCATACGGCAGTTATTTGCCGCAGAAATGAATGACACCCTAGTAATCAATCCGCTGGTATTCATACAAAACAACTATGAAACTTCAGCCGGCGATGCACGTCAATTGATCATTGACTTGGCCACCTTATTTTTCCCTATGGCTGAAAACCTAGACTTCGATGTGGACGGTGGAGATCTTACCCCGGCACGGATGAGACATTTCTTGCAGGTATTCCTAGGATTTGATGACTACGCTACCGAGGCCAATATGGCGGTAGCCAATTGGTCAACATTTTATGCCAATGAAAACAACTACCTGGAAGTAACGGTACAGTTCACCCGGCTTTTGAATGCCATGTTACAATCTCCTGAATATCAACTTTTTTAAAACCGCTATGAGAAGAAGAAATTTTTTAAAGAAGCTACCGGTAATGGCCGGCGCCTCTTTGTCCTTAAATAATATCCCGGTGAAGGTAATGTCGCAACACAGCCATTTCCTGCGCTTGGCACAGCAAAGTATAAACGATCGCGTATTGATCATACTACAACTACATGGTGGGAATGACGGGTTGAACATGATAATACCTGCGGGGCAGTATGACCAATACTATTCCAGGAGACCTAACATCGCTATCCCAGCTAGGAACTCCGTAAGAAGGTACATAGAATTGGACAGCACCTTGCCTACTGAAAAACAAGTAGGGCTACACCCCGATATGATCGGGGCGAAGGATCTATACGACCGCGGACGGCTCGCAATCATCCAAGGTGTTTCTTACCCTAACAATAACGGTTCTCATTTCCGGGGCAGGGATATTTGGCACATGGGCGGTGGTTTTGAGGATTACTACTCTTCTGGCTGGGCGGGGCGGTATCTGCAAAGCACATACGGTCACTTAGGGGCCTACCCGGATAATTTCCCTAACGAACAAATGCTAGATCCTTTGGCTATTGAAATGGGAAGTGATGTTTCGCTGGTGTTTCACCAAGAAGGGAATATCCCTACTTCCATCTCACTCCCCGGCAGCCCTGAAGGTTTGAAGAACCTGGTTGAAAGCTTAGAAGGTTTTGAGGATAAGGAAGTAGACCCCAGGGGATTCCCCCCGGAATCACAAGATTCTTTATATACTGAAGAATTAAATTGGATACTCGGCCTCGAAAGTAAAACCGAGGAATATGCGGAGCGGCTTTATCAAATATTCAGTTCAGCCAGCGATACCAGTGTTACTTATCCTGAAACTTATCCCTTTGCAGCCCCGAGAAGCCAGTTGAACAACCCACTTTCAGGGCAACTGCAAATTGTGGCCAAACTTCTTGACGGTGGCGGCGCAGGACAAGGTGTCAAAACCAAGGTCTTCATGCTTCGCATGGGAGGATTTGATACTCATGCTGACCAGGTGGAAAGCTATGATCCTACTCTAGGGGCACATGCTGCTAAAATGTACCACATCTCTACGGCTATGCAAGCCTTCCAGAACGATCTCCGTGAAAGGGGACTTGAAGATCGTGTATTGACGATCACCACATCTGAATTTGGGCGTAGAGTATTTTCTAACGGTGGCTTCGGTACCGACCATGGCGACGGGGCACCGATGATGATCTTCGGAAAAGGTGTAAGGCCAGATGTGTATGGCGTCAACCCTGACATGTCCCTGAACAATGTGGAGATGCAATTCGACTACCGGCAAGTTTACGCCAATGTGCTTAAGGATTGGATGCAAGTAGATGAAGAGACCATTGCCAATGACGTTTTCTTCGGACAAAACTTTGTTAATGGCGACGGTTATCAGCCTATTCCTTTGGCCTTGGAACAGATCACCAGTATCGAAGGATTCTTCCATGACCGGTACAGGCTAAACAACGCCGTCCCAAACCCTGCATCAGATCATACTGTGATCTCCTTTCACATCAATGCTACCAATAATGTCAAAATCAGTATCTTCGATCAGAAAGGGACACTGGTGAAACAGGTATTGAACGAAAGAAGAGAGCCGGGTGAGCACCAAGTAAGGGTAGATCTTTCCAATGTTGATCCTGGTATGTATATATATAAAGTTGAATCAGGTTTATTAAATGACAGTAAAAAATTGATCGTTAAAGATTGATCCACCGGGGCGCGAAGTCGAAAATCGCGTGCTTGGTATTTCAAAATTAACTATTAACTAACCAATTCGATGAAGATCAACATTTTCGCGCTGGCGCTTGCCTCTCTAGCAGTCATGCTCGGCTCTTACAGTGAAGGACAAGCCCAGTTTAAGGGGAAAAAACGTAAAAACGGGTACAATTCGAGAAAACCGTTGGACAACCCGTTCCTTAAGTCACAATGGTGGCTCGGCTTTAGGGCCGGGGCTAACCTGACTGAAGCTGACCCGCAAGAGCGCTATTCCGGTTTCAGCCCAATCAATTATACCACTGAAGAAAACCAGAAGGAATACGGGGGCTTTGAACAGCTCGGCGGACATGCTGGCCTGGAGATCACGTATTATCATAAAGGCTTTTCGTTCAGCTTCCAGCCCAATTACAGGAGGCAACGTTTTCTTTATTCCAATAGCTTCCTGTGGTCGGACGAAAACGACGCTAGCAACAGGTTAGAGCTCAATTACGACCAAGACCATCAGCTGGATTACATAGAATTCCCGCTGTTTGTCAAGTATGACTTCACACAGAACACATTCCGGCCTTTTGTGCAGGTAGGGGTGTACTACGCTATCCTCACCAGCGCCAATAAATCCGTAGAGGTGTCTGGGGCCGATTTTGCGAGCGGTGATCTTGGTCCATTTGAAAACGAAGAGGTGATCATCGGGGCCGAGGACCTTTTTATCAATAGTTCCATAGGGGTCGCTGGAGGCATAGGGGCAAGCTACGACGTACAGAATACGCGGCTTGTGTTCGATGTGACCTACCGTTATGGATTAAATAACGTTACCGATGTTCAGAATCGATTTTCAGAAAATCAACTGGCAGGCATAGGCGACGCTCTCGATGACATCCACCTGCGAAACATCTCTTTCACCTTCGGATTACTCTTCCCCCTACGATTTATTTCCAAAAAATATGATGCTATCAACTAAGATGATCAATCGATACGTTTTTGGTCTGTGTGCGCTCTTTGTGGTGAGTGCGTGCGATATCTCTGAAAATGAAGTAGAGCCTAGCGAATCTTTCCTGCGTATCTACGACAATAATACGTTCAATTCTTCCTTTACCCCCATTGATGTACAGCAAACTACGGACGGTGGATATTTGATCTTAGGAGGTACACGAGTAGAAGATTCGGATTTTTGGGGCGTATACCTAATGAAAGTGGATGAGCAGGGCTTATTCATTAGTGAGGAGAACTTGTCAACGGAATACGTAAGCCCTGCTAAGAGCTTAATGAACATTAATGGAACATTCTATTTTATGGCTATGACCGACATCAGTTGGCAAGCCAATTTGTTTGCCTTAAATGATTCTGGTCGAGTCAGCACTATTACTCCTTTACCCGGGCGTTTCTATCCTATGTATTGCGAAGCGGACGGGGAAACTATAATTGCTCAAACTTATAATAACGGCTCCAAAAATACGAACCTAGCCTTGATATCTACCGAGGGTAATATCCTCAACGATGCTAATTTTACCATTGGTGATGGTGATGACACCGAAGAACCTATTGTAACTCATTTCACTCGAACGGGAAGACAACTCCCGTTCTTCGCTGGCAAAGTGGATAACGGCCTGTACTATTTTAATGGTTTTTACGATTTCACCTTGTCCACGATATTTACGGACCTTAGCGGCAACAATGAAGACGGGGTAGTAGGCCGGCTACAGGGTTTTCGTGACGAAGATGGTATGAGCTCAGCCATCCACTTGGGTGCTGGCAGGTTTGCGGGGAGCAGGTTCAGCAACGGGGATAATTATATCCTTCCCGGGGTAGATGTGAACGTCACTCGCCTCACCGATATTCCTACCACGGAAACGTTCGAAGGCAACCCTTTCCCGGAACTGGTGAGGGATGCCCCAGTGGTCGTCAAGCAAATAACCGTAGATGAACGGAACGTGGTCTTGTACGGAAGCAATACCCAAAGTGGTCAAATCGTATTACTTGCCTATTCCAGTGAAACAGGACAGCTATTGGGCACTAAATATTTAGGGTTTTCCAATCCTTATCAGCTGGCTTCTTTTAATAGCACCGAGGATGGTGGCCTAGTCGTACTAGGCAATACAGCCGTAGCCGGTAGGTTTGCACGGTTCTGTTTATTTAAGCTTTCTATTGATGAACTAAGAGGGTTCACCGAGTGATTCCCCGATAAATAAATATACCACCTGCCAGCCGTCAAGACCTGGCAAGTGGTATGCCATTGTCCATTCACATCTAGGTTGACGATTAAACTAGTGTGAGTTTTGGGTTAATCAACCCACCTAGAATACTTCATTTCAATGTAGAGTATTGAAAACCAGCTTTTAACCGCAGAGGACACAGTGAACACGCGAAGGACACGGAGTAATCTTTGAGACTCAGCAGTCTTCCTAGTTTTCTCCGCAGCTAAACCATTGACTACTTCACAATTAAACCCAAAACTAACGTTTAACCAATTTTTTAGATCTCTTGCTTAAAGTCGGCAGTCGGCAATAAACAACCGGTAACCCATAATTTTGCCTACTGCCCTTTGCCTATCGCTGACTGATCGCGAGTTTCTCAATACCGACAATACAGATCATCATTTACCCCCATCAATTAACGTTTCATTGGACACCAGTGGATCACTTACTTACCCGGACGGATCGGTAGTAGCCGCTTGAAAGTCCATTAAAAGGTAATTTCACATTTAAATGCTCATCCTGCAGGTGTGCCGTGATCTTTTCATAATCTACGTCGCCGGAGATAGGGTAAGAAGCTAATACCCTAGGTATATTTAAAGTTTGGTCATCGCCGGCTCCCATTTGGAGCGTATGGAATAATATGACATGCTGATCGACAACCTCCACTTTCAGCACACTATGATCCACCCCCGGCACACTAGCTGTTATTAAATAGTGATCATCCCTTTTTTTCATTTCAATGGCAGGTTGCGACATACCACCGTTCATGGTGTTCATGATATCAGCACTTCTCAAAACCCCTCTTATCCAGCTTTTATCTTTATCGTATTTCATTTTCAACCTCCTATTTTGTTTGATGTTTCAACAACAATAGCCATGCCTTATCCCGTATCCTGCCAATCCGGCACTTACCTCGAGGTGAACCGAGCCATAATGACAGCTTTTAGTTTGATTTGAGCTAAAATTGTTTTAGATTCAACGAGTTTTGAATTTATTTAACTCATAATCAATAACTTAACCTATGATCCATAAAAGTATTTTAACAAATACCATGGGTCATATATACCCTTGCGTTAGACTACGGTTATTTTGAAATGGTATTTTAGACTTGTCGTTTTATTCGTTTTTGTTGTTTTCAAAAACACGTTTTCCCTAGCCCAGCCCGTGGACATCTCGGGGAATTGGGCGGGCAATTCTTACTTCTTGGGTACTCGTATCTTCACAGAGTATGACATCAACCAGCGGGGAGCAAGCATCAGCGGTTTTATCAAAACAAAAAATGGAACAGACTCTGCCAAAACCAAGTTTGAAGGAAAGATCAAGGGGAGCCATATCACATTAAAAGGGACGGAATTCGTATATAAAGTAGGTTCAGCTTGTTTAAGCAAAGCAGAGCTGACTTTTTCGGACAACAACGGTTTTACTACCCTAAACGGTCGTTGGAAAGGGACTTTAGACCTAAATACCTGTCCTCCCGGTGTTTCAGGCCGGGTAGAATTATCTAGGTCAATACCCTCCGTGGGGCCAATAGTGCCACCTCAAGCGACGGACGTAGCTACGGACAAGATCTCTCCTAATGATTTTGAAGGTACAGAGCTAATAAAAGCATTGGCAGAACGAAAATATTATGCACTGGTCATCGCGGTAGAAGATTACGAAGATCAAGACATTCAAGATTTGGATAATCCTGTTGATGATGCTACAGGTTTGTTACAAGTATTGAACACCTATTATACTTTTGATAAGGAATACACATTTGTCTTGAAAAACCCGGACCGCTCACAGATCATTGAAGCCTTTGATAAGCTCGCAACGGTGGTAGAAGAACGAGATAATGTCCTGATATTTTTTGCCGGGCATGGCATCTGGGACGAACGATTACAGCAAGGATTTTGGCTGCCCAGCAATGCAAAAATGAGCTCTAAGGCTCAATGGATATCCAATAGTACCATTCGCGATTATATTGGCGGGATACGATCAAAGCATACACTACTGATTGCTGATGCGTGTTTTGGTGGAAGCATTTTCAAAGAAAGGGCCGTTTACAATAACTCCAAGGCTATCCTAGAAATGTACAGGCTGCCAAGCCGTAAGGCCATGACCAGCGGGGCCTTAAAAACGGTGCCCGACAAAAGTGTTTTTATCCGATACCTTAACAAAAACCTACAGACCAATACTCGCCCTCTCTTATCGGCAGAACAGCTCTTCCAGGCTTTTAAAATAGCCGTGATCAATAACAGCCCGAACGGACAGGTACCCCAGTATGGACCCATTGGGCAGGCCGGGGATGAAGGAGGGGATTTTATCTTTTTAAAAAAGGGAGCCCAGCAACAGGTTAAATAGGCTAAGCTCAACCGCAATGCCAATTGGAACCAAACATCAACTACCTAAACTAAAAGGTGCATCATTTAAAATTCCAGTGGCGTATGGAGGGGAGACATCCAGGAACAGCGTGGCCCATTTGAGGCCTGTGCGTAAGCGGCCTGTAGGCGCTGGACAGTGCGTTTCGAGGGGAAAATGAGCTTGGTTGCTGGCGCCCTTTTCTTTTGTTTCGTTTTCTTTCCCCGAAGGGATGCCTATGGCATGGGCGCGCAAAAGAAAATGAAAA
>JANQLQ010000152.1 GCA_028280565.1 Fulvivirga sp.
GCAAGGAATGACGAGGGTAGAAAGTAAAGGATAACGTTCTTAGGTATGGGTGTTGGATGGATTTAGAACAGGATGTGGAGCACCCATCCTTTGCAACTCGCTGGCAATAGGTTTGAAACTACAAACCTCATTATCAATTACTTAAACCTGGAAAAGTAGTCCTAGTGTTAAGTTAAACCTTAAATGACGTACCGGGTACGAGATGAGTAGGTTTGAGGTATTGAAAGGTTCTCGATCAGTCGGCAATTGGCAAAGGGCAGTAGGCAAAAAAAAGAAGGTTGCCGATTGCTCCTTGCCAACTGCCGACTTTAAAAACGAGATTGGAAAAAATAACCAACCGCCCAGGTACACTTAACTTAACACCCGCTCTTCTTCCATTCCAAATGGTTTCCTGTTAGGGTTTAGCGGATAATGTTACAATGGCACGACAGGTGATCTTAAAGATTTCTTAAACTGCAAGTTTCAATTTTGCGCTTTAGTTGCAGTTATTTGCGTAGTTACTCTGCAAACATTTTTTTGCTTTATGAAAATAAAATCCACAAGCATTGAAAACAGTATCGAACAAACCCGTTTGATCCTGGAACAATTATACAAGGAAGAGCAGATCCAAAAAGAATTTATAGAGCCCGTACACCCTTCGTTCCAAAAAAGTGCGCCGAACCTTGTACACTACAGGGCACTGCGCAGGATAGATATCACAGGCTTGCAAAAAAAGCTTGGTAATCTCGGGCTTTCGAGAATAGCCCGGTCAGAACCGCATGTGGTGGCCAGCCTGCAAAATTGCAGGGATATCTTGAAGGCACTGATCAAAGATAAATCGAAGGATGAGCGCCACAGGCGCATTTCAATAAAAAGGGCTAGGAAAGCATTGAATACCCATACCAAAGACCTGCTCGGGTACCGGTCTAAAGGCCGTAGGGTCAGGATAATGGTCACTCTACCCAGCCAAGCCGCTTATGATTATGAGCTTGTCCATGGCCTGATAGAATCAGGCATGAATACCGCACGGATCAACTGCGCACACGACGGCCCGGAAGAGTGGAAGAAAATGATCGATCATGTTTCCTTGGCTGGGAAACGGTTAAGAAAGAACTGTAAGATATCCATGGATCTTGCCGGGCCGAAAATAAGAACGGGCGCTATCGAACCCGGCCCAAAGGTGCGCCGCTTTCGCCCGGTAAGAAACGATTATGGACAGGTAATAGAGCCGGCGGTAATAGTATTTACCACCGTCCTAAACAAGGGAATAGAAAATGAGCTTCCCGTGGATGAGTCATGGCTTAAAAATTTGAAAGCAGGGGATACGATAACCTTTACGGACGCCCGTGATAAACAACGGAGCTTTGCAGTCAAAGAGGCAGCAGCAGGGCAACGTGTTATTGCACACGCACTAGAAACAAGTTACCTCCAAACCGGGACTGAACTTACGGTACAAAACACGAACCAAATTAGCCATGTAGGTGACTTACCTCCTATTGAGCAATCACTCTTGTTGAAAGTAGGGGATGAACTTAGGATCACGAAAGATCCAATACCGGGCCGCCCCATACAATACGATGAAGAAGGGCAAGCCATAGAAAATGCATTCATCTCTTGTACTTCTCAAGAAGTTTTTAATGATGTAAAAGAGGGGCAAAAGATCCTATTTGATGATGGTAAGATCACGGGTTTGATCAAAAGCGTGGAACCGGGCCAAATATTAGTCGAGATATTACATGCCAAATCTACTGGCTCCTCCTTAAAAGCGGACAAAGGCATTAACCTGCCGGAAACGGATCTCAAGATCAGCGGCCTAACAGACAAAGACCGGGAAGACCTTAAGTTTGTCGTACGGTATGCTGATGTCATCAACTTTTCATTTGTAAACTCTGCCGAAGATGTACGTGAATTGCTGGAAGAGTTAAAGAAGTTGGACGCTGTAAATAAAATGGGGATCATACTCAAGATCGAGACGCAAAGCGCCTTTAATAACCTTACTTCGATCCTATTGGAAGGCATGAAAAATTATCCCTTGGGGGTAATGATCGCCCGGGGTGATCTAGCCATAGAATCCGGGTGGGAAAATATGGCCAGGATACAGCAAGAGATCTTGTCCTTATGCCATGCCGGTCATATCCCCGTGGTATGGGCCACCCAAGTATTAGAAACACTGGCTAAGAAAGGGATCCCTTCCCGCTCTGAGATCACGGATGCCGCTACCTCCCTGAATGCAGAGTGTGTCATGCTAAACAAAGGCCAATACATCCACCAGGCCATAGAGCTATTGGATTATATACTAAAGAGTTTAAACCAATACAGGGATCAAAATGTAAAGTTATCGCCCGTGATGGAAGAAGCCAGTACGGTTAGCAGACGCATGGAATCCGTTGTGGTCGATCCTGATTTGTGAAGAACATCAAATTCAAAGGATTTAATCGAAAACCCGTGTTTTCCTAACAACGGGATCGTCAAAATTACCTAAAAACCTGAACTGGATAATCATTTATCACTTAGACGTTACCCTGGGCTAGTTTGACCAGTAAGCTTGGTGACCCTTAGTGCATGTGAGTCTTGGTGGCCGAGGAAGCTTCGCCAGCAAGGCACCAAAGCTCAAAGAATCACTAAGGGGTCTTCTTCACGATTTGATCTAGCCCCATTTTCTTATCGATTCAAAAGGTTTATTCCTCCAGTAAAGCAGCGCTCGAACGCTTGAACTAGTTCCATGGCTTACTACCATCAACCGCCTCGATAAAATACTTCCATGCCAATACGAATTACCCAGGTGACTAAAGTCATAAGAAAAAAGCCCGCTCCTGGGGACTAAGGATGATGTATTGCTGTTTTTAAGTAGGACGAAGTAACTTTTGAGATTTAATAAAAAATTAATTCTTGAAAAAAGAGGGCAACCTCAACGAGTCCTAAATTCACGCGCAAGAACCCATTAATCTAAAAAATGTCTAAATCCATTTACATTACCTCTGCGGAAGCTTATTGCGGAAAATCTCTCATCTCGTTAGGTATCACCGAGCATATTCTCAAAAAGACCAGGCGGCTGAGTGTCTTTCGACCCATTATTACTTCCAATGATAAAACAAAACGAGATAAGAACATTGATCTTTTATTAACTCAATTCAATTTAGAGCAAGACTACCAAGAAACCTATGCCTTTCGCACCCGGGAGGCGCAAGAGCTTATCTCTTCCGGGGATACCGCTAAGCTGTTGGATAAGATCATCCGGATGTACAAGGCGCTGGAAGAAAAAAGCGACTTCATCATTTGCGAAGGTACCGACTTCATTTCCGAGAGTAGCAATTTTGAATTTGGCCTGAATGTAGAGATCGCCAAGAATTTAGGAAGCCCGGTATTGATCGTAGGCAGGGCGGATTTGGATCGATCGGAAGAAGAGATCATCAACCCGATCCAGATCGCGGTAGAAAGTTTTGTAGAGAATGACTGCCAAGTAGTAGGGGCTATTCTAAACAAGGCCAAAGCAGGACAGGTGGAAAGCCTGCACAAAAGCATGGAGCAGGATTTGGTCATAAAAGATCTTTTCCTGTCGGTCATCCCGGAGAACGAGGTGCTCAAAAGCCCCACCGTAAAAGAGGTGGTGGACCATATGAATGCCGAAGTGCTCTACGGAGAACATCAATTGAAAAATTCAGTGGCCAGGTACTCCATAGCCGCCATGAATTTGGAAAACTACTTGAACAAGTTATCCAATAATTGCCTGGTCATTACACCAGGTGATAGGGGTGAGATCATCTTAGGTACTTTGCAAGCCCATAATTCCATTAATTATCCGATCATTTCTGCCATTGTGCTAACGACGGGTCTTAAACCTGATGCGTCCATCCTCAAGCTCTTGGATGGCCTGCCCCAGCAAGTACCGATCCTTTCGGTCAAGCCGAACACGTATGAAACCGCCGCTAAACTTAGCCAGATCCATTCCCACATCACGCCGGAAAATAACGCCAAAATAGCCGAGAGTTTGCGATTTTTTGAAACCCATATCGATGCGGAGAAAATCGTAGAGCGATTCAGTAAGATCAAAGTCCGTGGCATGACCCCACGGATGTTCCAATATAATCTTACCCAGCAAGCCAAGAAGCATAAAAAAAGAATTGTACTGGCGGAAGGTGAAGATGAACGCGTACTTAAAGCTACGGAGATACTAGTCGAAAAAGACGCTGTAGCGATTACGCTTTTAGGAAACGAGAATAAAATAGTCGAAAGGATCGCGAAACAAGGCCTTCATATTGACACCGACAAAATTTCCATCATGGAACCTCGTTCATCCGAACATTTTGAAACGTACGCCACTCACTTCTATGAGCTGCGAAAACATAAAGGCGTGAACATGGACATGGCAAGGGATGTCATGAGTGATGTCTCGTATTTTGGTACGATGATGGTATACCAAGGGGACGTGGATGGCATGGTATCCGGCGCAGTTCACACCACCCAGCATACGATTCGGCCTGCATTACAATTTGTAAAAACAAAGCCGGGGTTTTCCGTGGTATCGTCAGTATTCTTTATGTGCTTGGATGACCGTGTTTTAGTTTACGGGGATTGTGCGATAAACCCGAATCCCGATGCCCAACAATTAGCCGAGATCGCAAGCTCATCTGCCGAAACCGCGCGGGCATTCGGTATTGAACCTAAAATAGCCATGCTTTCTTATTCGTCCGGGGAATCCGGTAAGGGCGCTGATGTTGAAAAAGTAAGGGAGGCCACCCATATTGTCAAAGCCTCAAACCCGGACTTTAAGATCGAAGGCCCCATCCAGTACGATGCAGCGGTAGACCTGGAAGTGGGGTTAAAGAAAATACCGGGATCGGAAGTGGCCGGCCAAGCTTCAGTACTTATCTTTCCTGATCTTAATACGGGGAACAATACCTACAAGGCCATCCAGCGGGAAACCGGGGCGATAGCCATTGGCCCGGTACTTCAAGGTCTGAATAGGCCTGTTAATGATCTTAGCAGGGGTTGCACGGTCACGGATATTGTAAATACAGTGATCATCACCGCGATCCAAGCTCAAAATGAAACTTCCTTAGCATGAAAATATTGATCTTAAACGCAGGCAGCTCTTCGTTAAAATACCAGCTGTTTGAGTTCCCCGGTAAGAAAGTCTTAGTATCCGGGCTAATAGAAAAAATCGGTGAAACTTCGGGCCGGGTAAAACACAAACTTACTACTTCAGGAGATTCTGTTGAGTACGAAATACAAGTACCTAACCATCAAATCGCATTAGAAGAAGTGGCATCACTCCTGCTCAAGGGAGAAAATGCCGTAGTCCAAGATACGAGTGAAATAGAGGCTGTCGGGCATCGCGTGGTCCATGGAGCAGAAAAATTCAGTGCGCCTACGCTCATCCATTCAGAAGATATGCTGGAAGAGCTGCGGAATTTATCGTATTTAGCCCCGTTGCACAACCCCGCCAATATAACAGGTATTGAAGTGTCGATGCGTGTTTTCCAAAATGCGAAGCAAATCGCTGTTTTCGATACGGCCTTTCACCAGACCTTACCCAGCCATGTTTATCGCTATGCAATACCCAACGCGCTTTATACCGAGCATGGGCTTCGCGCCTACGGTTTCCATGGCACCTCGCATCAATATGTAGCGCGGGAAGGAGCCGAGTTCCTGGGTATGGATCCTGGCCGGTTCAACGCTATATCGATTCACCTTGGAAATGGTTGCAGTATGACCGCTGTCAAAGAAGGTAAAAGTGTAGACACATCGATGGGATTAACACCAATGGGCGGGCTGATCATGGGATCACGGCCCGGTGATTTTGATCCGTCACTCATACTTTTCTTGGCGAAGACTTTGAAAATGGACCTGGGTGAGGTGGATAATCTATTAAATAAGAAAAGTGGATTAAAAGGCTTGGCAGGTGAAAACGATTTGAGGGAAATACTCAAACGCTACGATAATAACCATCCGCTCGCGCAACTGGCAATTCATATGTATATCTACAGGATACGAAAATATATCGGGGCTTACGCGGTAGTTCTGGGTAAAGTTGACGCCCTGATTTTCACGGCTGGGGTGGGTGAAAACAGCGCGTTCATCCGCGAAGGTGTTTGCAAAGACCTGGATATTTTGGGCATTAAATTAGATCAGCAACTTAACTCAGCAAATACGAAAACAACCCGGGAAATTCAGCAGGCTGATAGTCGTGTAAAAGTATTGGTGGTACCTACTAACGAAGAACTGGAAATAGCAAATGAAACGGTGAAGTTATTGGTTTGAAATTCAAATGGCTTAGGAAGGAGAGACATCCAGGGACAACGCGGCTCATTTGCTGACTCGTCCTAAAATAATGTGAGTTTTGGGTTAATCAACCCACCTGGAATACCTCACATAAATGCAAAGTATTGAAAACCAGCTTTTAACCGCAGGGGACACGGTGAATACGCGGAGGATACGGGGTAATCCCTGTGACGCTCGGGGGTCTTCCCCGTTTTTTTCGCGGTTTAAACCATTGACTACTGGATAATTAAACCCAAACCCTCTTTAAAAAAGTGGACAGGTTAGACAAATACTAATTTCGCTTCAATACCATTACTTTGCCGCCACGCAGTATTGTCATTTGAAAAGGATCATTCTCTTTTAAATTTTCAACGCTGCTGGCAATTTTGTCCAGGGTCTCGTCCGAAATATCAAAAGGGATCCCGTTCAAAGAAAGTATGATGTCACCCCCTAAGATCAACTTCTCACCGGCAATGACCGCCTCGATGGTCCCGCCTTGCAGTCCAAGCGTACCGAAAGAGGACAGGAATACTACCTTTTGGACGAGTAAGCCGGCTGGCTGTGGTAAATTAAAAAGTTTGGCCAGGTCACCCGTTAGGGGTACGGCATCCATACCGGTCCAGAGAATGTGCCTTTCTAAGAGTAAGTATTTAGCAAGGTTAGAAGTAGCTGCAAAGCCGATCCCTTGAAAGCCGCCGGATTCTGATAAAATTTGACTGACCACGCCAATGACCTCACCCTCCATATTAAACATCGGGCCTCCCGAATTGCCGTGATTAATCGCAGCGTCCGTTTGTATAAATTCACTCATAGTAAATGGGTTTTTGGATTTTTTACCTGTCAACACTCCACTCACATATCCTACAGAAAGGGAGTGACTAAGTCCATAAGGTGCACCTACTACGAACACTTCTTGTCCTATCTTCACTTTGTCCGAATCGCCCAAAGTGACGGTTACGGCATTTTTTCTTGGCCAAACCAACTCTAAAAGCGCAAGGTCCGCGTTTGCATAGGCTGACAGCACCTTGGCGGGAATAACCTCGCCGTCCACAAACTGTACCATCACGTTTTCGGCCACCTTCACTACGTGAGACGCTGTGACCACTTGTTTTTCAGAAATCAAGAAACCAGTAGGACTACAACCGCTTGGTCCACTTTTTCATACAAAGAGGAAAGGTCCTGTGCCATCACGCAATTACAAATAAGTAGTGCTATAGCGGTCAAATAGTTTTTTGTGTTCAGTAGGTAGGGGAATGGAAGGTTCATGGTATATTTTTTATAGTAAGTGATGTTTAAAATTAACGTGCTATGATCGTCCGTCAATGGCATAAATATTTATGGATTTAACCTTTCCCTTTAGTTGTACTTCGCCTTTCAATTCGGCTTTAAGCGTATCAATGGTTTGGAGTTTATCCAATAAGTGCCCGGGCACCAATAGATCTGACCCCAAGCGGTTGCATTCCCCTTGGATACGCGAAGCAGTATTTATAGTATCCCCGTGATAGGCGATCTCCCGCTTGAACTCCCCAACTTCTGTTATTGTTATTTTGCCCATGTTCATGCCGGCTTTGAATACGGGTACTGTTTCATAATTCATTTTATAGTGATCTTTCCTTGAGTTCAAAACATCCCGGAAAGCATAAAATGCATGCAAACAATTATGATGTTGCAGGCCGTCTTTCACATTCCAAGCCAGTACAACCTCGTCGCCAACATATTGATAAATTTCAGCTTTGTGATTGTGTACTACGGCAAGGTCATAGAAACAGTCCTGGATCAGGCGACTATACTTTACATGACCCAGCTTTTCTGCGATAGTCGTAGATCCGCGCAGGTCCAAGAACATAAATATCCTTTCTTCTACCCTTGGCGTATAGAATTTGCCGGTGATTATTTTCCATAAGTTGCCATTTCCCAGCATCAGGTTTATGTAAATGAAAAGTACAATACTAAAATTGGTCAATAAAGCGAAGATGAAAGCAACGTGTATAACTTTTTGGGAGTAGAACTTGGATAAAGACACGTTGGCCTCTACAATTCCAAGATACCTGAACAGGAAAAACAAGCATGTTAACAAGGCAACACCTGTTATGAATTGTAAAGTAAGTGTGAAGGCAATCAGTTTGACAAACCGTACCTTCCCTTTGATGTAGTGCTCGATAAGCAAATGGAGTGCGCCAAACCCTATGGCTTGGAACAACCACGCCAAAACAAAGATCGTCAACCTGCCTTGGAAGGTGGCTAGGTAGGCATTGACATCAACACGGTCGGTATTCCAAAGCAATTGCCAAATGACGCTGGCTAAGAACCAGCCAATAAAATAACTTTGGATCACGTTTTTATCCTTAAACGTCACAGTTAAGATCTTTCTCTTCTTTGAAGATATTGTATTCTTAAGTTGAAATCAATTTAAACATTATGCAAAAGCAAGAGGAGATGTAGGCATCGCTTGACCTGGGCATGGGCGGTTTCTTCAAGAAGATAAGCTTTGCCGCTTTCCTGTTTCAATCCACTGGTTTAAGCCAGCTATGGGAAAGGGTTTCATTCCGCTTAAAACAAGATGGTCTCCCTTGCATTGGCTTCCATAACGCTGGTAACTCTCCCAAGTATGGTCCAGGTACCAGCGTGGTTCCACGCCCCACCTCGTTTCTTTTGCCCGGCGTTCAAGAAATTCATTTCTATCGATCTGTAAAAGTATCCTCCGGTCAAAAAGATCGTTCACCCTCGCATCATGAAATACCAGTATACCTTCCACGATCACGATTGTATACGATTCACCCATTTTCTCGGTGGCCTGTAAAAGAAGATCGAAGTTATAGGCCCCGGGTACTTCCCAATCGTAAAGACCATTTACTTTTGGCAGCTTATCGTGCGGAAAGGTATAATCATCTAACGACAGGGAAATTGAATTTTCTAATTGGCGGCTCAGTAATCCGGCTAAGCTCGTTTTTCCGGAGCGACTTACTCCCCCAATACCGATGATCATGGCCAAGGGCTTACTGGTAGATATCGTCAATTAGGGGTTTACTTCTTTCCAAGATCACCCTTCTTTTCATACTCAGCTTGGCAGTGAGCTCGCCGTCTTCTACGGTCCATGGCTTGGCAAGGAGGCGTATCTTCTTCACTTTTTGATACTGCGCAAAGCCTGTGTTCAATTGGTCTACTTCCATGCGGAATTTGGTAATGATCTCCTGTTTTGTTACCATTTCCTGGTCAGTCGTGTATTTTATGTCATGTAATGCGCACCAGTCCCTGAGCGCTTCAAAGGAAGGTACGATCAATGCAGCGGGAAATTTCTGGCCTTCACCGACTACCATCACCTGCTCGATCAGTAAGGATTCTTTTAATTTGTTTTCTAAAAGCTGGGGAGCTATGTATTTACCACCGGAGGTTTTAAATATTTCTTTTTTCCGATCCGTGATCTTCAAAAAGACATCTTCGACCATCTCCCCGATGTCACCGGTATGGAACCAGCCGTCGGCATTGATCACTTTGTTTGTAAGGTCGGGCCTTTTGTAATATCCCATCATCACATTGGGACCCTTTACCAAGACCTCGCCGTCGTCGGCTATTCGGAGTTGTACCTGGTCGAGTAAGGGTCCTACTGAGCCGATGCGTATATCGTCGTATTTGGAAAAGGTAACGCCGGGGGAGGTCTCGGTTAATCCGTAGGCCTCCAGTATACGGATCTGCGCAGCCCAGAATATGGTAGCCAGCCTAGGTTGTAAAGCCGCGCCGGCTGATACGATAAAATATATGTTGCCTCCAAGGGCTTCACGCCATTTACTAAAGATCAATTTGTTGGCCCATTTGAGTTGAACGGCATACCACCAGCTTTGCTTTTCATGGGGTACGTAGCGCTGGCCCAGATGCAAGGCCCAAAAGAAGAGTTGTTTCTTGATGCCTTTCAGCTCATAGCCCGTTTTTAAAATTTTATCATATACCTTTTCCAACAGGCGTGGCACAGTGGCGAAAAAGTGGGGTTTCACTTCTTTCAGATTTTCTGCAATGGTGTCCATGCTTTCCGCGTAGTAGATGGATACACCACTATGCATGTAAGCATATAACCCCGTTCGCTCGAAAATATGGCTAAGCGGCAGGAAGCTTAATGTTTTCATGCCGGGTTCTATGGGCGGGATCACTTTTATCACCGAAGTAGCGCTACTCAGGATATTACTATGTGAAAGCATTACACCTTTAGGTTCACCAGTGGTGCCGGATGTGTAAATGATCGTAGCGAGATCTTCACCTTTGATATTTTCCTGGCGTCTTTTTATCTCTTCTAGACCGCCCGGCGTACATTGGACCAGCAGGTCTCGCCAATGCGGGATATTCGATATCCTCTCGAACGTGAAAAGCAAAGGTGGATTGGCCATGGAAGCCGTCGCTTCTTTTAACTTTTGATAAATGTCAGCATCGCCTGCAAAGATGAGTTTTACCTCGGCATGTTCAATAATAAACTGGTAGTTATCAGGAGTGGAATTAGGATACATGGGCACGTTAATCCCGCCAATTTGTGAGATGGCATAATCGCAAAAAACCCACTCGGGCCGATTGTAGGAAACAATACCTACCTTATCTCCCGGCTGTATCTCTTTTCCTAGCAGGGCAAAGCTGAGGTTATTTACGATCTCTACGGTTTCGTTCGTGTTATAATACACCCATTTTCCTTTATACTTACGGGCAAGGCAAGTATCTAACGGGTGATTTTCCCATTGATAGTATAAGCAATCAAATATCCTTTTTAACTCCATAAAATTCGGTAAATCAATTCACAAGCACCTTGGGGCATGAGTAATAAATCATGTCTTACATGAAATATATTAAATATTATACGGAGATCAAATGATATGTCAAATCCAGCCTTAGTTTGTTTCTCCTGCGTAAGGAAATGAGGAGAGGATTACAAGGTCAATTAGCAGGATCTCGAAGTCAGCCCGTAAATTTCATTTTCGAATCCCGGCATGTCCCCTACCAAAGGCTGATCAGTTCACCACGTTATGCTCTGGCTGCTGGAAATCGCCGCGCAATTGTCGAAATCGCTTTCGCGCTTCTGCTACGTATACACTACCTGGATATAGCTTCAATAAATCACGATAAACTTCCATGGCTTTATCCGGCTGGTCCAAGTGCTTGTCGTAGATCTCACCGACCATAAAAAATGCGTCGTCGCTGAGGATATCGTAGTCATATTCTTCTACGATCTTTTGTAGCAGGACTACAGCCGTATCAAACTTACCAAGTTTCTTTTGGATGTCTGCCTCAAGCCAAAGCAATTCATCCGTCAAACTATGGTCGGGGTAAGTTTCTTTCATTTTGTTGATGGCCTGTAAGGCTTCTTCAATTTTATTTTGAAAAAGCATCCTGTCAATCGTGGCGTATTCCCGCATGGCTGATTCCGAGCTGTCCAACGCTATGTTATCTTTTATAAGAATACTGAGGGCCATGGCATCGTTAGCAATCTCGCGGGTGGTGGCTTCTTTCAAAATATCGAGGTGCTCCTGGGCCAATTGGAACTCTCCCTTATAATAAGAGAGTTTTGCATTTCTCAACTTGGCCTCGTAACCCAAACTCTCTTCTTTATGGGACTTTTCTACTTGCGAGTAGAGCAACGTAGACTCCCAAGGTTCTTCCGTTAACAAGTAAATATCCCCGAGGTCAAGTTTACTCTTGGCTTTTATATCTGCATTGGCGCGAGGAGTGTTAATGATCTCCTGCAAAATGATCTTTGCAGAATCTTTCTCATCCAAGTAAAAAGCGTGGAGCAACGCTTTATTCCTGAGGGCTTCCAGTGTGTTACGGGTCACTCCCAATTCATTGATAAATATATTATAATCATTGATCAAGTTGCGGATCTCGCGCTTATCGATAGGATATGTATTTCTTACTCTTTTTTCATAGGACCGTATGAGGTACATCTTGGCCAGCAAATAATTATAGGAACTAGGGTACTCACGGATCACATAAGCAAATATTTTGATCGCGTTATCATAGTCATTGTTATCTAAGGCGATCAAACCAATGCTAATGCTCCGGGACCCTTCTGATTTTAACCGGCGGTCGATGGCACGAGCTTGTAGAAAGGCACCATAGAAGTTCTTTTGTTGTAAGTTTACCCATATCAGTAGCTCGCCATAAATTTCACTGTTAGGATCTTCCTGTATCTTATCATATAATAAGTTTTCCAAACTTTCGAGTTCTCCCGGTTTTGCCAACAAATTTTGTAACGTATTTTTTACATAATTGAGGTTCGAAGGATTCTGGCTCACATAATTCAGGTACTCTTCCACCATCTGGTCCTTCTCATTCAGTATACGATAAATGTTAGCCATTTCGAGTGAATAAGAATAGGGATTATTCAACGCTTTCCTGCCGGCGCTAAACATTTCTACAGCATAGTTAGGCAGCTGTTTATTAACAAAGTAATCTGCCGTGATCCTGGTCCGATAAACATCTTTGCGGATCTCCTGTATGATGTTTTTGAAATACTGATCGGCTTTGGCCTCATCGCCGCGTTCTTTTAGTACAAGGCCTTGATCGAGGCGGTAATAAAGATTGTTAGGGAATTTCTTCGCCAACCGTTTAATATACTTCTCTGCATTTTCATATTGGCCTTGTTCGAGCAGGAGGAAAAAATAGTTATTGTGGATAAGGGGTATATTCTCATAATTTTTCGAAAGATTATCGTACAGCATAAGTGCTTTATCATAATCCCCTTGTGTATAGTATTCGTTAGCCAATTGGATATCTGAATTTTTTTGCGCCCACGCTGTGACCACCAATAGGCTGAACAAGAAAGCGAATATGATTCTTGTTTTTTGACTTATCCCCATGTTAACATCTTATGTATTAATAAATAATATAATATTAAAATTATTATTGATTATTAGTATGTGGATACGTGGAAAACTAATAAAAAAATAATTTGGCCATATGATTTGTTAATAGAAGGTGAATGTTTGATATTTTTTCCACAGGTTTTAATTCTATAAGTAATTGATAACCAATAACTTAATTTATTATCCACACAACATATCCACGCTGTGGATAACTGTCTAAAAAGGAAAGGCTGTGGAAAGAATATGAATAATTATAAAGCTTGTTCACGTTCCCCAACATTACACCATACTTCCCATCTACTAACGTCAGAAGTTCACACTTAGTTGTAAATTTTCCACAGGGAATCTACGGGTTATTAACACTAAAAAGTGATAGGATCGGGTACAATTTCAAAGTTTGCGCGAATGGTGATCTCTTGCTCATCGGTGGAGCTGTAGTAAAAAAGTATGGGTTCCGGTTCTGTGTTGGTCAGTATGTTTCCTGCATCCCACTGGCCGTTCTGGTTACTGTCGATGAGAATGCGCATCCGGTATGCGCCAGGTTCAATGTACTTGAACTCAAAGTTTGCTAAGTTGTATGTTTCCTGTACTACTTGATTTTTTGAATCTAGGAGTTGTATGAAGTAGTTTGGCTCATCAGTTTGAATTTCTACAATTATGGTTCCGAACTGCTCGGGCTTACTGAAGGACAACTCTTGCTTGACAAGTTGAGAGGAGTCTTGTTCGGCGCTAATGAAGCTGGCAGCTGCTAAATAGATATGGGGAGGCTGTTCCGGTTTGGGGGGGGACTCTTCAGAATTTAAGGAATCCAAAGCAGGTGATGTAGCTCCTAGGGAGTCGGGCGTAGAAGGTAGTGATTGAGAGGCAGGTTCTTGAGGTATTTCTTCTTCTTGCTTTTCTTGAAACAGGCTTTTGTCTAATAGGTAAGAGATCTCCAATTTGTCCTTGTAAAAATTCCAAGTAAAGTGTGTGCTGTCAAGCGGGTAAATGTGAAGGGAATCAATATAGATGTAGGTACTGTCAAAGTTGATACGCTGGACGGGCTTTGAAAAATTAATGACGCCGTTGACTAACCGGCGATCGGTGATGATTTTCTCCAAACTAAGGGGTGTCTTAAATTCTGCGGGTTTTCTCCTGGTCTCTTCGAATTTGACATAGGCTGTGTCAATGACTTCGGTTTGTAAACTATCATAGGCCCTTACAAATACGGTTAAACTGTCGGCAATGGGGATGTTGTTGTAGATATTAATGATTTGATGAGTGTCGTCAGAAAAATTGCTGCTAATACGGAGCTCTGGATGATCTTCAGCCTCCAGTGAATAGGAAGTAACGTGTTTGTTGAATTTTAGGATATATACTGTGCCAGACTGCCGGTCACTCTGCATTTCAAGTTCTCTTACATCAAGATGTTGAACGGGTATATTTAGTTCGGTTACTGAAGTATCCAATTGCAATAATTGAGAAGAAAAACCATAGCTTTCGGATTGCGATTGGTTAGTCAGGTTTTTATTACCATCGGCAAAGGCATATATCTTGTATTGATTCACTTTGATATTTTCAAAGGAGTAGTAGCCTTCTTCATCGGTGCGAGTAAAATATAGCGGTGGGCCAGTAAAGATATCGAGGGTGTCATCAAAAGTATAAAGGGCAACGGTGATATCCGTGCCGGGGTCGTTGGTAAGAATGTAGTGGATTTTACCGTCAATGGACATGGAATCAAGGTAGTGCCCCGTGGAAAATGCAAGTTTGAGGTTATCGGGTGCATTGCCTTCGGTGATGTCTTGGATAGCTTCACGGAAGTTGAAAGTATACGTGGTACTATCAGATAGTGGATCTTCAAAATCTATGATGACCTTGTTTTTCCGATATCTCGGCGTATACTCGGCATCTATCCGGGGTGTGATAATAAGTTGCTCTTTAAAACTATTTAGTTTGATGGCTTCGTTAAAGGTTAATTCGACTTGCCGGGTCTCGACATTAAGCTCACCTTGGGCAGGCTTTGAAGATTCTAGTTCGGGAGGCTCTTCATCCTGGGGTCCACCGGTGGGCTGGGTTTGGTTAGCACATTTACAGAATAATAAGGAAAGCAGAACAAGACATGAAAACTTGAAGACGTTGAGCATCAGTTACTTCCTTTGGATAACGTAGATTAGGCTTGAATATTCCAGTTGATGTTTTTTTGCGTAACTATTTGATTTTAAACCAGTTAAGATCGAATTAGCATATCCTTTAATACCGGTGCGCAAATATTTTTCGCTGAGCAATGATACATAAAATGAATCAAGCTTCATGGGTATCGTATCAATGATTTTGAGTTGATGTTTTTCGAACAGCTTGGCAATGGTGTGCTGGTCAAAGTGATATAAATGTCTTGGTACATCATAGGCAGCCCAGTGTTCTTTATAGTGTGTAGCGTCATAGCTTTTATGATTGGGAACTGCCACAAAAATTGTACCTGAATCGGTTAACAGTTTTTTGAGGGTTGAAATGTAACGATTGAGGTCCGGCACATGTTCTAAGACGTGCCAAAGAGTGATCATATTGAAGGTATGATCACCGAGGTCGTCGAGCGATTGGTAAATTGTATCGCGCAGAAGTTCCGATGCGATCGCTCTTGCTCCTGCATCCGGTTCGACGCCGGTGGTTTTCCACCCTGCGCTTTGGGCCTGCTGTAGAAAGTGTCCTGTGCCACAGCCAATGTCTATGATATGACCTTTGTGCTGGTACTTGTGTACAAGTTTGATCTTTGAACGCAACGTAAAATGCCGCGCCAGTTTATAGGCAAGATTAATAGGATTGGTAGCTTTATCTTTGTGCGATATGTAGTCTTGTGACTGGTAGTACCTAGGTAGACGTGCGGTAGTGGGCCTGGGATTGGTAAATAAAAAAGAGCAGTGGGTACACTGGGTGATGATAAAATCCTCTTGCGAGATACTATGGTCTTTACAAGTAAGGTAATTGACAAAACTATGACTACCGCATACAGGGCAGACCTCTACTTTTTCGTACATATTATTTGGCAAGATAGACCATAAGAATGGAGATATCAGCAGGTGATACTCCGCTGATTCTTGAGGCCTGGCCTATGGTTTGTGGTTGTATAGAATTAAGTTTTTGCCTGGCTTCGGCAGATAAGGCAGTTACCGAGTTGTAATCAAAGTTAGACCTGATCTTCTTATTTTCTAGTTGTTCCATTTTCATGGCGAGTTGCTTCTCTTTGTCTATATAGTTTTCATATTTAACCTGTATCTCTACCTGGTCCAAAATGTCATCTGGGTAAACGGATAAATAGTCTTGCAGGCTAGGATGGATTTTTTTCAAATCGTGCAAGCTCAATTCTGGTCGCTTCACGAGGTTGATGATAGGACCTTGCTGTTTAAGGGTGGCTGTATTTAAGCTTTCGAGTGCTTCGTTAATTTCTAGTGGGACCGCACGTTTGTGTTTAAGATCATTGAAAAGACGAGCAATGTCGTTTTTTCGATCTAGCATGCGCTCTAACCGCTGGTCAGTGGCTAGGCCAATGGAGTGGCCTTTTTCGGTGAGTCGAAGATCCGCATTGTCTTGTCGTAAGAGTATCCTGAATTCCGCGCGAGAGGTGAACATTCGATAAGGCTCATCAGTTCCTTTGTTAATGAGGTCATCGATAAGCACACCAATGTACGCCTCGGAACGTTTTAGCACAAAGTCTTCGAGATGATTGATCTTTCGATGGGCATTAATACCTGCGATCAACCCTTGACATGCGGCTTCTTCATACCCGGTGGTACCATTGATCTGTCCGGCAAAATAGAGGTTATCTATGTTCTTAGTTTCAAGGGTAAGCTGGAGCTGTGTAGGAGGAAAGAAATCATATTCTATAGCATACCCGGGCCTGAACATTTTTGCCTTTTCAAAGCCAGGTATTCTTGTGAGTGCTTCGTGCTGTACATCCTCGGGTAATGAAGTAGAAAAGCCATTCACATAGATCTCAATAGTATTCCATCCTTCGGGTTCAACGAATATTTGGTGGCGATCCCTTTCTGCAAACCGGTTGATCTTATCTTCGATAGAAGGACAATAGCGCGGTCCCAAACCTTGGATGCGTCCATTGAACATCGGTGAGCGATCAAACCCCGTTTCTAATATTTCGTGTACGGTAGGGTTGGTGTAGGTAATGTAACAACTACGCTGTTCTTGTAGCGATGTAGTGTCCATGAAAGAAAACTTTGCCGGTTTGTTGTCGCCTTGTTGTTCTTCCATTTTTTGGTAATCTAAAGAACGTCCATCTACCCTGGGAGGTGTGCCGGTCTTCATCCTACCGGCTTCAAAGCCGTGCTGGATAAGTTGTTCAGTGATGCCGGTAGCGGCTTTTTCCCCGGTACGACCACCACCGAACTGCTTTTCACCAATATGAATGAGACCATTGAGAAAAGTACCATTGGTAAGCACGACGGCTTTTGCTTGGATCTCCAAGCCCATACCGGTGATAATTCCTTTCACCTTGCCGTTGGCTACCTTTATACCGGTGACCATTTCCTGCCAAAAGTCGATGTTAGGAGTCTTTTCTAAAGCAAGGCGCCATTCTTCAGCAAAACGCATACGGTCGTTTTGGGTCCTGGGGCTCCACATGGCAGGTCCTTTGGATTTATTGAGCATGCGAAATTGGATCATAGACTTATCAGAGATTATACCGGATAAGCCTCCTAGCGCATCGATCTCCCGTACAATTTGACCTTTTGCTACCCCACCCATGGCAGGATTACATGACATTTGTGCGATAGTATTCATATTCATGGTGACCAGCAGTACCTTGGATCCCATTTGCGCTGCTGCGTGGGCTGCCTCGCATCCGGCATGCCCCGCCCCTACTACTATTACATCATATGTTGTAAACATCTCTTGTATTCTTATTTGCTACTGTTCCACGTGGAACACTTGAAGTATGAGTTTGTGATAGGAATGAGTGTCATTTCTTTTCAGCCATCTGAAATTTTCAGTTCATCCATCTCTCATCAATATGTTCCACGTGGAACACTTCTAACACCCCTTAATTATAGATTGTTCCTGGAAGTCCGCAAAGATAGGCAAGCCTCTTCTTTTTTACGCATACGATCTTTTTCTTCGTCACTTTTGTCGCTATATCCCATAAGATGTAATACCCCGTGAATGATCACCCTATGTAGTTCCTCGTCGAGTTCCACATCAAGTTGATGGGCATTTTCTTTTACTCGCTCTATGCTTATGAAAATGTCACCTTCTAAAAGGTTATGGCTATCTGATTGGTCAAAGGTGATAATGTCTGTAAATGTATCGTGGTCTAAGTAAGTTACATTTACTTGGTGGAGATACTTATCTGAACAAAAAATGAAATTCAGGCTCTCTATGGAGTAGCCTTCAGAGCCCGCTATGGTCAATATCCAGTCCGCAGTATGCTGCTCACCGGGAAGCCGGAAATCTACATCCTCCCGGTGAAAATGGACTTGGGACATTAATTGATGTAAAAATTGAGCTCTACTACTTTTCCATCCTGCTTAAAGGCTACCTCGTCGCAAAGGTGCTTCATTAAGAATATGCCCCGTCCACCGGGCTTTTTTAAGTTTTCCGGGGCCGTGGGATCTGGCAGGTTTTGATAGTCAAAGCCGCTGCCCTCGTCAGAAATAGTAAATTTGATCTGGCTGTCTTCTAATGTGAGGGCAAGTGCTACATTTTTTGATTTATCGTTCCGATTTCCATGATGGATAGCGTTATTCACGGCCTCCGTCACCGCTATCATAATATTACCATAAATGTCATCATTAAGCTTGAACTTTTCTTTGGCGTTGTCAATAAAGCTTTCGATCATCCTGATATTCTCAGCAAGTGACGGTATTTGTATCTTTATACTATTCATTCTGATTAATTAGTGGCGTCGTTTCCTATTCTTTTGAAATATTCGTTTACTTCTTTTCGATAGTAGGGATAGAGTTTAGGAGGTATGGTCTTTAGTAATTCTATTTCTTGTTCTTTCAGTTTGAAATATTCTTCAAAGGCTTTAGGGACTTGTTTTTCATAGTCTTTAGCCGTCTCCCCTTTCCGCTCTTCGTCTTTCTCTCTTTCTCTCAAGGCATCCTCCGCCTCTAAAAGCCGTGTCAGTATTTCTTTTTGCCGCATGATGGTTTCTTGGGTGATCTGCTTATTGACGAGATCCACCTCGGTTTCCTCCATTTTCTCTACTAAACCTTCCCCGGGTTTTTGTCCATTATCACCTTCCCCGTATTTCTCTTGCATTTCTTGCAGGGCCTGTCGTATCCTTTCTTGTTCAGCCGCTAATTTAGCCAACTCTTCTGATAACTGCCTGCCCGATTTACCACTGTCTTTTAAGTCTTGTATCTGCTGGTTGAGTTGTTGCTGGAGTTCTGCCATAGACGGCGTTTTGGGTTTTCCTTTCCCCTTTTGCGGTTTACCCATGGCATCGGCAAGGCTTTCCTGCATTTGCTTTAAAACATCATCTAGTAGTAAGGCTAAATTATTCATAGCCGTCATGGTAAATTGCTGCTCGGAAACGGCCAGTGGTTTTTTACGTTCTTTGATAGCTTCTACACTTTTATCCATGTGATCATTCATCTCACCTACTTCGCGTGTAACGAATGAAGCCAAAACAAATACGCGGTTGGCCAATGACAGCAGGCTATCTTCTACGATCTGGGCGTCGTCCTTGAGCTTCAGCTGTTTTTGAGACAGTTCTACAAAACGCGGGTCGCTTTGTTTTACTTGGCCAAATTCGTTCATCAACTCTTCCTGGTCAAACGACAGCTTTAGCAGGTTATTCACAATGTCCCTTAAATCATCCAGGTTTTCCTGTGTCATAGAGATTTCCGAATTGCTTTGCATTTGCTGCATTTGCTGGGCCATTTTCTGCATCTGTTCCTTGGCCTTTTGCTGGGATTGGGACGATTTCTTCTTTTTATTTTGTTCCAGTGATTCTTTGCTTTGCTGCTGTTGGTCTTCTACCTCTTGTTGTTCTTCATCCATGTTGGGCAAAGATTCGGGTTGTTGTAGTTCTTGGTTCATTTCTTCAAGTTCCTCCATCTTTTCCTGGAATTCGTTGAATTCTTCCTGTAATTCTTCCTGCTCCTCTGCTAGCTCCTGTGCATCGGTATCCTTTTGTTCTGTCTTTTCTTGTAATTCCTCCTGTTGCTCGATCTGCTCGTTGAGGTCATTGATAGATTCGTTCAGCTCATACTCAAACTGCATTCGTTTAAAAAGCTCTAAGGTACGTTCAAGCTCTTTTTCTAAGTTGTTTTCTTTTTTGTCCAGCCGATCGAGTATGTCTTGGATGTCCTCGATATTCTGCTGCTCGTCCAATAGCTTTTGTAGTTCTTCGTAGAGCTTTTTTGTTTCATCATCTAAAAGATCATTCATTAGCTCTTGAAGCTTTTGTACCTTTTCTTTGATCCTTTCATTTTGCGGGGTGAAACGCTCTCTTTTCTGATCTGTATTTTTATTTTGTTCCTTAAGCTCTTCGATCGCCTTGTTCAACTCCTCTCTTCTTTGTAAAATATCTTTTATTAGGTTCTCATCCTGCCAGTTCATTTCTTTCTTGCCTTTTAAGCGATTTTCCGCTTCTTCGATCTCTTCTTTTAATTCCTTGGCCTCTTGTAAGGTTTTATCTATATCTTTTTGCGTGCGTTGGGTCTCGCTGGTTACCTGCTCACGAAGCTCTTTTTTTGAGGGAACTTTGAAGGAATAAATGCCAGTTTTAGTTGATTTTCTTCCATTTACCGCGTCATTGTCCCATACCTGCATATAGTATCTTATTTGATTCCCATCTTTGACATATAGAGAATCAAACTGCCACTGGTAATAATACCGCTGGGCATTTTGCGAACGGTTTATGGGTATGTCAAGGGATTCGAAACTCTTTGCTGAAGATTCAAACTGGTAAAAAAGCTTGAGCTGTGTAAGCCCGTAATCATCTGAAATGTCACCACCTAAAGCTACGAAACTGAACAGTGTAGTATCCTGGAAAGAGTTAACGGAAATTTCAGGGTATTTATCAGGAACAACTTCTATGTTGTAAACAATCGGTTGTTTGTTTTCACCGAATTCGTTTTGAAGCTGGATGGTGTATTGATCTGAATTTTTTATCGTTTTCTCTAATACGAAAACATCGTCCTCTAGGCGCCGAGGTATAACGCTTGTATCCTCTGTAGCGAAGCGTAGACTTACTTCGTCGGTAGTGGTGGCGCTGAGCTCCCAGCGAACGTTTGTTCCTTCCGGGATCTGTAAGTTGCCAACGTTACTCAACCTTTCGTTTTTCCGTTCTAAATACTTAGGATAATCTAAATATACATTGAATGTTTTAAGAGCCGGGCGGCTTACTACATTAACACGATAGGAAACTGACTCAAAGCCGGCCGCTTCAAAGCGTAGGGTCTTTGGATCTTGTATCTTCCTGAAAACGTATTCATACAACCCGTCGCCAGCGGCAGCCATTTTAAACTTCCGATCCTTGCTTACCAGGTAGGCATTCAAAGGCAGGGCCTCCCCCACTAATTGTAAGCGGACAGTAAAATCTTCATTTTTGAAGGCCTGCAGCTCATCGTTGAGCAGCTGAAAATTAAAGGGTGCTACGGGTTTAAAATCTTCGTTGAATTTAATGATCCGTGTGGTGCTGGAGGTAATAAAGCCCGGGCTCACGATAAACAAAACGAGCAGCACTAAGAAAGGCGCAGCCAGGTACTGCATATAGCGCCTGTTATTTTTTAATGGTACCGCTTCTTCAAACACAACGCCTTCCAATGCCTTGCTTTTTTGGGCAATGCCCGCTTCAACGAGGGAAGGATCGTGGTACTTAATTTGCTTTAACTGTATGATATTCAGTAACTTATCTCCTACTTGTGGGAAAAAGCTCCCAACATTTTTAGCTGCTATTTCGTCCTTCATGCTATCATCACTTTTAAGCAGCTTGTAAAGCGGGGTGATTACATAACGCGTTAAGAAATACAGCGTGGTGAGGATCAATACCAGCAGCAGTACCCCACGGACCAACGTATCGAATCTCATAGAGTACTCCAAGGTGTTGATGACCAAGAACATACTCAGGATGAAGGTCAGTGAGATCAACGACCCGCGGATCGCTAAATTCACGAAATACTTCCTTTTGTACTTTTTAAGCCTGCTGTAGATTATTTTTTCTTGATCACTCATATCACCTTTATTGCTTGTCCAAAGTATTAAGTATACGCATACGGCTCGATCATAGTTTGGTGTACATGTTATTTTGAAGTGAGCACATCTTTACGGTAAAAATAACAGTGGAAGGCCAAGAAGACTAAACATTAAAAGACTTGGTAAACACTGTAACGTAACAATCCAGTAATTTCTTGTGACATCGTGTACTACACTGCAGTTAGCGTTCTTCTTGTTCATTTTTTAAGTGCATATCGAGCTCTTTCTCAAAGTATTCAATAATGTGCATTTTTAGTAGCTTTTCTTGCTCTAAAAGATCAAAGTGGGGTAATTTCTTTACCAGTTTCCAGTGAGGCCAGCCCTCTTCGTCTAATCCCTCTAGCTCATAAAACCCGGATAAGCTTAAGACTTTGCAAATTGCAATGTGCATAAGGTCCTGCTTTTCCTCTTTTGAAAATGTTTTTTTGCCCTTTCCAAGCTCTTGCACACCGATCAAGAAGAGAACCGCATTAAGATCTTTGGGTTTTTTGCCAATGGCGGCTTCCAATTCATTTAGTAGCAACTGCCACGACCTTTCTAAAGCTAAGTCTTTTTTGATCATTCTTCTTGCTTCTCCAGTTCTTCCCAATATTCTACAGCTCTTCTTAAATGGGGGATAACGATGGTTCCCCCCACTAAATTGGCAATAGCAAAAGCTTCGTAGATCTCTTCTTTACTAAACCCCAACGCATAGCACTTGCCTAGGTGATATTTAACACAATCGTCGCACCTCAGCACCATGGAGCAAGCTAAACCCAAGAGCTCTTTGGTTTTCGTCTCCAATGCTCCTTCGGCATAGGCGTTGGTATCCAGGTTGAATAGTCTTTTGATCACCTTATTATCAGCCTCCATGATCTTTTCATTCATCATGGTACGGTAATGATTAAATTCTTCGACTTTATTCATTAACTTTTAACTTTATCAAGTAAAGATATCCATTCCTATCTATGCTGTCAGACTTTTTAGCCCTCTTCTTTCCCAGGTTCTGCGCGGCGTGTGAGGGTGCGCTGGCCAAGGGAGAAAAAGTGATCTGCCTGCAGTGTGACTATAAGATGGCCAAAGCGGGTGGTCTTACCGATAATAATAATTTTGTAGCAAAAAAGTTTTTCGGTAGGGTACACCTGCAATATGCTTGGGCGTATTACTTGTTCAATAAACGAGGGCGTATCCAGCGGCTTGTTCACCGGATGAAATATGATCAAATGCCCGAGATCGGTGAATTTGTGGGACACAAACTCGGCGCTGCCCTATTACGGCAGGGACTACAACACGAATTTGACGTGGTAATACCCATCCCTTTGCACAAAAGTAAGCTAAAGAAACGAGGCTATAATCAAAGTGAATATTTCGGATCAGGAATATCAAAGGCACTGGAAGTACCCCTCGACGCAGGGGCCGTGGTTCGTACGGTGAACACGGCAAGCCAGACGAAGAAGTCCCGGCTGGCTCGTTGGAAAAATGTGGATAGTATATTTGATGTGAAAGATATGGCTCATGTTAGGGACAAACATATTTTACTGGTAGATGATGTGATCACCACGGGATCTACCATAGAAGCCTGTGCCTTATCACTCCAGCACGCCGGAGCGGCTTCTGTTTCCGTGGCGGCTATGGCAGCGGCAAAGTAAGGGATTTACAGTTTACCAACTTCTAAAGGCGATATCTTAGTACGTCGTCTTTAGAAATTAGGGCATCCTTGAAAATTAGATTTGCTAATAAACGTCTATGTTTAGCAAATTGAGCGACATTTTTAAGATGTTCCGGGTAGTGCAAACCTAGCAATGAGTAGTTTAAGCGGCATTTCGAGGTTTTAAGTCCGTGTTCATTTTCTTTTGCACGCCCATGCCATAGGCATCCCTCCGGGAAAGAAAACGGACCCAAAGAAAAAGGCGCCGGCAACCAAGCCCATTTTCCCTGCAAAACGCACTATCCAGCCCCTATAGGCCGCTTACCCCACGAGCCTCAAATGGACCGCGCTGTTCATGGATGTCTCCCCTCTATACGCCACTTGAATTTTCGAGGATGTCTTATCCAAAACAAAAAACCCTGCCACTTGAGAGTGGCAGGGCTTAAAATTTTTTGAATAAACTACAGCTAGTAATTTGACCCTGCGCGGATCATTGCGCAACGGAAGCCTATGGTAGAGGTAGAAGAATCCTGGTCAAGATATCTTCGTGTTCCCGGCGACAGCCAATAAGCGATGTCCTTCCAAGAACCTCCTTTATATACCCTAGCCTGGTCGGTGATCATGGAAGTAAAGCCTTCCGGGTTATTCTCGAAATCACTGTTGTAATATTCTTCACCCGTATTGGGGTTTTTTACCTCATCCAGGTAACCGTCCCTTCTTATCGGGTTCAGGTCATCAAAATCTTGGAACGACATCGGACGATATACATCAAGTACCCACTCGTTCACGTTGCCGGCCATGTTGTATAAACCGAAATCATTAGGAGGGAACTCGTAAATGTAAGAGGTGATCAATGCCCCGTCGTTCAGCTTACCTGCGATACCGGCATAGTCACCACGGCCTCTTTTGAAGTTAGCGAGGAAATATCCCATTTCTTTGCCGTAAGGATTTCTTAAGGCATGACCGTCCCAAGGGTAAAGTCTTTGGTGCGTTTGGTTTTCATCTAACCATTGTGTTCCGATAAGGGCAGTAGCCGCATATTCCCATTCTGCTTCCGAAGGCAGGCGGTAGTTAGGCAATACCACACCTGATTCCAATGGAATACGACCTCCAGTAGTTTCAGGCAGTTCCTCACCGGAATCTTCCAACAGTTTCATATTTACTGCTTGTGTTCTCCAATCTGCGTAATTGTTAGCCTGTACCCAGCTCACACCTACTACAGGGAAATACCGGAAACCGGGATACCGCAGGTAGTGATCCGTGTAGGGGTCGTTATACGCTAAACGAGCTTCCCAGACCGTAGTATCCGGAAGAGCAGAGATGTATACTTCCCTGGAAGAATCGGAAACATTAAGATAATGCAAGTACTCCAGCCAGTGGATATTGGCAATCTCTGTTTCATCCATGTAGAAGGAAGCCACAGAAACGGTTCGCTCCAGGTTGTCCCTCCTATTCAAAATATCTTCTTCAAAAGACCCCACCACAGCGCGTCCGCCTTCTATAAAGACCAAGTTAGGTCCTTCCGGCTGACCACTGTACGGGTTTACCATAAACCCGTTGTTGTCTTCGTCATTGTAAGCCAAACCTGTGGCCGTACTTACTGCACCCGGGTGCACGCTGGTAGGCTTGCCGCCTCCTCCGCCTAAACAAGATGCAAGTAACATGGAACCACCGACAACGAAAAAAGCACTTTTAATTAAGCTCGCAGTTCTGTTCATACCTGTAGTATTTACTCAAAAAAATAAGAACACCCTTAAAGTAGTGACGTTCAATAATAAGTTTCCAATCAACAAAGTGGCAAAATAACACTTCTATTTGACAATTTTCACACAAAAAAATAAAAATTTATCAATGAGCGCTCTTTCACCAGCTTAGGGGTGTTTGTGAATAACTGTTTTTGAAAAGATATATTATACACCAGTCCGTATTTTTATAAAAACTCACGGGTAAGATTCTACCTTTTAACCCGTATCATCTACCGCCAATTCAGCAGATAGACCCCAAATTGATCCTATACCTTAATTTTATCTTAGTATTAACAGTCACAAAACCACATATAACACGAAAAACCAAAGACTATAACACTAACCCACTTCAACACCCTAACACTTTAACACATTAGGCACTTGAGCACCTTAACACTCCATGATCGATATCGATAGAATTAATAAGACCAAATTATATTGGATGTTCCAAGGCGGAGGATGGACGTTGTTCTTTATCCTGTTCACCGCGGTAATTCTTTATTTTATAGGCTTTTATTGGGAGATTATTGGGACTTATGCCACGACTACGGTGGTCGGGTTCACCATGACCCACCTTTTCAGGGGGTACGTGATCAAGAAAAAAAACTGGGCCAAATACGGCATATTTAAGTTGGTGCTGATGGTCGGGTTCTCTTCTATCCTGATGGGTTTGCTATGGTCGCTGATCGTTATACCGATTTCAAAGCTTTTGTTTCCATTGGAAATAGAGCAGCACCGGGAGTACAACTGGTTCATCGAAATAATTCTCACCTCGGTAAACCTGTCCTTTACCCTTTTAGGCTGGCAACTGCTTTATTTTGTATTCCAGCTCTTTTTCAATTTTCGCCGTAGCGAGGTAGAGAAATGGAAGCTGGAGGCTGCCGTAAAAGACGCTGAATTGATCGCCTTGAAATCCCAGATCAACCCGCACTTTATTTTCAACAGCCTGAATAACATTCGCTCGCTGGTGGTAGAAAACCCCGAACGCGCCCGGGATATGATCACTCACCTGTCCGGGTTGCTGCGGTATTCCGTACAATTTAATAATAAGGAGAAGGTAAGTTTGGAATACGAGCTGGAAATTGTTCAAAACTACTTGAACCTGGAGTCGATCCAATTTGAAGATCGCTTGCAGTACAAGCTAGAAATAAAACCGGAGACCTTGGAGATGAAGATCCCGCCTATGGCGATCCAGTTACTGGTAGAAAATGCGATCAAACACGGGATTGCGGACTTGCCCGGCGGTGGGAAGATCAAGATAAGGTCTTACCTAGAGAATGACACCATGGCCGTAGAGGTGATCAACACAGGTCAGCTAAAAGCAAATACCGGTGGCACCGGCATAGGACTTAAAAATGCGTCGGATCGTTTGAAGCTCCTTTTTGGCAAACTTTCTGATCTGAAAATAGAGAACCTGGATCACCAGAATGTGCTGGCCAAATTTACCATACCCATAAATTATTAGCCCTAGTATGAAAGCATTAGTAGTAGACGACTCACGATTGGCACGGAACGAACTCAAACGCCTTTTAAAAGAATTTGATCATATAACGGTGATGGGCGAGGCGGCCAACGCCATGGAGGCCAAAGAGAAGATCGAAAATGAAAAACCTGACCTCGTGTTTTTGGACATACAAATGCCGGGTAAGAATGGTTTTGAGTTGCTGGAAGATTTGGAATATGTACCGGAGGTGATCTTTACCACGGCCTACGACGAATACGCCATAAAAGCATTTGAGTACAATGCCCTAGACTACCTGCAAAAACCCATTCAAAAAGACCGGCTGGCTGGGGCGCTAGGTAAGGTGACCGAAAAAAAAGAAAAGAAAGAGCTGGCCTTAGAAGACCGCATGACGGAAAACGACCAGGTATTTGTAAAAGATGGCGAAAAGTGTTGGTTCGTACAGCTGGCAAATGTTAGGCTCTTCGAGGTAGACGGCAACTACACCAAGCTTTACTTCGACGACCAAAAACCGATGATCCCTCGTACCCTCAATTACCTCGAATCCCGCCTGGACCCAAAAACTTTTTTCAGGGCCAACCGGCAGCAAGTGATCAACCTACGGTGGGTAGACCGGATCGAGCCCTGGTTCAGCGGTAGCATTAAGATCTTTATGAAGGGTGGCCATGAAGTGGATGTATCACGGCGGCAAACCCAACGGTTTAAGGACTTGATGAGTTTTTAAGTTTAGCATCAACTTCCGCGAAACAGTCGTTCGGCAGAGCCAAGAGACTGTTTTTAGTTTTTCGATCACCGAGCGGCTGTTCTCAAGATACTTTTGTGTGGGCGAATTTGACCAATTCATAAAGCTTTCCCTATCTTGCCACGAAAATCAGGCTGACCTGAATGCGTCCATACTCTTTGTGCTGTTGATCTTGATCCTGGGGCAAATCGTATTTGTTATTAACTTGGTCGGTGCGTTGGTGAGAAGACGTAGTTAAATTATTTCCCTGCTCGTTCATACTCTGCATTCTTACCTATTCAGTACGAGGCATTTGTAAGGCCTTTAACCCGGATCATGCCGTCGCTCACCCTTAAAGGGGAACCAACTGCGCATGCCCCTTAAGGGGTGAGGGGTGCGATGGATATACCAAACTTAACGGCATTAGATCCGGGTTTAACAATTTCGTTGACACCGGATCGGTGTCTCTCAGTAAGATCACTAACCCACTTTCGAAATCCTTGCTGAGACAGACAAACGACCCCTTTAGAAATTGATTCCAAATACAAGTTCAAAACCTATGTCCCTTCTATACACCCTGGAAGTCTGGAATTGTTGCAAAAAATCAGCCCCTATTACGACCCCGGTTTTTTCCCATGGGATTATTCTTATCCCTTGGCTCGCCCCGGCACCGATTATGAAGTTGATGGAGTCATCGCCATCAACATCTTCCAACTCTTCATATCCCAAGGGCATGCTCAAGCTGAACGCTGCATAAAGGCCCGGGATTATTCTTTTGTACAAATAATAGAACCTAGGACGAATGGTCCTCAAGATGGCAGACTCGTATCCCCTATCCCTGGCTTCGCCTGGTTTCACATTTTCTTGACCTATGGAGAGCTCATAAGGCCGGATCAGCCCTTTTTTACGGTCTACAAAACCAGTGTAACCGACGGACCAGCCCTCGTGGTAGGTGGTGTTTATTACCTGTACGGTCACTAAATTGATCCATCTATCCAGTCTCGAGCTAAAACCGGGGACGGATCCGTCTTTTGGAAAATGGATGGGTTGTATGTCATTTTTATCTCTTGGACGGTTATCCACAAAGGCTAACAGGCAGTATTCCAATGCGGCCCGGACCCTCCGTTCGTGGGTATTAAATAGGCTCTCCGTATCGTCTAAACCGAAAACTTGGTCTTCATTATGTTTAATATGAAAAAGCTCTCGGCTTTCTCCGCCGCTTTCCTCTAAAAAGATCAACTCTACATGTGCCCTGGCAATAGCTACCACCCCCTCGTTCATTCTTCTCCTTGAATCTTGGATGTTCAAGGCTTTGATTTTGATGGTTATACCCTGGCTGGTTTCCTGCCTGGGGAGGGAAATGTCGGCAAATTCCCGGACCGCTTTTGAAGCTCCTCCATGTAACCTTAGCTTCACCTCGTATCCCTCCGGGTCTTTAAGCTTGCCCAGGTATTGTTCTTTCCTGCTGTCAATCACTTTATCAACATAAAACCAGGGGTCGTTTACCTCGAAAGGAACGGTTTTAAGCGAGAGGTTTTGCTGGGCCATTGTCTTAAAATGGACCAAGAAGAATATGAGAAAAAATAGGTGGCTATACTTCATCATCGACCGGTTATTTACAGGATACATAATGCGCTTCATACTCCCTATATGCATCCACATCGTATATCAATACCAATGTTTTTGAGGTGGAGTGGACGATGTATATTTTTTCCGACGAGCCCTTGTCATACTTTATTTCTATATAATTCCCATTGGTATTTAGCATCCACGTTCCTTGCCTTACCTCCCCTTCGGATCTTGACTCCGCCGTCATGTCCTCTTGCAAGAGGATGTAGTCTCCAATTTCTATCTTGGGTACTTTATAATAGTCTTCTGCATCGGAGTATTTATCTATGTACCAGGTATTGTACAGGTTGTTTTTGTCAATTTTTTGAGCTTGGATACTGTGTGCTGATAAAAACAACATTGCACCGGATACAAGCATCTTTCTTACACTATCTATCATAATTCACTTATTACAAATTTTGTGAGGGTCATTTGCATGCTATCCTAAAACCAGGCAGTCGCTGATCAATGTCCTGTTTCTTGGATAGTAAACTATTTTCAACTTACAATTTTTTGAACGGCCTCTTTTGCGGATTGTGCTGCGCAGTGTACGCTGCCCCAATCTTCCCCAGTGGTGTAAGCATCGCCGGCAAAGTATACCTTATCTTCTACCGGCTCGGATAATACACGTACCGACCTCCAATCGGCATGATCGTTGAGATAAGCTCCCTCGATATAGGGTTCTTCTGACCAGTCCTGGGCGATATGGCGGATGTAATTTGATGTGGCCTGGCCTTGGAAGATCTCATCCAGCTCCGTCAAAATATAGCTTTGCAGGTCTTTATCGCTCAAAGTAAGATACCTTTTGGCAGGTTCACCTACGGCAAATAATCCCAGTATGTTTTTATCGGTTTTTTGCCCATAAGAAGCATCAAAGTAGGATACTTGTCCTGATGTTTCCGGGGTTATTTGGAAATCGATGTACGCTGGATAAAACCGCTCGGAAAACTCTAAGAAAACTTTTATTCCGTCCCATACTACCGTGTCGCTAATGGCTTTTAGTTTGTATTTGGGCAAGGGAGGGTTGAAGTTGATCCCATCATTTTGAAGGATGTTAAGCGGTACAGTCACAATGACAGCGTCCGCTGTAAATTCGGCATCTGCTGTTTTTATTGTCACCCCCTTTCCCATGTAATCAATGGAATGTACCGGTGCCTCATATATAATATCCTTCGCTACCGGTGGGATCACGTATTCTTCAAAAAAATCCAGCCAAGTGGCAGCTACAAATTTCCGGTAGTTAAAGGAGCCTAAGTCTGATAACAACAGCTTACCGTCTACCCAAATGCCATATTCGTCGTTTTGATTGTATCCTACGGTATCGACATTAACGGGTACCGTGCTGTCGTTGACAATCTCTTCAAAAATACTGGTACTGACGGTAAGCCATTCTGCTCCTAGTGGAATTGGAAAATCGGCAAAATCATCAGTCTTTTTCATTCTCCCGCCATAGCCGGGCCTTGCCTCTAATATCTTGAAATCAACCCCAAGCTGCTTCAATAAATACCCGGCGGAAAGCCCGGCTGCTCCTGCGCCAATTATGATCACCTTATCCGGGGAATTACGTAGCATAGCCATGCTTTTGGCACTGGCGTAAGCCGGAAAAGCGGACACTTGTATTCCTAGAATTGAGGCCAGTTTTAAAAACTCTTTTCTTGTCATTATTATTACGTTCAGCTTTCCTGGTGATATCCTATGCTTCTTGCGCGTATTTTACCGCAGTTTTATCTTTGTTTCCATCTTTCCCAGTCCTGGAACACCATCCTTTTCTATCGTGTCGTAAGGGAAATCAGACTTTTGTCTTATAGTGGATAAGGTACAAATGCTTCAGTGTTATTTTCGAGGCTCATCCAGCCCAAGAGAATGATAAACAATACTTGGGCCAAAAATAGTAGTGAATCAAAAAAGTTCATTTAACGCCTTTTTTAGTTATACTCTTCTAACGCATTAACAAAGTGTTTGTCTTTGGCAGGGTTTATAAACCAAGGGATGTTAAGAGCTATTGCCCCAACGATCAACGTCGGGGGAACGCTGAAGCTCGTATCACCAGTGCCATCTAGTTCATCATCATTTAAAATATCTGCGGCTCCTGCCACAACCAAGCCCGCACCCAAACCGTAAAGTAAAAGTTGGGTTATTCTAAGCTTGTTTCCTCTTTCCACATGTTGCATGGACCCGGCATTATCGGCCAGGTCGATTTTCAGGTTGGAATAATTAAGCTTTTTTAAGGGCCTGCTGTCCTTTGAATATTGGAAATATTTACTCTTGTAATAACTGGCCCCTGTAAAACTCACCACATCTGTATAATAGATATCCACTCTTTCGGAATGGAAGGTTCTTTCTCCCCATATTTCACTACCCATTAATTGTATAGGTTTAAAGAATTTATACTGCCCGTTTTGATCGGTTCCTTCTACGTGAATCACTCTATCAATAGTTATTTTTTCCCCCTTTTTATCGTGTATTCTAACAAATGGCCTTGAAAGAAAACTGTTGTTTGTTAGTAAAGCATATTGCGTTGAAAGAATGTCACCCGTTTTCAAATGCACATTGATCGGACCGTTTTGAGCCAAAACCAACGTGGGAGATAACACTAAGATTACGAGGTGAATTTTTATTTTGATATTACATTTTCGCCAGCACATCGCATGCATTTTGATTGGTTTTACCCGCCATTTTTTGAGCGCCCAAAGATAGCCCTAATGCATTGAAAAGGAGAGTTTTATACTTACGTCATTGAGCCTTTGATCTATTTCATCGATTATAGTTAAAGATCTATTTATTAATGGATCAATGGGACAACGAGAAGTTAAGTGTAATTGGAAGGTTAATTGTTTTGCCAATCCCGTTCTTAAAGTCGGCAGTTGGCAATAAGCAATCGGCAACCCCCCTGTTTTGCCTACTGCTGACTGATCGAGAACCTTCCATTACCTGAAGCATAATCATCCTGTACCGGATACGTCATGCGAGGCTTAACTTAAGAAGAGACTCCGGGGACTGTTTATCCCAGGGCAGCGTCAACACCTTTAGTTTATCGTGTAGATGTCGGTCAATCCTTGAGTAGCGTCATCTATGTCGATCTGCAAATCGACCAGGTGGCCGCTTTTAATATCAAATACCCACCCGTGCACTTCTAATGACCCTGCCCGGTAGGCCTTTTGGACGAAAGACTTTTCCAATACATTAAGGCATTGCTCCTGTACATTGAGCTCTACCAGTCGTTTGTATTTTTTGTCATCGTCCTGGATAGAATTCAGCTCTTCCTTATGCAGCCGATAAACATCTTTAATATTTCGTAGGTGAGGGTTCAAAATCCCTAGATCTGTAGTGTCCATGGCAGCTTTTACTCCCCCGCAACCGTAGTGGCCGCAGACGATGATGTGTTTTACTTTTAAGTGTTCCACGGCATAATTGATTACTGAAAGGGTGTTGAGGTCATAGTTTGAGACTACGTTGGCAATATTTCGGTGAACAAAGACTTCACCAGGCTGCATCCCCATCATATCTTCTACCGTCACACGGCTATCCGAACAACCAATGTAAAGAAAGTCAGGATGCTGTCCTTTGGATAAGTTTTCAAAGAATTTTGTATCTGCCTTCAGCCGTTCAGATACCCATTGTTTATTGTTTTCGAATATTTTTTGAATGTTCATAATTGTGGTGTTTATTTTATGCGGGTTTACCTAGGTGTAAGTGTTGTTGAAAATGATATTCAAAAAAGCACACCGTGTTCTACCGGTTGCTTTTCGGGTAGGCCAGGTTCTCGCAATTGCTCTTTCATGTTACGTTCAATCGTCAAGCTCAGCGCTGTCATCGGGGTATCTTCCATCCTGTTTTCAAATGGATCTTGAGTGCGTTCCCCGAGAATATCCAGTGAAAGAAAAACGAAAGAGACCAAGAAAGATACGGGGATCATCGCCCAGCCCAGGCCCCCCACAAGTGCAAAAGGGAGCAATGTGGCATGGATAAAGACAAACACCCTGGCAAAAAAACTGTAAGGCCTTGGCATAGGTGTATTTTTAATACGTTCGCTACGTCCTTGGATGTTGTTGAATTCTACTAAGGTTTTATCGAGCTGTATGAAATGGAAGTCATTGATCCACCCATGATCTCTTGCATATTTGAGATCTTCACCCTGCTGTTGAAGTAAATAGTTCGGAGGGTTTTCCTTTTTTAAAAAGACGTCGTATTCCTGCTTGTCAAGGAGATGTGCAAGATCAGTGTATTCATTCCTTCCTACGATATATTCCGTTCTATCACGGTTATAGGCATGTTTCTTCCTCAAAAAAACCCTGAGGGCATGTACAAAAGCCGCGTGTCGCATCACCATTTTACGTTGTAGCGCTTTCCATTCTCCATTTTCCCGCGACGCCGCAGGCACAAAGAGTGTGGTGACCTGCCTAGCCCATGCCCGGGAGTAATTGACCAGCAATCCCCATATCTTACGCGCCTCCCACCATCGGTCATAGGCCTGGTTATTATTGAAACCCAAGAAAATGGCTATGGCAGTGCTTAAAATGGTGATGGTGTATACTGGTAGCGAAACCCGGAGTGATTCCGAATAGGTGTGTATGAAAAATACACCCAGCGCAAGTATCATGTAGTAGACCAGGCTTTTCCACGCGTAAAGAAAAGTCAGCCTGGGGTCGAGATTTCTTCTAACAATCATCGCTGGGCTTTTAAAAGGTAGATGGGACGGGTTGTAACCCCACGAGCTTCATACTGATCGTCTTGAGCTTTTGCCTTGCGGTCGTATCGTACGCTTGAGCGTTAGCTTTAGCCAGGCGCTGGCCCTCAAAATACTTCCCTGTGACGTTGCCCCCTTCTTTTCCTACAGCCAAACGCTTAGTAGCCATAACACCCTCATCAATAGAAGCCATACCATACCCAAAGGCTTCAAGGGTCATTTTGGTGGGCATTAAGGTGGCAGGGTGAAGTGCATTCACAGGTATGCCGTAGGGCTCCAGTTGCTCGGACAAGTCAAAACTGAACATGATCAAGGCTAACTTACTTTGACTGTAGGCATTGATCCCTGAATACCCTTGATCTAGCATCAAATTATCAAAATCGATCCTACGCTGGCCTACGGACGCGACATTGACGATCCTGGGACCTCCCTGTCCTTCTTGTCCATGAGTTGATGCCTTCAAAAGCGGGAGTAAAGAATGGGTAAGTAAAAATGCCCCAAGATAATTGACTTGTAAGCGAAGTTCGTAGCCATCTTGACTCAGCCGGCGACCTTCATGACTTTGCCCAGCCCCGACCCCGGCATTATTGATCAGTACGTGTAAGTTTCTTTCTTGGGCTAAAATATTTTGTGCCATTTGGCGCACGCTTTCCAAAGAAGAAAAGTCCGCTAAATAGGTACTAACTTTTGCTGCCGAATTCGCGGTTAGAACTTGATCGGCCACTTCTTCCAGCCGGCTTTGGTCCCTGCCGTGCAGCAGAAGATGGTAGCCTTTGTCCGCTAGATCCAACGCAAGGGCTTTGCCGAGTCCGTCGGTAGCCCCAGTGATAAGAATGTTTTGATGTTTCATCTTTTTACTCGTTTTTGTTAGGTACAAAGTAAAAAGGCGGGACCCCGAAAACGCTTATCCAGGTTTCGGAGTAAATTGTCAATTCTTCAGGTTGCCCCTGAATTGGCTCGGTGTGATACCCTTAGACATTTTTTTAAAAAACTTGGTAAAGTGCGCCGAGGAACTAAAATCCAACTCCATGGCTATTTCCTTTAAACTGAGCGAGGTATGGCGCAGGTAGTACTTGGTTTCTAAAAATATCCTTTTATGGATCCAGTAGAGCGGGCTGGCCCCGGTGCTTTGATGGATAAGTTCAGAAAGGTACTGTGGGGAAAGGCTCATATCCTGCGCATATTCTGCCACTTGCCTTTTCTGGATGAATTGTTTATCCACCATCTTTTTAAAGGTATCAGCGAGCGAATCGCGATGTGCGTTACTGCGCCTTTTCTCTTTTGGAAGAAACTGCATACAATAATACCGGTGGGCCTCCAGGTGGACTTGGTGCAAGCAAGACCAAATAACAGGATAAGCATCTTCCGATTGCTGCTTTTGCTCTAAGGCGATCCGCTGCACACACTTTTCTACCCGGTCGAATGTCTCCCCATCCAATTGGAACAATGGGGTGCCTTCACTCGAGTAAAAACCCAACGCTTTCAACCATGTTTTGTCCGCGTAGTATTGGTCATAAAATGCTTTTTGAAAGCATATATAATACCCGTCAATGTCATCAGAAAGGTTTGATAAAGTATGTAGCGTACCTGGGGCCAGGAAATGGATAGTCTTTGGTTTGATCTCGTAGTGAACCAATCCAATATCTTTATCTGCACTGCCATATCGATTAAGGGCCAACACATAAAAATCCATACGGTTAGGATCGAAGCTTTCTCTCAGCCCCTGGTTAGGGAAAATTGCAATGCCTTGCTGTTCGAAAAGGATACTCCCTGTTTCTTGCTTCCTGTGCTGCCGGGAGGCTTGTGAAAAATCGTAAAAAGGGATAGGAGATTTGTCCACCATGAGTTATTAGGCTTTTCAAAGTAGCATTTAAATATCCACAACGTGGTAGTATAGCATGTACACTAGGGCCTTTGCTAAAAATATCGGTTTTGCCTTGTATTTTCAAGTAGTTATCTAATGGCAGCAACCGCTAGACAGCCTAGGTACAGTTATTCTTTATCCCGGTGAAATGACTTGCGGGCCTAGCCCATTTCCGTAGTTTTTGGTTGGACCTCCATAGCTCTTCGGGTGGGAATCACCCTAACCAGTACCTCGTTTAATATTTTGATCGATGCCTCAATCTCCTCTTTCCGGATCGATACACTTTCAATATTAAACCCAATAGGGATCCCTTTTTGAATAGAAAAATCGAGCAGCTCCTCGGCAATGTTAACGGACGTACGGATGGAGGCTTCCAAAATATCTTTAGAATGTTTCAAGTCATTGTATAACCAATTAGGTACGTCTATACCTAGCCATTGCATGAATTTTAGCGTTTTAAACGAACCGCAAGGGCTAAGCGTAAAAATTATAGGTGCCATTTGGCTCTCCTTTTCAGAAGAAAAATAGAAATAGTCTGAAAGAAGGTTTTTTGCCTCGGTAATGCTGTAAACACATTGGGAAACAAAAAAACTGCAACCCCTTTCTTTTTTAGTGAAGAGTCTTTTGTGCTCATCGCCAGTTTCTCTGTGTCGTTCCGGTATGGTAACTCCCCCGAGTAGCAGGTGATTAAAGCTTTGTTGTCGTAAATTATAGGCGTCTGTCAGGGAAAAGTTCGTGTCTTCGACCTGTTGAGGGGATGAGGCACCCACGAAGACTACATTCTCTAGATCACGGTTTGCTACTAGCCAGTTATGGAACATTTCTTTCGTGTGATTCGCGATGCTTTTATAAATTATCTTAGGCAATTTTAATCCTGTCAAATAATTTTTAGCATAATCACTGGGTGGAACGGTAGGTATGTACGGAAAAGTCCGTTCTTCATTGGTTCGCAGGCTTTCATCTTGGATATCATATAAGATCAGCGCGTCAATTTCCAAGGCTGACAGTTGCTCAATTTGCCTATTGGCAATTACATCCAGTTTTGCCTCCTCCGTAGAGATTTTCGGCGGGGCAAAACTGTAAAATATCAACCCGCTTTCCTTATGTAAGACCTTGTCTTTAAAGTTCATTTTTAACTGGTTATATACATCTCTAATAATACATTAAAAAAGCAAAAAGGTTAAAGATAAACCTAGTGAATTGTCCCGGGTAGATTCGGGATATTTTGAAAAAATGCTTGAAGTTAGGATAACATAGGCCACTTTTCCAATCTAATCCAGGGGTGTGTTAGATACCCGCATTACAAATGCGGGCGTCAGTGCCCACATTGCTCAATGGGTTCACAGTTGCAGCGCGAACTAGTTTAAGAGTAAGGAGGTAAGGGGAAAATCTTAGACCTTGAATTTAAGACATTGATTATCAAAATATTGTAATCGAATATGATGGAAATAGTGAGAAGAGGAATAAAAAGAAAACACGGCATTAACTTTCAAAGGCTGCCATTTTATCCTCCATTGAATTGTACCTGGGCCAGTGCTTGATTTGGGTTAAACAAATATTCCCCTTTAATTGCGATTGTATTTCAGTATGAATAGTTTAAAGAGGATACCGTGTTGGCCAAAGAACTCCTGGTAATCGCTGTTTTAATTCCAATAATAAACTTTCTTAGTCCATCAAAAACTTTGGGGCAGTCAGCTCCTAAAGATAGTGTCACACTTTATTTAAGGTGGAAACACCAGTTCCAGTTTGCCGGGTACTACATAGCGGTAGAGAAAGGTTATTACCATGAAGCCGGCATACATGTCAACATCCGGGAGTTTGACGGTAAAAATAATGTCAGGAGTACGCTAGCCGGGGGTGGTGCCCAATATGGTAGCGAGCTGGGAGGCTTGATCTTGAGCGACCCGGCCAACTCAAAATTATCCGTTTTGGGCACCGTTTACCAAAGGTCCCCGGTCATATTGTTAACGGTTGATCGTAGTATTGAATCTCTTACGGACTTGGCCGGCAAGAGGGTGATGGGGCTCACCGAGGTAAGGGCGATGTTAAAAAGTGCCGGCATGATTGACAAAGTTAATTTTGTAAAAGGTTTCACGGACCTCGAAAGTTTGCTAAGTGGCGAGTTTGATGCTATAGGAGCACATATTGCTGATCAACCTCGCAGGCTAGAAAAAATGGGTATTCCTTACAAGATCTTCCGGCCGGAAGATTATGCTATTGGTTTCTACGGGGAGTGTCTTATCACTACGCGGGAGGAAGTAGAAAACCATCCTAAGCGGGTAGATGAAATATTGAAGGCCTCGATGCAAGGGTGGAAATATGCCATGGCACATCCCGAAGAAGTGGTGGAGCTGATCATGGATAAATACAACCCGGCACTACGTAAAGACGACCTGTTATTCCAGCACCGGGTACAGAAAAACCTGATCATGCCTGGTTTTTTTGAGATCGGCAGTATGAATCCTGACCGGTGGAGGATGATGTCGAACGTGCTGATGGGGCTTGGATTGTTGCCCGATGACTTTGAAATTGAAGGTTTGATCTACGAAAGAGATGACACCCACTGGCTGGAGCGTTGGTCCTGGTTTATCCTTACGGGAGTAGGGGTAGCGGTACTTGGCTCAGGCGCCTTGCTTTTGTTTAATTTCAAACTCCGCAAAGCTGTGGCGACACAGACCGAAAGCTTAAAAAAGATCAATAGTGAGCTGGATAATTTTGTCTACAGCCTCTCTCATGATATACGCGCCCCCTTAGCTTCTATACAGGGACTAATTAACCTGTACCAGGTGGCACCTTTAGAAAGAGAGGAATGCATGCATAGAATCGAAAACAGTGTCAGGAGACTAGACCAGTTCTTACTTGAAATCGTGGATCATTCAAAGAATATTCGAATGGCCATTGAGCCAATAGAAATAGACATCGAGAGCTTGATCGAGCAGGTCTACGAAGAGTTGCGTTATCAAAAAGGAGCTGAGCGGGTTAAGCTAGTGAAAGAATTGGATATACAGGCCAAGGTGGTCACGGATAAAAGACGGATGATCGTCTTGCTCCGTAATTTCATGTCTAACTCTATCCGCTATCGCAGGGCTAAGGTAGAGGAGCCTTTTGTAAAAGTGAGTTTCCATGCTACCCGGAACCAATTGGTACTAAAAGTCTCAGATAATGGACAGGGCATACCCACAGATCATTTGGATAAGATCTATAACATGTTTTACAGGGCCAACGAGTCCGAAAACGGCTCCGGGTTGGGGCTCTATATTGTAAAAGAAACCGTGGAGGGCATGAAAGGATACATTTCCGTAAGATCCATCATTGAAGAAGGTACGGAATTTAAAGTGACCCTGCCCAACTACACCTTTTGATCCGTATTGCTCATGGTTTGAAAAACCCAGCCGGGGGCATGTTCCTAAAGATTTTCAGCTTCCGCAATTAACTCTGCCAGGTCTTTAACTTTTACCGAAGCTTCCTTTTCCTTGTTTTTGACCCCATCACTCATCATGGTCATACAGAAAGGGCAAGCTACGGCAATGGTATCTGCTCCTGTTTGAAGGGCCTCTTCTGTCCGTTCTATGTTCACCTCTTTCTTGCCTTGCTCAGCGTCTTTGAACATCTGGGCACCACCAGCACCACAGCAAAACCCCTTGGTTTTACAACGTTTCATTTCAACAAGCTCGGCATCTAAGGCTTCCAGCACTTCCCTCGGCGCTTCATAAATGTTATTGGCACGTCCTAAATAACAGGAGTCGTGGTAAGTAATTTTTTTGCCCTTGAACTCACCGCCTCCCTTTAATGATACTTTTCCATCATTGATCAATTGCTGTAAAAAAGTGGAATGGTGTATTACTTCGTAATTGCCTCCTAGCGCGGGGTATTCATTTTTAATGGTATTGAAGCAATGGGGGCAGGCAGTGACTACCTTTTTCACATTGTACCCGTTCATGACCTGGATATTGGAAATGGCTTGCATTTGAAAAAGGAATTCATTCCCTGCTCGCCGGGCCGGGTCGCCGGTGCACGTTTCTTCAGGGCCTAACACGGCGAAGGATACCCCCACTTTATTCAATATTTTTATAAAGGCCTTGGTCACATTCTTATAACGATCATCAAATGAACCGGCGCAACCCACCCAAAAAAGGATCTCCGGGGTGGTCCCATTGGCAGCCATATCCGCCATGGTAGGTATTTTTATCTCACTCATGTCTTACTCTTGAATTACGAATTTGATTCCTCTTTTAACTCTTGTGACCAGTTAAAACGGTCCGTGGGAGCAAACTTCCACGGGGCAAAACTAGTCTCAATATTCTGGAACATACTGTTCCATGAGGCAGGAGAGCCTGACTCTTCCATAGCCACATACCTCCGCAGCTCTAGGATGATTTCTAACGGATTGATATTGACAGGGCAAGCTTCTACGCAGGCATTACAACTGGTACAAGCATTTATTTCTTCTTGGGTAATGTAATCTCCTAAAAGCGATTTACCATCTTCGAGTCCCTTACCGCCTTTTGCCAAACTATTACCAACTTCCTCGGCCCGGTCCCTCGTATCCATCATGATTTTGCGAGGAGACAGTTTTTTACCGGTTTGGTTGGCCGGGCACTCCGCGGTACAACGCCCACATTCCGTGCACGCGTAGGCATTCATGATATTGAGCCAGCTGAGGTCATTCACATCTTTGGCCCCGAAACGACCCACCTCCGCAGGAGGAGCGGATTGATCCGCCTGTATCCCCAGCATAATGTGAACTTCGTTAGTAACAGAATCCATATTATTCATCTCGCCTTTAGGCTTCAGGCTGGAATAGTAAGTATTAGGAAAAGCCATGAAGATATGCAGGTGCTTGGAATAAGTAACATATACTGCGAAGGCGAGTATACCTACGATATGGAACCACCAGGCGAACCGCTCTACGATGATCAAGGATGACGTGCTCATAGGTTCAAAAATAGGTACTAACAAGCCACTGAATATTAAGGGCCCGGTAGTCGTGTAGTGTGCGTCCCTACCTTGTAATATTTGGTCAGAAGCATTCATGGTGAGAATGGCTACCATCAGGATGATCTCGATCACCAATATCAGGTTAGCGTCTAGTTTTGGCCATGATGTCATTTCGGCCGACTTAAATCGCTCGATCGGGAGTACATTTCTTCGGACCAGGAACGCCACACAAGAAACAAGCACCCCTATGGCCAGGCATTCAAAAACGTTCATCAAGAGGTTATAAAACCCTCCCAAGTATGGGGCAAATAGACGGTGTGTACCCAGGATACCATCTAGGATAAATTCCAGCACTTCTATATTGATCACCAAAAAACCTACATAGATCAAAAGGTGCAGAAAAGCAGGGATCACCTTTTTAAACATCTTCTGCTGACCAAACGCAACCAGCAACATGTTTCTAAATCGCTGTGAGGGCTGGTTTGAAAGGTCAAGGTCTTTCCCGAGTTGAATGTTTCCCTTGATGGTCTTGATGCGCCTTGTTAAGATGTAGACCGCTATCGCTAGGGTTAAAACAAACAATATTTGTTGTAAATAGGCCATTGAGTCTTTAATTCTTGATGGTTACAATTTTAAACTTTTTGTTTGCACCATATCTAAATTTATATAGTTTTGCATCCACTTTTGACGGTGCTGTAGCTCAGTTGGTAGAGCATCGGACTGAAAATCCGTGAGTCGGTGGTTCGAGTCCACTCAGCACCACCTTTAAAGCCCAGGTTCTTAGCCTGGGTTTTTCATTTCCCTAGACTGCAAACGTTAGCAAGCCTCTAAAATAGTAGTTCTGACTCAGAAATAGTATGCAAGCATACTATTTTCTTTTATTTATAATATTTCTTAACTAACCCATTTGACATAAGAAAGTTAATTTTATGTCCTGAAATAAATTATGAATACTAATAAATTAGTTATATTTTCAATGGATGTTCAATAGTGACGAGTTGGTATTAAGACTGGTATCAGTTTATGTTGCTCAAATGGGCCTGGCCGTTATTTTCGCCTGGGGATTTTTTTATTTCAGTAGACTTTATGCAAGACCTTTTTTATCCCGATGGGCCGTTAGCTGGGGGGCTTTTTTTTTCGTTTGCTTAGGCATGGCCTACTCCACTTTACCAAATTCCATGCGATTTAATTCGGTATTTTTAAATTTTTTAGGTTCAGCTACCTATATGACGGGCGGATTTATACAATCCGCTTTTTTACTGTTAGGCACTTACGAATTAGTAAAAGAAACAAAGCTAAACAAGAAGGTAGTCACTAGGATCGTCCTGGTTACAATTGTCCTTGCTTTCGGGCTCACAGCGCTTTACGCTTTCGATAGTACCAAATTCCAGCAGCGATATTTTATACGGATAGGCTTACGTTGCTTTATCACCGCTATTGTTTTCATAGGTTGCGGTGTGGTCACTTTGGTGAATCGCCATTTCGGTGAGGCCAGTTTTGGAAAGAGGCTATTGGGCATTGCTTTTTTCCTGTATGGTGTAGAATTGATGGTCTACTTTGTCACCGTAGTGGTTAATGTACTAGGGTATGATTTTACACTTACCTTGTCATTTTTCGGTGTGGTGGACCTATTTTTTATTACCCTTATGGGTTTAGGGATGATCATGTGGTTACTCGAAGACGAAAGAATGAAACTCAAGCAGATGAACGCAGAGTTAGATAGTTTTTTTTACAACACTTCCCATGACTTACGGGCCCCCATTTCTTCTATTTTAGGACTCACCCACGTGGCCCGCTTAGAGACCGGTGATAAGACCATGGTCCACTACTTTAAGATGATAGAGTCGAAAATAAAGAAGCTGGATGAAGTGATTGGAGATATCCTCACCTTTTCTAAAAGCGCGAAACTAGAGATAAAAAAAGAAGAAATAGACTTCAACTTCCTGCTAAAAGAAATAAGATCAGACCTTAGGTTTAGCGAAGTGGCCACTAAAATAAGACCGGTATACCGGGCTAACTCTGCTAACGTGTTAAAGACCGATGCTGTGCAGTTAAAGATTATTCTCAATAATCTTATATCCAACGCTATTAAGTATCATGATCTTGACAAAGATGACCCATTCATAGAGGTCACTTTTGTAAAACTGGGCAACGAGGTAACCATAAAAGTGATTGATAATGGCCGTGGGATAGAAAAGGAACATTTTGACAAAATATTTGATATGTTTTACCGCGCACCTTCGGACCTGGAAGGATCAGGCCTAGGGCTATTTATCGTAAAAGAAGCCGCAGGAAAGATTAACGGGACGGTAACCGTGGCATCTGAGCTTGGCAAGGGGAGCACATTTACACTCACTTTCCACGAAGTGTCGTGTCACGCCTCAATTGACGTATAGGATTAAACAATGAACTCTCTTTGCCAAGTTGGGAAGTTCTCGACAAGTTAGCAATAGGCAAAGGGCAGTAGGCAAAATAGGGGGTTGCCGGCTGTTTACTGCCGACTGTCGACTTTGGGAACAAGACCGAAAAAAATAGCTTGAACGTCATTTGGGGCTTGACATGACACTAGGACTACTTTGTCACATTCAATTATTTGATAGACAGTGATTAAGCGAAAGATGAGCCCGTTAGGTATCCTCATCAAAAACGAAAAAAAACCTCTTTATCGTCATTCCTGCCAGCCTTGCAGGGTGAGCGATGCGCAAGAGCAGGAATCTGCTGTGTCGTTGAACGTGAACCTTTTTTTGAGTATACTGGGTTTTCGTTTCACGACTTCGCAGATTCCTTGTCACGCCTAGCCCAACGCACAGGCTGCAAGGAATGACGAGG
>JANQLQ010000213.1 GCA_028280565.1 Fulvivirga sp.
GGTTCTAAGCTCGGTTTTCGTTTTCTTTTGCACGCCCAAAAGAAAACGAAACAAAAGAAAAGGGCGCCAGCAACAAAGCCCATTTTCCGCGCAAAACGCGCTATCCAGTCCTGTAGACCGCTTACCCACAAGCCTCAAATGTGCCGCGCTGTTCCTGGATGTCTCCCCTCCATACGCCATTTGAATTTTCAGTGATACCCTAGTGTGAAGTTAAGTCTCAAATGGTGTACCGGGTAGACGGTGAGTATATTTGAGGTAATGGAAGGTTCTAGATCAGTCGGCAATAGGCAAAAGGGAGTAGGCAAAAAATAGGGGGTGGCAGACTGCCTTTTGCCTATTGCTGACTTTAAGAACGGGATGGGAAAAAATAGCTAACCGTCCCATTACACCTATTTTAACTAGGGTCTCATTAACTTTACTTTTCCTTCAATAGAACACCTTTTAGACTTTCCAGGCGCAGGGAGGATCGTAGGATATCAGCTTTTACATCACTGATCGTGATCTGGGCATTGAGTAAGGCAACCTGGGCATCTCGTAGGTCTAACGAGGTAGCTTGGCCGTTAAAGTAACGTTCTTCCGTTCGAGTGAAACTTTCTTTGAACGTATCAAGATTTTGCTGTTCGCGCTCTAACTGGTTTTGCAGGATGGACAAGTTGTTTTGTTCCTTTATGGCCCCTGCGATCAATTGATCAGCATTTTGTTCTTTGCGCAGCTTACTTGCGTCTACGTTGATCCTGGCGTTTTGAACGTTGTTTCGTGTCCTATTTCCATTGAAGAGATTATACCTGAAGGACACGCCAACGGTATACCCAATATTCTCTAATTCTGCTACCTGCTGTACATCGTTCTCCTGGCGTAAATAGCCGTAGTTCGCAAAGGCGTTTAAAGATGGATAAAGCCCGGATTGGTTCAGTTTCAATTCATTTTCTGCGGCTTCTATACCCACTTGGTTGAGTTTTAGCTCCGGGTTATGGGCCTGTACCTCTTCCTTTAGCTCCTCTAAAGGCAGTAAGATGGGAGGTTGGTACGTGACCGAGACCCGGTATCTTGTTTCGGGCTCTAGGCCAATCAAAAAGTTCATATCCCGTTTTAGGTTGTTTTTGGCCAAGAGTACGTTATCCAAAGCGGTTTGATCTTGGTTTAGATCCGTTTTCGCCCGGAGTACATCAAGCCCGGATACTTTTCCAAATTGGAATTGATCTTCGATACGCGCCAACCTATCACGCCCTATGACCAAGTTTTCCCGGAGTAATTCTTCCCGCGCTTGCAGCTTGGCAATTTCCAGGAAGAGCTCGGAAACATTAAGAATGGTATTATTGACCAATACTTCTTGTTGATACCGGCTGATATTTTGCTGGTCTTGCAACAAGCGGTATTGGTACCTGGCGCTAAAACCCCCAAGCAGTTGGTAATCTGCTTGGACTACGATGGAATGGGTGGTGGTAGCTGCTGCGTCATCTTCCAGCTCCAAGAACGCTGGGTTGTCTGTAAACGTGCGGATGCCCACCTCCGTATTGTTGTTACTGTGTTCGCTGTTAGCGATCAAGTTGATCGTAGGAAGCATATTGGCGTTTCCTTTAAACACGTTATTGGTCGAGATCTCAACCGCCTTACGCTGGATCTGTAACGCTTGGTTGTTCACCAGCGCCATATCCGCTACCTGTTCCAAGGTCAAAACGTCTAAACGCTGCTGACTCCATACCCCACTGGCGAACGCGCAAGAGAACACCAAAGGCAATAGTATTTTGTTTATTATGCATTTCATAATAGGTTGAGCCTATCGCTCGGTTTAATAATGTAGATTAAAACAGTTATGGGAGGATGATAAAACCTGCCGGTTATGCCATTTCGTTTCTTAGCTCTTTCAGTACCACATCTAATTCTTCCGGCTGTACCCGGGCATTGCGTTTGGTCAACTTGTGATAGAATACTTTCACACGGTTGATGACCAACATCAAAGAGGGGAGGAATGCCAAGGTGAGTACCATGCCGAATATGAGCCCGTAGGCGATGGCAATGGCAGTGGGTTTTATGAATTGTGAGCTGACGGAATTGTTCAGTAGCAAGGGCAACAAGCCGAACACCGTGGTAATGGTTGTTAATACAATGGGCCTGAACCGCGAAATGGCGGCCTTTCTCAAGCTGTCCACTACCGATAGCCCCGCCCGGATGTTGTCATTGTAAGTAGAGATCAGGACCAGCCCGTTATTGATCAAGATGCCCCACAATGCGATCATCCCCAAAATAGAAAATATATTTACCGGCAAGTTGTGGAAAAACGTTCCCCATGCCACTCCTACGTAGGCAAAAGGCAACATGGCCAATATCGCCAGTGCTTTGCTAAACGACCTGTAGTTGATCAGTAACACGGTGATCATTAAAATAAATACAATAATACTTGGGCCTTGGCTAGAGTTCTGTGTTTTAGACGACAGTCGTGCCTCTCCTTCTAGCGTGTATCGCAGGTTAGGGAATTGCTGCTGGATCTCCTGCAGTACCGTAGCTTCGGTTTCTGCCAATACGGCGGGCACAGATACCAGCAAGTTTTCAATGTCAGCCTCCACCCGGATCTCCCGCATGCCGTCCTGGTGATTGATCTCCGTCACGTTGGTTTTGTTTTTAAAAGTAGCCAACTCGTTGATAGGGTAGGAGGCCCCATTGGGTGTGATCAACCTTACGTGTTCCAGGTCAGAAATAGACCTTCGATCTTCTTCATCATACCTGATCCATACTTTTACTTCTTCGTCGCCCCGTTGTAAGCTCTGGGCCTCCAGCCCGAAAAATCCTTTTCGTACCTGGTCAAATACTTGTGCCTCTGAAAGTCCTAAAAACTTAGCTTTGGGCGTCAATTCCATTTCCAATTCAGGCATACCGAGTTTATCCGTATCCGTAACATCTTTAAGATCCGGGCGGTTGGAAAGGTATAGCCGCAATTGATCCCTGGCCTGCCTCAATTCATCCATGTCCCTGCCGATCAGTGCGATAGAAACAGGCTTACCGAAAATAGCAATGCTGCCGTAGGCTAAGTTAGTAGCCTCCGGGATCGGACCGGCTTCGTCCCGGATCATACTGGCAATATCAAACGATTTGATGCCCCTGTTGTCACCTTCCATCATGTAGATGTTGAGCCTTCCTTCGTTGCTTGCCGGGCCGATCACACGTTCTACGTAGTTTATGATCTCCTTACCATCGGTACGTTGCCCGCTGTAAAAATCATTGACTTTCCAAACGGCTTTCTCGATTTCCGCTAACTTCTTGTTCACGATCGATTCGTCTGTTCCCAGGGGCAGCTCGAGCGTGGCACTTATGACGTCCTGGTCGATGTTCGGGAAAAAAGTGCCTTTTATGATCCCACTACTACCCGCAGCTACGGTCAGCACCATGATCACCAATACACCGAAAATAGGTAACAGGGGCCTTTTGATAGAAAAGTCTATGACCTTAACATAAATATTATCCCTGAACCAGGATAAGGAACGATTGGTTTTTTGCGTCAGCTTCCAAGGCCTGTCATTCCTGGCCAAGGCTTTTGATCGTGCAATGTGGACGGGTAAAAAGAACAAACTTTCCAGCAACGCCACGAACAGCGTAGCGCATACTACGAAAGAGATATCTGAAAAGTAATCGCCCAGTTGGCCGTCTAAAAAGAAGAAAAGTGAAAAAGCTAATGCCGTGGTGACCAGCGAGGAAATGATCGCAGGTACAACTTCCAAGGTGCCATCTATGGTCGCCTGTAAGGCATTTTTCCCTTTTTTGAATTGTTGGTAAATGTTTTCTGCTACGACCACCCCGTCATCCACCAAAATACCCAGTACCACTATGGTGCCGAACAATGAAACTTGGTTGATAGTGAGGTCATAAAAATTCGACAAGATGAACATCCCTAATAGGGCAACAGGAATTTTAAACGCTACCCAAAATGCGATACGAGGATGAAGAAAGAGCCCTAAGACCACCATGACGAGCAGTACACCTTGCCAGGCATTGTTTTGAAGCCGACCGATAGTTTCGTTCAAAGATAGGGTCTTATCCTCGATCACTACGGCACGAATGTCTTCATGATCACGATTAAAGTTTTCCGCATATCCTGTCACGTACCGGGCATTTTCCAGGATATCTTCCTTATTCCGGCTGAATATTTTGAGGGTGACCGCTGGCTCCCCGTTCACGAAAGTCCGCTCCGGTTTATCGGCAAAAATATCCCTTACTTCCGCTACATCTTTCAGCCGGATCACTTTTCCATCGGGTGTCGCTTTTACCACGGTATTTAAAAGCCCTTTCGCGTAGTATTCACGGCTGTCCAAGCGGATCAGTATCCGTTGTTCGCCAGTTTCCACTTCGCCACCGGAGGCTTTTATATTCGTGGTTTGGATCGCTTGGCTCACTTCATCAAACGTCAAGGAATAAGCACGCAAGTCATTTTCTCTCAAACGTACCTCGATCTCTTCCTCCGGGAACCCGTCGATGGTGACCTGCGAAAGGTTGGGTGACATAATGAGGTCATCTTTGATGTACTTCGCGTGATCCTTGAGCGTATTCAGGCTCACTTTACCAACTAGGCCCAGTGTCATGGTATAATTGAGGATCTCCTCCTTTAAGATCACCGGTGAATCCATGCCACGAGGGAAAGTGGTGATCCGGTCTACCGCATTGTTCACATCCTGTAAAACTTCGTTAGGATCAGCATCTTCAAGTAATTCGATGCGGACATTCGCAAAACTTTCCGAAGAGCTGGAGGTGACCCGGTCAATACCTTTGAGCCCCTCCAAGTTATCTTCAATTTTATTCACTACCTCTTCCTCCACTTCTTGCGGAGACGCTCCCCGGTACACTACGGTCACTGAAATAAAATTGACCGGTTCAGGGGGTAAAAAATTAGAGCGCATCGAAGAAATAGTCAGTAGCCCGATAATAATGATCAAGCCAATGAATATGTCTACGGTCCTTGGCTTTTGAACCAAGAAATGAATGATCTTTTTCATAGCTAAAGTGTTACTCTTTTACCTTTGACAGGGATTTGGAATTCATTCGTGATCAACTGGTCGCCATCGGCTAATCCTTTGATGATGATGGAGTCCTGTAGGTATTCTACCGGCTCAATCGGTTTTCCCAGGATGGTGTTGTTCTTCAACAGCAAGACCTTTTCGTCGCGTGAGAGTACTTCTGAGGGGATCACAAATACATCTTCATACGTTTTAGAAGAAAACTCGCCTTCCAAGTACATCCCCGACTTGATCCCTTTTCCCGAGATCCGGAAGAAAACAGGAATGTTTTGAGTATTAGGATCGACAATATTATTGATCCGGGTTACTTTCCCTACCCATTGATCCGTAAGCTCGTTGCTGGTAAATTCTATTTGGTCACCGATCCGCAGCTGTGACGCGATCTCGAGGCTTACGCCAGCTTCCAACTCATAGTTTTCATTGTTGATCACGGTGCCCAATAGCTGGCCTGGAGAAACTAACCCCCCAATATCCACGTGGGTCTTTGTGATCATACCATTGTAAGGTGCTATGATACGGTACTTCTTTAACCGTTCTTCCTGCGCCTTGATGGCATAATAGGTATTGTAGACCTGGTTAGCCGTCACCAAGTATTTTTCCGCGTCCGATTTTGTTTCGGGTAGAGGTTTCAAAGGCTGACCAATTTCATAACTTTTGATGTAGTTGAGCCAGTTTTCATAGTTTGCCGGATAATCCGCTTTCAGGTCAGGCATCATCCCTGTAAGATTATTTAAAAATGCACTTTTCTGTGACTCCAATTGGAGGCTGAACTCTTTCGAATCAAGGGTCAGCAAGCAATCTCCACGGCGGAAAGAAATACCTTCCCTAAACCGGAAGCCGCCCGGTAATACCTTCCCTTGTACTTCGGTATACAATTGTGTTTCGTTCTGGGGAACTACCCTGCCACTGACTGGGAGTTTAACAGCTTTTGTCCGGTTTTTCACGGGCATCAAGGTCAAATCGTTTTTTCGAATGACATATTCGGTTCCCGGTTGTGTCGCTTCTTGGTTCGCTACGGTATCTACGGACTGCTCCTGGTCTCCGCCACATGAGGCTAATACAACAGTGGCCGCTGCCGCCCATGCTATAGGACTGACAGTACTCTTTCTTTTTGTTTTCATCGTCTTTTAAGGTTCAATTAAAGTTTGACTGATAGTCATTTTTGGTTATAAAAAGTGAATTGTGGATATGCCTGTTTGATTGCTCCATTTTGGAAGAAACAGGAGGCTTTTGTATACTATACAGGTTGATCTTGTGTTGTCTTCCATTCAAGGGAACCGCCTTCACAGGTATGCAATGGTATCCTGCTGGGGTAGGTCCAAGGGTTTGAAATATTTTTTCACTGACCAAAAGGTCGGTTTTATAAGAATGGCACAGGCTAAGTATACGCGAGGTTGCATTCACGACATCCCCGTGGTAGGCCATGTGCATGGAAGATCGGCCGATCTGTGTTTTTATGACCATTCCGCCGTGCATGCCGCACTTGAACTGTGGAACGCAACCGTATTCTTTTTGGAAATAAAAAGTATTCCCGGCAATACGTTTTTTAAAATGTATAAAAAGATCTACCGCCTGGTCTGCAGTAGGCAATTTGTTAAAATCCCAACTGAGAACAGCTTCATCTCCCACATATTGATATACTTCCAGGTCCGGTGCTTTTTTGAGAAGTTGGTCCAGTAGTTTAAAGCATTCCCTGATCAACTGGCTGTAGCGTTCATGTCCAAGGCTCTCGGCGATGGCGGTAGAATGATTAAGATCGATAAACATAAATCCTCTTTTCTCCTGTATGGGGCCTACATAAGCATCTAGTAAGTGATGGAATAGCTTTGAAAATGAACCTACGCGTCTCCAAAGGTTTAAAAACGCTAGGACTACAAGCCCTAAGGTGAAGTAATAGATCAGGAGGGAGAGAAAGTTGTAGGAACTGATGTATGCCATAGAAAGCTTAACAGCCTCGATAAGCGCATAATGTAGGTGGAAATAGACCGTCAGTGCAAAACCGTACAACAGGGTAAATAAGAGCATACTTCCCGCCCAAACGGCCAGGAACCTATAACTTGTATTACGCTTGTAGTAGATACCAAAAGCCAGCAGGCTTGTCCGGCTAAGCCACGACATAAAGGCACTGATCAAGATAGAACACCCGTTAGCAAGGATCACATGATTGACAAACGTCAGCCGATCAAAAGACCAAGAAACGGCCTCTGTGGCGGTTCCTAAGTACCACATGGCGAAGTAGATGTTTAAACCTAGTGTAAACTGGAACACACCAAAAGCAATATAAAAAAGCCTTTTCATAAAGTGACTGATGGTCATTGAATGAGTAAAAAAAACTAAGCTATTATCCCGCGGGTGACCATGGTGCTGAAGGTTCGTATGAATTCTTCAGCATCCAATTCATTAGGGTTTTTCAGAAGGTCCTTCTTGGAGTCCACAAATTGGACTACGCCGATACAACTTGCCCAGATGACATTAGCAATATCTACCGGGTTCAGGGAGGTGCTAATCTCACCTTTTTTTTGGCCTGTTTTGATAATACCCTGGACAAAATTCTGGAATGACAGGCTGAGCTTTCGATATGCATTGGCATTTATGCCAAATTCGGGGCGCTCGATAAACGAGACGAGTTTATAATATTCAGGATAATTGAGATAGTACCGGTAATTGCTCATGCAGATGGCGCTCAGCTTATCCACGCTGTTTTGGTGCTGCCCGGCGTCTTTTTTAAACGCTTCGTACAGTAGGGTAAGCGCTTTGACGCTGAGGTCAGTCAGAACCTCGTCTTTACTCTTGTAATAGTTATAGACGGTGCCTTTGGCAATCCCGGCTTTTTCTACGATCAAGTCGATGGTAAGTCGCTCAATACCAACTTCAATCAAAACCAAGTCGGCTGCCGCCAGTATTTGGTTTTTCCTTGTGCCAGGAGTCACGTGCTTACCACCTTTACTCATGGGTTGCAATATACGCATGGGATAGAACATAATCATAGGTTTTACAAAATGACTGGTAGTCATTTTCATTAACATGAAGAGTTCTCTTTTGTTTGGGATAGGTTTGAAAGTTTTTTTTGGTTAGATGAAAATGTGCTTAAAAGGACGTATTTGACCCATTCTTGGAGAAAAAATAATTATTATGAGGTCAAGTTCCTCGTGGATATTTTCTTATTTAACACTTTTCTATCCTGGGGATCATCACGATAAAAATTAAATTACCTGTTAAGCAGGGGAAGCAAGAACCAGTTTGCTTCAAGATATTCTATAAACAAACTAAAACAGGCCCTGGAAAATTTCCTAGGGCCTGAAAAAGCTGTGGTTGGAGGATTTGTTTAAGTTAGCTCCGGGTTTTTGACATACAAAAGCCGTGCTATTCTGCTTGCGATTTCTTCGTCCAGTACCGCATAAGCCCTGCTACACTCATCCAGCTGGGATTAGCGGCCTCGTACGTCTCAATTTCTTGGTCCGATAACCCTTGGCTTCTTAGCTGTTGTGCTGTGTATTCCATAAACTTCGGTGTGACCTCTTCGGCGGATTCATTGGCTTCCCATTTTTCCTTGATCCAGCCTGCCCAGTCATCCAGTATATTCTCCAAGGCAGTAAGGTGCCCTTCAATATCGCTAATGGCATTAAAATGAGTAAGGTACAATTGGGCGGGCTGTATCTTTTTCAAGAGCTGGATCGAGTTTTTCCAGTCTTCAATATTGATATCAGGGGGTGGGCAGGGAGGCATCACCGGTCCATCACCGATCTTTACCCCGGCTACGTCCCCGGTAAACACAATATCGTTAATTTGCCAAGCAATGTGATGTTTGGCATGCCCTGGGGTATGCCAAGCTTTTAAAGTGGTATCACCAAGATCAAAGACTTCTTGGTCCTCCACTTGGTAGAGGAGTTCTGCGGGGATCTTTTTCATAGTGCCCCACAGCGTATCCATTTTGTCTCCATAAATGCGTGTAGCGGATTCCATAAGGCGCGTAGGGTCTTCCATATTCCTGGCCCCAAAGGGATGAACGTAGATTTTAGCACCACTTTCCGCTAAAGCCCAGGCCGCCCCGGCATGGTCTAAATGGATATGGCTTAAGAAAACGTGTTTGATTTGTGAAATATCGTAACCCGTTTTTTTGATACCTTCTTTAAGGTGCTCGTACGTGCTGTGAGGCCCGGTTTCAACGAGTATAGGGCCGGCCTTGGTTTCAATAAGATAGGATGCGATAGCTTTCTTTATTCCTTGGAAGTTAAGGTCTATACTATGGATCATTTTGTAATTGGATTAATTGGTGTTAGTTATTTTGCCTTGGCGGCAAAATTGTAACGGGATGCCGAATAACAAGCTATAAATCTTTAAAAATCTCGTTTTTTTGAATACCTCCTAACCTGGACTCGATAACCATTTATCTCTTTGATGTTATCCGTGGTCGTTTTGGTTGGTGAGCCTAATGTTAAGTTAAATATCAAATGACGTATAGCGACTTAGATGATGGGTTATATTTACCCGTTGAGGAGTTTTCGATAAGTTGGCAATAGGCAAAGGGTAGTAGGCAAAATAGGGAGTTACCGGTTTTTTATTGCTGACTGCCGACTTTGGGAACGAGACCGAAAAACTCGTTTAGCTGCCCTTTGAGGTGCGACATTACACTAGTGAATCTTAGTGCATTTGCGCTTTGGTGGCGAAGCTTCCTTGGCACCAAGACCCAAAGAATTACAAATGGATGTTCTTTACTCTATAAAATAGTCCTATTTTATATAGAGTTCACGTGCTTAGATACCCTCTGCTGCCGCTTCGTCCAAGAACCAGGACAATCTCCCGTAGTCCGGTGCAACTAGCGCGGCCGGATATAGCTTGCTGTTCGGCTTATTTTGTAAGATCTCGGTGACTTTTTCTTGCTTCTCACTGCCTGTCACCAAAAAAGCAACCTCCCGGGCATTGTTGATCACCTTGCCGGTGATCGTTACTCGTTTTTGACCATTGTCCGGATGATCGGCCACTTCGCACCATTTTTCTGAAGACCAAAGATCGATTTGATTTGGGAAAATGGAAACCGTATGCCCATCGCTGCCCATGCCTAACATGACCAGGTCGAATTGAGGCATCCCGTTGTATTTTGGCAGCACTCTTTCCAGTAGCCGGCCATAGGTCTCCGCTTCTTCGGCAGGCGGGGCCTCTCCCTTTATCCTGTGAATGTTTTCTTTGGGTATAACGATCTTGGAAAGTAGATGGTCGACGGTCATTTTATAGTTGCTGTCTTCATGCGTGGGAGGGACACACCTCTCGTCGCCCCAAAAAAGGTGTACGTGAGACCAATCCAAATGACTGTAGTTTTGCGCTAACCGATCAAAAACGATTTTCGGAGTGCTACCCCCAGATAAGGCAATATAGATTGCCTCGCGAACTGTGATCAAATTTTCCAGGTAGGCACAGAACTTTTCGGCTACCTCGTTCTTGTCCTTAAATAGGTTCAATTCCATTTTCATCAGCATAAAACACAGTAACCGGGGGCGTCGGCGAGGTTTGGACAGGGGTTACGCCAAATGTAGTCACCGTCTATCAGTGCATCGGAATGTTCAGGTCCCCAGACCCCAGCGGCATAACCATACATGCGTACATCATTGCCATTCTTCCAAAAGTCGAGAATAGGGTCTACAAACTTCCAAGCTGCTTCCACTTCATCCCCCCGGGCATAAAGGGTAGCATCACCTTGCATGGCATCTAATAACAACCGTTCATAGGCTTCCATTACACGGCTGTTGGGGAGCTGGGCATAGTAAAAGTCAAGGTTGGCTTCTTCTACCACGAAACCTTGCCCGGGCACTTTGACCCCAAATTTCATCAAGATGCCTTCGTCCGGGTGGATGCGAATGATCAGCCTATTGTCTTTATTCGCGCCGATAAACAGGCTGTGAGGCGTAGATTTGAAATGGACTACAACTTCTGTTACCTTGGTGGGCATGCGTTTGGCGGTACGAACATAGAAGGGTACGTCTTTCCACCTCCAGTTATCCATATAAAACTTGATGGCCGCATAGGTTTCTGTGAGGGATCCCGGGTCTACACCTTCTTCTTCACGGTACCCTTTGACCTGTTTCCCGTCAATTTCGGTCGCTACATACTGTCCCCTAATGGTATTGTTGCGTAAGGTGTCTTCATCCTTCATGATCCGGATAGACTTTAGGGCTTTGACTTTCTCGTTCCGGATCTCTTCTGCCGTAGCTTCTAGCGGAGGCTCCATAGCTACCAGTGAAACTACTTGCAGCAGGTGATTCTGGAACATGTCACGCAGGGCACCTGACTTGTCGTAGTAACCGCCGCGTTTTTCTACACCAATATCCTCGGCATTTGTGATCTCGATATGGCGAATATAATTGCGGTTCCAAAGGGGCTCGAATACGCTATTGGAAAAGCGTGTCACCAGCAGGTTCTGTACGGTTTCTTTTCCCAGGTAATGATCGATCCGGTAGATCTGCGATTCTTTGAAGTATTGTAGTAATTGCTGGTTCAAAGCCTGTGCTGTTTCCAGGCTATAACCGAAAGGTTTTTCTACAATGAGCCGGCTCCAGCCCTGTGATTCGTCACTTAAACCGGCTTCACAAAGCTTTTCGGCGATGTTTTTATACACACCGGGCGGTGTAGAGAGGTAGAATACATAGTTATTGCCGGTCTTATGGCTTTCATTGAGTCCCGTGATCCGGTCGCGCAGGCCGGAGTAATCGGATTCATATCCTTCGATAGGCTCATAAAAAATCTTTTCTGCAAAAGCCGCCATTTGTTGGCGATCCTCTTTTCCCGGATCGACGTAGCCACCTTCCAGGAAGGCTTTCCTCTTAAATTCATCGTCTGTCAATGGACTTCTGCTGGTTCCTAGGATCACGTAGTTCTCGGGTAAAAAACCTCCTTTGAACAGTTGGTACAGTGCCGGTAGGAGCTTACGAGCCGCTAAGTCGCCGGAAGCTCCAAAAATTACCAACATTTGATCATCCGTTTTTTTCATTTGTGCTGTCGTTTGAGCTAAATTTAAAATGTCCGTGTATTTTTAACCAGTAACAACGATCGCCATACAGTACCCTCGCCATGTTGATTGCTGGTGGTGATCATAGATTGAATAAAGGTATCCATTAAATGTCAAAACATATGTACGATTTCGGTTTGGTAGGTCTCGGTGTCATGGGACATAATTTTATTTTGAATGTGGCAGACCATGGCTTCACCGTTTACGGGCTTGACCTGGACGACGAAAAAGTTGATACACTCATTAAATCAGGGAATGATCCCGGTAAAGTAAACGGGACAACTGGGGTTAAAACCTTTGTCAGTGCCCTGGCCACCCCGAGGAAGGTCATGCTGTTGGTGCCTGCGGGTGACCTTGTGGATAAAGCTATTGAAAGCCTTTTGCCTCATTTAGAGCCGGGCGATATTATTATCGATGGTGGCAATTCCTTTTTTACGGATACGGATCGGCGTGAGGCTTATTTAAAGGAAAAAGGGATTAACTTTTTCGGCGCAGGTGTTTCCGGTGGGGCAGAGGGCGCTCGCCGTGGACCGAGTATCATGCCGGGAGGCAATAAGGAGGCTTATGAACACATCCGACCTATTTTTGAAGCCGCCGCCGCCAAGTTTAAAGGAGAACCTTGTGTTACTTACTTGGGACCAAAGTCAGCCGGGAACTATGTTAAAATGGTCCATAATGGCATCGAGTATGGTTTGATGCAATTGATCTCGGAGATCTATGACTTGCTGAAACGGCTGGGGGGGCTTGATAATGACGAGTTGAGCAAAACTTTCAAACATTGGAACGAGCGACGCTTGCAATCGTTCCTTGTGGAGATCACGGCGGAGATCTTCAAACAGGAGGATAGCGATGGAGATGGACGATTGGTAGATAAGATATTAGATAAAGCCAAGCAAAAAGGAACGGGGAAGTGGACCTCGCAAAATGCCATGGACCTTGGGGTCCCGATACCGTCTATCGATATTGCTGTAAGCATGCGTGAGATCTCGGCTTTAAAAGATTTACGGGTAAAAGCCGGGGGGCTTTATGAGCGACCTAGGTTTGCCATTACCGATAAACCCGGCCTGCTAAAGAAGGCAGAGGAAGCACTTTATTTTAGTTTTATTGTCACTTATGCACAAGGATTGCACCAGTTGGCCGAGGCGTCAGAAAGCTATGGTTATGCATTGAACTTGTCTAAGGTTGCGAAGACCTGGCGTGCAGGGTGCATTATCCGGGCGGCGTTGTTAGATGATATTGCCAGGAGCTACGAAGAGGTGGCAGGGCTGCAAAATATCCTGATGGCTCCTTCTTTCATGAGCCGGATCAAAGAGACAGTGGCCTCCACTCGGGAGATCATTGTAATGGGGATAAATAGTGGTATTCCGCTCCCCGGTTTGACGAATTCGTTAACTTATTTTGATGCACTTACTACGGGACGGCTTCCACTTAACTTGATCCAAGCGCAGCGGGATCATTTTGGATCGCATACGTATGAAAGAGTAGACCGGGAAGGGATCTTTCATACAGAGTGGGGTGGTGATTGAAAGGTACAACTTTTTATATAAATGCCGGAGGTTTGCGTTGCAAACGCAAACCACTCTATCCTTGTTGTTGGAAGTGAGGATGGATTAGGAGGCATATAATTATCTTATTGAATGCGCTGGTTATCTAATTTACGAAAGCTAGCCCGGATTATCCTTGTTTTTGGAAACAGCAGTAAGTTAGATACACAGTCCGTCGATAGGAACTTATATGTCTTTCCCAGTACAACATTATGAAATCCTGGAATTGGCTATTTAAAACTTATCCAAAAAAGGCTCATTGGAACCAGTTTGGATTTCTTCAAACGTTGATTTTAATAGGGTTTGGAGTAATTATGCTCATTTTTTTACGATTGGTATGGTATTACTTGGTTGGCCATTAGGTTAAAATCATTTTAAAACCTCAGTTCGACTTAAAATCATTGTAGCCTAGGCTTAACATGAGGTTTAGCATACTCTCACAGTCTTTAAACTGGAGATTAGCTTCCGTTCTACGACACAGCAGATTCTCCCAGTGGGAGCTCTCCCCATAAGCCCTCCCACAGCCACCGGCACGGAATGACGTTCATTTTTTAATCGAGTTCAGGTTTAAACTAAACCTGGAAACTGATTATGACCTAATCTATATGACATTTTGGACCTATCAACTCAGCGGAAATGCCAATAATCGTTGAATGAGTATAATACAGCCTAATTACTATGTAGAGAAAGTTGCCAAATCCTGGCGTTAGTACCTCATGGCTGGCTTATAGTAATGGTGTGATAAATGAGTTTAAAACCATTTCCATGCTGGAATTAATTTGATTTTTTTTCCAGATTTTTTGAGTATATCCTCTTGATCCAACGTTATGATGAGCCCTTCTGGCAGGTCAAAAAAATCTAAAGCCTCCATTAGACCTCCTACCTCACGAGAAAAGTTGTCGTCATTTATTTCTGAACAGACCTGTATGACCTGTGTTACCTTATTCAACTCTTTTACCACAAAATCACACTCGTACTTTTCCCTGAAATAGTATATTTCTTTATTGGTTCTCCTTAACGAAAGGAATACAGAATTTTCAAAAAGTCTGCCGGTATCATTTGTAAAACTGAGCGAATTGGCCTGGGCAAAACCTGTATCAATAGTATAGATTTTCTTGGAATTAATTGCCATACGTCGAGCTGACCAACTAAATCGAGGTACAGAGAATAGTAAGTAGGAATCTTCGAGCCAACTGATATAAGCTGCTACAGAATTTGTGCTTCCTATTTCAAAGCTATTTTTTAGTTTGTTTAGCGAATATTCCTTCCCAACATTCGAGATGAGGAATAATGCCAGGTCTACCAGGGTTTTGGCATTTCTCACTCCATGTCGCACTACTACATCCCGGTAAACAATATCTTTGAACAACTGTTGTAGTATTTCCCTGTTGTAGTTTGCCAAATATTCAGGGAATCCCCCATTTTTCAAATAATCGTTGAAAGAATTAATGCTACGGTCGTCCTTTTTATACACGAGATATTCCGTATAAGAGAATGGGAAAAGTTCGACTTGGATATACCTTCCTGTAAGACGTGTTCCTAATTCTTTACTTAACAGGGAAGCATTTGATCCTGTAATACAGAGTTTTTTTTCGTGATCATGCAGGTTTCTTGCAAATACCTCCCATTGCTCGACATTTTGTATTTCATCAAAATAATAGGTGTCGACCTCACCAAGTATTTCAGCAAGTTTGTTTAAATCACCCAATTCAAAACCGAATATCCTAGGGTCCTCGAAATTAAAAAAAGCGGTTTTATTCTTGCTAAGCTTTATCAATTGCAACATCAAGGTACTTTTTCCACATCGACGGATTCCAGTGATAATAAGTATCATCCTATCTAAAACCATTGATTTACGCTTTTCACGGTCTATCCCTAATGATTTTTTAGACAAAAATTGGCGTTGGGCAATAACGGCTTTTTCAATATCGCTTTTTAACACCATAGGTAAAAGTGTATTTTAGTAAAATACAAAAGTTAATTTTACTAAAATACACTTTTACATTTTACTAATGAACACTTTAGTCTTGACCTTGCCTAAAAAGCCACTTTTTCGATAATTTTCACGGCCTATACGCTTATATTATCACTAAAGATTACCAAGAAATCACGGGTTCCTTTTTGAGAAGAAGGGCTTACAGGGTCGTTTCAAAACCATCTCGGCACCTTGTGATCTAATATCTTCTTTTTCAAAACCAAATGTTGAAATATTGTCTATTTTTGCCGTGTCATGGATCAGGATAACATGTCCTACACCATAATCTTTAAAATTCTTGTCTAACCCTATAAATCTTACCTGTGAATAAGGAAATTGACCAGCGATGCGCGGATAACATCCGGGTACTCTCTGCCGCCATGGTGGAAAAGGCCAAATCCGGTCATCCCGGGGGCCCTATGGGTGGCGCCGACTTCTGCCACATTTTGTATAGTGAGTTTTTGCGCTTTGATCCGGGGGATCCCCAATGGATGTGGCGCGACCGGTTCTTCTTGGATCCTGGCCACTTATCGGCTATGCTTTATGCCCAGCTCTACCTACTGGGCAATTATAATGAAGAAGACCTGGCCAATTTCCGTCAGTGGAAATCGGTCACACCGGGTCACCCGGAAGTAGACCAGGCCAGGGGGGTTGAAAATACGTCAGGCCCGTTAGGCCAAGGACATGCCATGGGTGCAGGAGCTGCGTTAGCTGGAAAATTTTTAAGTGCCAAGTTCGGTGCTTGGGCGGACCATACCATTTATGCCTACATATCAGATGGAGGGGTCCAGGAAGAGATATCACAGGGCGTAGGACGTATTGCGGGGTACTTGGGGCTGGATAACCTGGTGATGTTCTTTGATTCGAATGATGTCCAATTATCCACATACACGGACCAGGTGACTTATGAGGATACCGCCAAAAAATACGAAGCTTGGGGATGGAACGTCCTGTCCATTGAGGGTCACGATCATGAGGCGATCAGGAAGGCCTTGAACGAAGCTAAAGCGGAGACGAAAAGACCGACGCTTATCATCGGCAAAACCATCATGGGCAAAGGCTGTGTAGACGCAGAAGGTAATCCCTACGAGGGATATCCTGAACTCCACGGGAAACCCTTGGGAGGAACTGGGGCGGATTATGACAAGACGATCGGGACATTAGGTGGCAATGTCGATAGCCCTTTTGAAAAGTTTGATGATGTACGTTCGTATTACGAGCAACTACTTGATAATAAGCAGAAAGAAGCAAAAACTGCACAGGAAGAAGAAAGCCAGTGGCGAGCGGCTAACCCGGGCGAAGCAGAAAAACTGGACCTCTTTTTAAGCGGAGGTATCCCGGAGATTGATTTCAGCCAAATACCACAAAAAGAGAATGTGGCTTCTCGTGATGCATCGGCGGCTGTGCTAGGTTACTTAGCCGGAACGGTGGAAAACTTGATCGTGGCATCCGCCGACTTGGCCAATAGCGATAAAACTGACGGGTTTCTCAAGAAGGCCGAAGCTTTTGGCCCGCGTAAATTTGATGCCAACTTCCTACACGCCGGGGTTTCGGAATTTACCATGGCTGCTATGGCCAATGGTATGGCCTTGCACGGCGGGGTGATCCCGGTGATCGGTACCTTCTTTATTTTCTCTGACTACCAGAAACCTGCCACCCGGCTATCCGCACTTATGGAGGCACCGGTGATCTACCTTTGGACACACGATGCCTTCAGGGTAGGAGAAGATGGTCCTACCCACCAGCCTGTAGAGCAAGAAGCACAGATCCGCCTTTTGGAAAAAGTTAAAAACCACTCCGGCCATCGATCCCTGTTGGCTTTGCGCCCGGCGGATGCGGCCGAGACTACCATAGCTTGGAAGATGGCTTTGAAAAATCGATCAGTGCCCACAGGTCTTATTTTCTCGCGACAAGGTATTAAAGACCTTCCCGCTGAAGGTGATCGATACCAGGAGGCTCTTGCTGCGGAAAAGGGGGCCTATCGCGTAAGGTCCGTTGAAAATGCAACGATCACATTACTGGCCAGTGGTAGTGAAGTAGCCACCTTAGTAGATGCTGCTGACCTGCTGGAAAAGGAAGGGATAACCTGTAATATCGTATCTGTGATCTCGGAGGGATTGTTTAGGGAGCAGCCGGCAGAATATCAAAAAGCTATACTAGGAGAAGTACCCAGGTTTGGCCTTACCGCAGGGCTGCCCATTGCCTTGGAAGGGTTAGTCGGGGAAAAAGGCACGGTGTTCGGGCTCGATCATTTTGGCTACTCGGCACCGGCCAAGGTACTGGATGAGAAATTTGGTTTTACCGGCGAACAGGTTTTCGAAGAAGTAAAGGCCTTTTTGAACTAACGCCGTATTCAAATAAGGAAAGACTTAGGTAACGATACTTACCGGGTATATTCACCCGGTAAGTATTGCAACAAAATAGTTATTGAAAGAGTAATGCAATCGTGTATTACAAAGTTCTTATCTTGAAACTACCTTAGAAATTTATTCGATAGGGCTTCCAAAGCATCCATTAATAGCAAAAATGGTCTGCCACCTGGCACTGACAGTGCCACTGCTCGTAGTGAATGATACCATCACTCGAAAATCAGGACCAAAAGTTTCAGCAGTAATGGTGCTTACCCCTTCGGAGGTCGATACAATCGCTCCATCTCCGCTGCTGGTCCATATTAAGTTCACTGGGCACGAACCTGCGGGTAATGATGCCCTGTAACGTACGAAATCGCCGACACATCCTTCCGTAAGCTGGTTGATGCTGATTGCACCGGGAGTATTACATATGGCTTCCGCAGTACTGTTTGATCCGGGTGTCAAATTAGTGCCTAGGATAATTTCACTTTTTTTAAAAGCTAACTTTTCAAAGTTTGAACATGCGAAAAACATAGGCGCCGAAAAGACGAAAATAACGGTAGAACATAAAAATTGATTTTTCATAACGAGGGAATTTTTAGTGGTTTTTGTTTAATTGTTCTTTGTTGGAGATAGGAAATAATCGACCCCTGGATTAAAATAATTAATTATATTTTTTATACTTTTTATTATAAATTAATTCCCAGGCGACTACACAAAAAATGCCTCATAGGACTACCCGGTTACACCCATTTTTTCTTCCGGAAATAGATCAGCATACCCACAAAAATAATGGACATAGCTCCTAGTGCGATGGGGTAGCCGTATTGATAGCTTAATTCAGGCATGTTCTCGAAATTCATGCCGTAAATACCTGCAATAAAAGTGAGCGGGATGAAAATTGTAGCCACCGTGGTCAACACTTTCATGGTTTCATTCATCTTCTGGCTCAAGGAAGCGAAGTAAATGTTGGTGAGACTCTCCAGGGTCCTTAACGTGGTGTCTGTCTCTTCGATAGCCGAGGTGGCAGAGTTTGCCAGCTCTTTAAAAAACTTTAGATTTTCTTTTTTTACCAGCTGAGAACGTCCGTTCAGGATATTAAATATGGCCTCTTTTATCGGGCCCAGCGATTTTTTGATCAATTGTGCCGATCGCTTATGACCTTCCAGGTAGATCAAGGTAGATTTATCGGGATTTTGAAATAACGTTTTTTCAAGGGCAGCGATCTCAGAATTGACTTGGTCAATGGTTTCGAAGTAATTGTCCAGGATGGCATCTAATAATTGAACTAGTAAATAGTCACTTTTTCTTGCCTGGATAAAGCCAAGCCCTTCGGACAGTTTGTTGCGTATCCCTTCAAAATGATCCCCTTCCTCTTCTTGAAAGGAGATGATAAAATGCTGCCCCAGCACAAATGAAAGCTGTTCGACCTGCATCTCCCCGGCGTCTTGTTTTAAGATGGATTTAACACTAAAAAAAAGATAGTGCTCATACTCTTCCACTTTGGGACGTTGCGTGGTGTCTATGATCTGTCGTAAAGTCAAACGTTCTAACCCCATAGATTCCCCCAGCATTTGGATCAATTTAACATCATGGATGCCATGGAAATTTAGCCAGTAGCTTTTCCCTGCGCTTTGGTCCTTTAAAAAATCAAATGTGCTTACCTTTTCTATTCTTTTTAAACTCCCCGGGTCATATTCATATAGTTGGACCTTGACCTCTTCCACCTTTTTTTCACCAATAAAGGTCAACTTAGCTTTAGCCTTTGCCTCGGTTTTTTGGTCTGAATAAAGGTTGTAACGGACACTGCTTAGTGTTTTCAGTCCTTGTTTTAACAGCTTGTCAGGCCGGGTCAGGTTCAATGAGCTCATACTAATCTTTTTGGTCAGTTTTATTTATGGGTGCAATAAGTATCATCCCTATCTTATTCTCTCTTACCGAGAAAAATGAAAATGATTTAACAGGTTTCGATAAGATAAGGAATTTTAAAAGGGTAAAGCCTATTGGAATGAGATAAAGTGATAATCTTGGAACCGTTTTTATACCTGGCAGGCCTATGCTTTTGGTATTTAATCGCAAACGGTTGACCTATTTATCAACAACCATCGACCAATACTATTGAGAGGCGATAGACTCCTTGTGCGTTTTACCATTGTGTACCCGATCTCGTAATTATCCGGGATCAAACACGACTAAACAACCTGCTACTTTCAATAAGGACGTAGCTGTGGCATTATCTTAGCCTTTCGTATGGCTCTTTTTAGGTGCATGAAGGTACTATTAGTAGAGTGGCTATCGGTAGCCAGGAGACTTTGGAAGCTACCTTAGCTAAAAGATGTGCTTTAAATGGATGTTTTTTAATTTTTTTAAAGGAGAGGAAAGACAAACCGGGCGGTTCGATTGTTTGCATAATACAATGGCAGGAAAACAAGAAGATTAAAATGACTTCCATTTTTTCAACCCGAAATTGAACCACGAAAAATCACACGATGCAAAAGATCCTAGTCCCGACGGAATTTACCTATTTAAGTAAGTGCGCCCTAGAGTTGGGTATGCAGGTAGCCAACAAAGCACAAGCCACTGTCGACGTGGTGATGGTAATTAAAGCTGACACGGAAGAACTGGAAGAACATCTTCAAGAAAACAGTGCACGTTCTCGTAGCCAAGGACTAAACCCTCAACTCACCCAAGTGGCTAAGACAAAAGCTCAAAAGCATGTGGATGAAATAAAAGAATGGTTTCCCGGGCTAGCTGTTACACCTAATATACTTTTTGGAGATACCGTCAGTGCGCTTTTAGATACGATCAGTGAGCAAATGGTGGACTTGGTCATTATAGGTGGGGATCGTTATGAACCATCGGATGTATCGGTAGATAAATTTCTTCGCAATGCTACCTGCCCGGTACTCACGGTTAAATGCAGGTTGGACAATTTGGAGTTATATAAAGACATCATCTTTTTAGTTGACCCGGAGAAGGATAGTGAGACGCTCATTACCTATTTGGCAGACCTACAAGATCTCCTGGGAGCTAAAATTCACATGCTTTACGTCAACACCCCAGGTAATACGCGCTTCCCGGGAAGAGGCGAGGAGGCCTTAAAGCAGTATGCAAAGCGTTATACCTTGAAAAATGTTAAGTTAACTTGCTATGATGCTGAAAATGAAAAAGAGGGTCTACTCGCGTATTGTGGGTCTTTCGACCATGCCTTTATTGCTATGGCAATACATGATCGGGGCTTTATGGAATGGCTATTAAGTTACAATCCTACCGGTGAGATCATAGCTAATTCAATACACCCGGTATGGACCTTTAAAGGCTAGGTAAGCAGGGTTATGTTGATCTTATTTGCAATTGTCATCCAGTTTTTTTCAAAATAGAAGCAAAATACATTTCAACTTTGTTTGACTAGGAGAACTACACATTTGTTTTACTATTTTTATTACCGATAATTCAACATTCATCATTTACTGAACTAATTCTCCTTCTATGGCTAAAAACCAATTGCCTAAAGTCGCCTACTTCTGTATGGAATACGGTTTGGACGACCAATTGAAAACGTATGCCGGTGGCCTGGGTATCCTTGCCGGTGATTATATGAAAGGGGCCTTTGACCATGAATATCCCATTGTTGGCATAGGGATCAAATGGAAACAAGGCTATACCTCGCAGCGTATTGGCGAGGATGGTAAGCCTTATGATAGTTACCGAAACTACGACTACAGCTTTTTGAAAGATACCGGTGTCACTGTAAGTGTAACCATTCGCGAAACAGAGGTGAAGTGCAAGGTTTGGTTATGCGACAGCTTCGGGACAGTGCCGGTGTACTTGCTAGATACGGACATCCCTGAAAACCCCGATAGTTGGACTACGGGCCAGCTATACGGATGGTTTGGCGAGGAGCGGATCGCGCAGGAGATTGTACTCGGGATTGGGGGAGTACGTGCTTTACGCAAGCTTGGGATTGACGTGGATATTTACCATTTCAACGAAGGACATGCCCTTTTTGCAGGGTTTGAGCTGATGCGGGAAAAAATGCAGGGTAAAGAATTGATGTCATTTGAAGATGCGCTAGAATTGACAAGAAACGAAGTGGTTTTCACCACCCACACGCCGATCGTGGAGGGAAATGAAAGTCACCCGATAGAGCGGATCATGTATATGGGGGCTAATTTACACCTTGGCCGTCCCCAGCTCAAGCAATTGGGCGGTGACCCGTTCAATATGACAGTAGGCGCCTTACGGTTATCCAAAAAATCGAATGCCGTGGCCCAATTGCACGGGGAAACGGCAAACAAAATGTGGGAAGAAGTTGACGATCGCTCAGAGATCGTAGCGATCACGAATGCCATCCACCTAGGCACCTGGGTAGATCAAAAGATGCTGGATGCAGCGGAGAAGAACGAAGGCATTTGGGAGGCCCACCAAGCCAATAAGAAGGATTTGATCGCCTATATTAAAGAGAAAACCGGCCAGCAGTTTGACGCGGATAAGTTGTTGATCGGCTTTTCAAGGAGGGCTGCGCCTTACAAGCGATCGGATTTTATTTTTACTGATCCCAAGGTGATCGAACCCTTACTGGAAGATGCTACCGTACAGATCGTTTTTTCGGGGAAAGCCCATCCGCTGGATGATACGGGGAAAGGTATAGTCACCCGCCTGGTGGCCATGGCCCGTAAGTACCCGCAGGCCGTCGCCTTTATCGAAGATTACGACATGAAAACAGGGGCGATGCTTACGCGGGGCTCGGACATTTGGCTAAACAATCCCAGGCGCCCAAAAGAAGCCAGTGGCACCAGCGGTATGAAAGCCGCCATGAACGGGATACCAAATTTCAGCATCCTTGACGGCTGGTGGCCAGAAGCTTGCCGGCATGGCATCAACGGCTGGCAGTTCGGGGATGCCTTTGAAAGTAAAAAGGTGGAAGAGCAGGATGCCCACGATCTTAAAGCCATGTATAAAGTGCTGGAAGAAGAAGTTATTCCTCTTTATTACAAAGAAAAAGACAAATGGGTAGAGATGATGCGGCATAGCATCCAAGACACCCGTGAGCAATTTGCTGTCAAACGGATGCTGGAGGAGTATTACGAGCACCTTTATTTACCAGCAGCTTCCATCATTCCCAAGAAAAGTGACGTCGAGGAATAGGGTGTTTTAAAAGTTTAAATAAATTGACCTTACTGAGCCTTTAAGGCTTAGTAAGGTTTTACATTGGATCGTAATAACGCTGGTCGTAAGTTTAGCGTAGCGGTCTTACGACCCAAACCGAGGGAAGAGCTTTCGCTCAGCCGACCTCGTAAACCACTACTTCTTCAAAAAGAAATGAACCATTCTCCAGGCAACGTTGGTCTCACGAAAAGAACCGTTACCATGAAAATTTGAACAGGATCATTGATTTCGAATTTATACACTGATTTTTAGTACATGTTCGAAGTCCATTTCCGAGCGGACGCTCTCCTTATTGTGAAGTCGTAGGACCGCTACGCTAAACCTATGACTAGGGTGATCGCAGGACCGATGTGTTAACCTGTGACTAGGGCAGGGAAAAAACACAACGCCTAGTGAAAAGTAATAGACTGGCAAAAGCTTAAACGCCAATGGCCAAGTTCCTACTTTTGCCAATGAACGTTATGTGGCAGGTCGATGTATGAAGTATTTGGATAAAGTAAAAATTATTAATTATTCTGGGTTTACACCAAAATACGGTCGCTCCGTAGATACACTAAGAAGAAAATATTACTTCATTCAGGATGAGTATTCAATAACAGGAGATGCTCCTAAAGATTTTATTAGACTTTATGAATACGGAGAAGCAAGGAAGGCAAATAGATTAAACTGGCCTCTTTACATTGCCAAAACTGGTCATAAGTGGTACCCAAATGAATCTATTTGTGAACACTTGATGACTAGATTAGGAGAATGCTTTGGGCTTAATATGGCTAGCTCCAAGCTGGCAATTGGCAACGAGCAATTACGTTTTTTGAGTAGATATTTTCTGGATAATGACCAACAACTCATTCACGGAGCAGAAATATATTCTGGTTTTCTTTCTGATGAAGAATTTGTTGAGCGAATCGAAAAAGAGGGGAAATCACGAGATTTCTTTACTATTCGGTTTACTAAGAGAGCCTTGAAATATTTCTTTGAACCACAAATAGATAAGATTTTTAATGATTTTATTAAAATGATTCTATTTGATGCAATTGTTGGAAACAATGATCGTCATTTTTATAACTGGGGAGTGGTTAGACACGTAAAAGGAGAACATGAACCATACTTCAGTCCAATTTATGATACAGCGAGAGGACTATATTGGAATCAACACGAGGAAAATTTACCTTTATCATTCGAACTGGATAAAATCAAAAAATACGCTGAAAATAGCAGACCCAAACTGGGATGGGAAAATGAAAGAGATATTAATCATTTTAAATTAATAGAGCTAATATACGTATACAGAGATGACTACTTTATAGATTCTGACACTTTCAATATCATAAATCCAACAAACCTTGATAAGTGTTTCAATGTGCTCCGTGATGAATTCAATGGTTTGATTTCGAATAAGAGAAAAGATGTAATAAGAATCTGTTTAGAAAATCGTTTCAAACGACTTGAAAAAATCTTAGATTAAAAAATGATTGAAAAGTTAAAGAAGATATTGTCGACCCCGGAATGGCTAGAAAAAATGGCCACTCCAAAGGACAAAAAAGCGTCCTTCATATTGACTTATGATAAGCTCATTATTGGCTTTTTAAATGTTCAAGATGGAGAATGGGAGTTTAGCTATTCTGACGAATTTAAAGAGCAAGACGAATTATCTCCTATTGTCGATTTTCCTGCCAAGGATAAAGTTTATAAATCAACTGAATTATGGCCATTTTTCGCATCACGTATTCCAAGTCTTAGTCGTCCTTCGGTTAAAGAAGTGTTGAACAAAACCCAAATTGATTCTAACGATCTTGTTGAACTTTTAAAATTGTTTGGCCAGAAGACAATTACAAACCCTTTCAATCTCCAGGCTGCATAGATAAAAAGCCAAACAACACTATGTACATGTAACAACCCCGCAAAGCTTACCCGTAAATTACCAAGATACTAAGTTTATTTTGTAAGCTGACACCCATGATCAACTCTATTACTTTTTAGCCGATCATTTTGATAAACAGTATGGTAAGCTAACTGAGTTTGAATCCAGGTTGAAGAAATAGATAGATTTACTTTGGTCGTAGCGTAGACAGGAGTCCTACGACCCAAACCTAGGGAAGAGCGTTTGCCCGGCCGTTCTCGTAAACTACTACTTCTTCAAAAAGAAATGAACCATTTTCCAGGTAACGTTGGTCTCACGAAAAGAACCGTTACCATGAAAATTTGAACTGGATCATTGATTTCGAATTTATACACTAATTTTTAGTACCTGTTCGAAGTCCATTTCCGAGCGGACGCTCTCCTTATTGTGAAGTCGTAGGACCGCTGTGCTATACCTATGACTAGGGTGATATCCATGTTTGGCGGCAAAACAGCTTTTACTAAGGGGACGTATTCGAGCAAAACTTGGTAACGATTTAAAACACTCACCAACACTATTACTACTATTCCAGGTGATATTGTGATAAGCTGCTCACTCATTATACCTATAAAAGTACTGTAACTAAATTTTTTCTTTCCTAGGAATGGCCCAAACATAGTGCCTGGCACATTTTGACATTCAACCGGTGGTAGGAGTACTGCGCTTAACCTACAACCAGGACTACTTTGCCATATTCAATTATATGATAGACCGGGATTTAACAATAAAGGAACCCGTTGGATATTCTCATCAAAAACGAAAAAAAACTTCTTTATCGTCATTCCTGCCAGCCTTGCAGGGTAAGCGATGCGCGAGAGCAGGAATCTGCTGTGTCGTTGAAGGCGAACTTTTTTTTGAGTCTACTGGGTTTTCGTTTCACGATACAGCAGATTCCTTGTCACGCCTAGCCCAACGCACAAGCCGCAAGGAATGACGAGGGTAGAAAGTAAGGAATGACGTTCTTAGGTATGGGTGTTGGATAAACTTAGAACAGGAGGTTGATCCCCGTCCTTTGCAGCTCGCTTGCACCAGGTTTTAATCAATCCTCCAGTTTGGATTTTCACTGTGACTGTTTTTTCGCGATACACCCGCTACCCGGAGAATGATCCATTTCTTTTCGAGCAGATGGCATTTACGTGAAAGACCGAGCGCACGCTCTTCACAGCGTTGGGGCCAGGGGACCGCTGTGCTTAACTAGATTACGGCAGTGAATAATGTTAATTCGTAGGGCTTTCAGACTTTCTTTTGAATTCTGCCAACCACACATCATGAAGCTTTCTCAGCTTATTAGGTAATAAAGCTTTTTGGAGCTTGGCCAGTTTGCCTTTTTGAACTTCATCCGTGATAAGTAAGCAACCGTTTTCAGTAGGTAGTATTAACCAAGCGTGATAGGCGTTCAAATTATCGTTGGCAGTTTCCCAGGCAAGCCTCTCGTTTACAACGAATTCCCTAATTTCCCCTTGAAAACTCCGTCCCATCGTAGAAAACTTTAGTAGGGTGGAATCCTTAATGACATCAGATTCGGAATTTAAGATTTCTACATTTTTCATTCCTTTATACCAATTGGGCCATTCCTCTGCCTTAATGAGAAGGTTCCAAACTACTGCAGGTTTTGCGTCAATATGGATCTTGCTATGAATATAGAAATCTGCATCTCCTGGCTGATAGTCACTTGGCCACCTGATTTCTGAAGAATAGGGCTGTGCATTTTGAACGGATCTTTTAACCGAATAGCACCCTGTAAAGAGAACGCATACCAGGAATGGAGATATCATTTGCTTTATCATGGTTTTTCGTTTTGTGACAAATCTAGAATTCATTGTACCCTCAAAACGATAACATATGTTTATGCTTTCTGTGTTTGGACCCTAGGTTCTATACGGCTCATTAAGTTTACCACTCAATACTCACGACTCAATTTTATGAACTGAATAGTGCCTTAAGCTGACTTTTATAGTTAAATAATTGATTACTAAAACGTTGAATGCAACAAAGTCGAACTAGCCGTAAGTTAAACACAGTGGTCCTACGACTAGGGGAGAGGGTGAGCATCCATAACAATAAAAACACGCATCACCCTCAATTCCTGCTGACCTCAGTTCGATTTAAAATCATTGTAGCCTAGTCTTAACATGAGGTTTAGCATACTTTCACAGTCTTTAAACTGGGAACTAGCTTACGTTCTACAACACGGCAGATTCCGGCTCTCCCCATGAGCCCTCTCACAACCACCGACCCGGAATGACGGTCATTTTTTTCGTCGATTCCAGGTTGCTGCTTCCAATCCCAATTCATTTTGATCCATGATAGTTACCAGGCCAACTCCCCATTTTCGTCATAAAACTTACCTGTTGGACCGTTTTCTTCTATTGTTGCATAATCAAAGATGACCTTTGCTGCTTCTACAGGTGATTGTGTACCTGCGTAGTCGTTAAGATTCGTGGCGGCAAAACCAGGAGTTATGCAGTTGACTTTGAAAGGGGTGTTTTCCAATTCTGCGGCCAGCATCACCGTATATGCATTCAATGCGGCCTTTGAAGAATTGTAAGCTGCTAATTTCCATTTTTTAAAGAAATCGTACCACGGAGCTGATGGATCACTGTGATTAGCCAAGCTCCCCAAACTGCTGGTTACATTCACAATTCTTGGATGTGAAGATTTCTTTAGTAGTGGTATAAGGGCTTGTGTTACTTGGATCGCTCCAAAGAAATTCACATCAAAGACGTTACGTATTTCCTCAATACCTAAGGTAGAGGCTTGCTGTGTGACTACTCCTAGGGCCGGGTTTTCAAGAACGGCCAATGTTTCTTCTTGTGAAGGCATAGGACCACTAATTCCTGCATTGTTAATCAAAACATCTAATTGTGGAGCAGATTGTTGTAGTTCCTGCGCCGCTGCTTTAATGCTCTCATTGTCAGTTACATCAATTTGCACCATTTTGAAGTTTACCAGGCCGAGATCTTCCAGTTTGGTTGCTGTTTCTTCTCCGCGCTTGATATTCCTGGAACCTAAATAAACGAAGTAGTTATTCCCAATCAGCTGTTTTGCGGTTTCATATCCTAGCCCCTGGTTGGCCCCGGTGATAAAGACTGTTTCTCTCTTTTGCATACTCTCTTTTTTAAAATGATTAGATAATGCAAAGATCTGTTTCGATACTCGGGCCTCTTTATTCATTACAAACAGGTTTTTATGAAAATCAAATAATTTCCTCTTTTCTGTAATGGGTCGGTGATATATCCATATGTTTTTTGAAGAAAATGGAAAAATTAGAGACTTCTTCAAATCCAAGGCAATACCCGATTTGAGAAATATTCCAATTGGTGTGTCTCAGGAGCAATTTGGCCTCCTGCAAGACACGTTTAGCAATAATCTCTTTAGTACTCAGCTTCACTTTTTCCTTTAGCGCTCGATTCAAATGATTGACATGGATATTCAACCGGTTTGCGTATTCCGAAGCCAGGCGGAGTTCGATACGCTGATTGGAATTCTCAATGGGAAATTGTCTTTCGAGTAACTCCATGAACAAGGCAGATATTCTTTCAGAACCATTGGAAGTCGAATGTTTAGGAAGTCGTAAGGGTTGAAGTTTCATCGCCTTATGCATAATATCAAATACAAGATTGCGTAACACATCATATTTAAATGCATAATCCGAATCTATTTCTTGAAACATATCTTGAAATATGCGCAGGAAATTTTCTGCTTGGTCATCCGTTAGGTTAAAGACTCGATCTCCACCTGGTTGAAATACCGGGTAATCTGAAAGCTTGCCAAATTGCTCAAAAAAGCTTTCCGTAAATAGACAAAAACACCCCGGGGGATTATTATCAATAAATTCGCAACTGTAAGGAATTTGAGGACTGGAAAAAAACAATGCCTGTTTGTCAACATCAACAGATTTATCAGCAAAGTGAAGCCGAATTTTCCCGAAGACCAGGGTTATTTTAAAGTAGATCCTCCTATTGAATGATACTATAGGATTAGGGTCCTTCCCTAGAAAATCATCAAGATGAAAAACATTAAAATGCCCTATTCCTTTTCTTAAACTACTGGGGATCCAATTATACCTGTAAGTATAAAAATCTTCCAAAGTCTGATCATTGCTCATAACACAAAGTTATGAAAATCAAATACCTGGAATTGGTGGATATTGAATTTCTAAAAATTCTATACTGGCCGTAGGACCGCTGCGCTCCTCCATACTGGTCGTAGGTTAAGCGCAGCGGTCCTACGACCTAAACTTGGGAAGAGCTTCCGCTCGGCCGTTCTTGTAAACGACTACTTCTTCAAAAAGAAATGAACCATGCATCAGTCAGTGCATACCGTGAATAAACGGTTGCCGTGAAAATCTAGACCGGATGATTGATTTTGAATTTATACAGCGGATCGCCTAGTTTTTAAGTACATGTTCCAAGTGTATTTACGAGCGGACGCTCTCCTTATTGTGAAGTCGTAGGACCGCTGCGCTTAACCTACGACTAGTTCCAACGTGAACCTTTTTTTTAGTGTACTGCGTTTTCGTTTCACGATTTCGCAGATTCCTTGTCACGCCTAGCCCAACGCAATGGGCTGCAAGGAATGACGATGGTAGAAAGTAAGGAATGACGTTCTTAGGTATAGGTTTTGGATGGATTTAGAACAGCAGGTTAGTCCCCCATCCTTTGCATCTCGTTGGTACTAGGTTCGGGAATAAGAATTTTATTATCAAGGATTTAAACTTGGCAAAGTAGTCCTAGGGTGAAGACCTTCCAAGTTTCAAAAAACCTGGAAGGTCTTTCTTACCCGGCGACAGCGATCACCCACCCAAAAGGCCGCTTGGATCGATTTAATAAGATTTTGAGCCATACGATAATCGGGCATTTTACCGTTCATTCCTCCCCCGGCAGTAACCTCCGGAACACAGTTTCCCGCACATTTTTCGCCAAGGTGATCAGCTTTTGGCCTACCCTTACTTGGTTGCCTTCGATGGATTCTACCCGGTCAAGTGAAATGATGTATGACTTATGGGCTCGCACAAAAAGGTGGGCGGGTAAGAGCTCTTCCATTTTCTTTAAGGAGGTGAGCGTGGTGAGTTTACCGGAAAGGGTCTGTATGACAGAATAATTTTGCATGGCCTCCACATACATGACCTCATCGTAAATCACTTTTTCATAGCTATTCCCGCATTTGATGAAAAAGTAAGTTTTCCGGTCCGGGGTGCTGGCAGGGTGGGAAGGCTGGCCATTTTTCAACTGGAAATATTCGTACGCCTTAGATACAGCCTTGTGGAACCGATCAAAAGTAATGGGTTTTACCAGGTAATCGATGACATCCAATTGATAGCTTTCCAACGCAAAATTGGGGAAGGCCGTGTGAAAGATCACCAACGGTGGATTGGCTAAGTTTTTCAAGAAGTCAATACCCGTTAGGTAAGGCATTTGGATGTCGAGGAACATGAGGTCGATGCGTTGGCTTTTAATGGCTTGAGTAGCACCTAGCGCATTGTCATAGCTGCCCGCTAAGTGCAGGAAATCGACTTGATGCACATACCTCTCTAGTCCCTCGCGTGCTAGTTCTTCATCGTCAATGACTATGCAGTTCATGTTGCTCTTTTAAGAGTATAAACAGGTCTACGGTAAATTCTTGTTCCGTTTCAGAGATATCCAAGCGGTGACTGTCCCCATAGATCAGGTCTAGCCTTTTCTTTACGTTGGAAAGGCCGATCCCTGAATGATGATCCGCCGGGTGAAAAGCGGGCGGCTCTTCCTTGGTATTGGTAACTTGGAGATGTAAGATGTCCCTTTCTTTTGTAAGGAATAACTCCACGCGATTCACCTGGTCAAAACGGCTGGATACATGCTTAAATGCATTCTCCACGAAGGTCAATAATACGAGCGGGATGATCTCAACGTACCCAATACCCGGCTGTATGTTTAATTGTAGCTCCAAGCTCTTGCCCTTGCGAAGCTTCTCCATGGCGGCATAACTTTCTACGTACGCAATTTCCTGGGCTAAAGGCACCTTTTCTGAACCCGTTTCATACAAATGATAACGCAGCATCTCGGAAAATTTAGCTAACATCTCCTTCGATTTTTCAGGGTCTTTATCAATCAACTGGAAGATACTATTGATAGAATTGAAAAGAAAGTGAGGATTGACCTGGGCTTTTAAGAAGTTGAGCTCATGCTCCACGGTTTCTTTCTCCAATTGCTTGATCCTATTGGCCTCCTTCAGCTTTTCATAGAGGATAAAAATAAACGTAGGTAACGAGGAGGTGAAGATGGTAATAAAAACAGGGAACAAAAAGACCTGTCGAGGAGGCATATTCGTTTGGTGCTCGAAAGGGAGCAAGGACAATTGCAGGGACATGACAGAAATACCGACCCCCCAGAGCAGCAAAAGCATAAAGGTATAGGAAAGCACTTTACCCGCGTGTAAATAGCGTGGAACGAGTAGGTAAACATTAATGTAGACGATAAACATCTGTACGGTAATGATGTAAATACCAAATGCAAAGGCCATAGTGACAAGCCCAATTTCGGCATCGAACATGTAGACCCAGAATACGAGGTAAAGTATCCACATCCCTATGTGTAGCATTAAGCTGTTTTTGTCTTTTATGGGGAACCAACTCCTTTTCATTTTTCAAGATTTACTGTACGCCAGGCAGAACTTATGCATTTTACTTGTTATCCACAATTTTGAGGGACGAAAACCCATGGGCAAAGGATGAAACTCTTAGGATAACGGATATGGGCATGGCAGTGGTATAAAAACGAGTTGGTAAGCATTCCATAAGCTTTTATCAATTTGTGGTCTATACTCATCAATCAATTTAGCTGGACAGTGTACATCCCGCGTTGTTTGAGAGGTAAAAGCCAAAAAGCGTGTCATGAACAAAAGAAAGACTGTGATCCTTAGCGGCGGGATAATGCTTGTCGCCCTTATCCTATGGCTGATCGGTAAAGGGAGCCCGGGCAAGGAAGTAACCGTAGCAAACAGCGCTCCCGCTTACCGGAGTTTCGAAGTGATCCCTGTTGAAAATGCCTCGCCTTCTATCCTTATACCTATTACCGGGAGGATCCGTGCGGTGGAAAAAATTGACCTTTACCCGGAAGTAGCGGGTAAGCTTTTGAAAGGAAACAAACCATTTAAAGAAGGAGTTTTGTTTCGTCGTGGTGAGCTGCTCCTCCAAGTAGATTCAGAGTCATTCCGGCTGGACCTCAAAGCTCAAAAAAGCACTTTTTTAAATACGCTGATCCAAGTGATGCCAGACCTTAAGATGGATTTTGCCGATCATGCCCCGCCATGGGAGACATACCTGGCAGCGTTTGACCTGGAGAAGAAGGTAGCCTTATTACCTGCGGTAGAACAGCCTAAACTTAAGTATTTCCTAGCCGCCAGGGAGGTGTATAATCAATATTACGCCATCAAACGGATGGAGAAAGACCTGCTGGAGTATTATATCGTGGCGCCCTTTACGGGGGTGATAGGTGCGGTAAACGTAGACCCGGGGGCACAGGTGAATACCCAAACTCACCTAGGCGAAATCAGCAGTACGGAAGCGTACGAGCTACAGGCCTCCATTAGCTTGTCAGATCTAAAATATGTAAAAGCCCGGGACGGGGTGTTGCTTTCTAACCTGGAAGTAGGGCAGCACTGGAAGGGTACGATCCAGCGGATCGGCCAGGTGGTGGATGATGCTAACCAGCAGCTCAGCATTTTCATCAATGTAAAAGGGGAGGGACTAAAGGAGGGAATGTTCCTGGAGGGGACGATCGAAGCGGGGCGTAAGGCCGGGAGTAAAGTGATGGTGTTACCGCTGGCGTCGATGACTCGCAATGAACAGGTCTATGTGATCAAAGATTCCACGGTACAGGCCAAACCCGTAAAGCCGGTGCGCTACAATAAAGAGCAGGTGTGGGTCACGGGGTTGCAAGATGGGGAAATAGTGATAAAAACCCCGGGAAATGAACCCATCCATGGGATGAAAGGCATAGCAAAACTCAACTGACCATGCGTGGCATTATCAAATACTTTATAGAAAACCCAGTGCTGGTTAACCTGGGACTTACCATCATTGTATTCACAGGTGCATGGCAGTTATCGCTGATCAAAACAAACAATGTACCGGCGTCCAAGATCAGGACATTAAGTGTCTCGGTCGTATATCCCGGGGCTTCCCCGCAGGAGGTAGAAGAGGGAGTGGTCATTAAAATAGAGGAGAACCTGGAAGGGGTACAGGGCATAAAGCAGTTTACTTCCGAGTCCAAGGAAAACCAAGGTACGATCACCATCGAGTTGTGGGAAAGGGCAGATCCGGATGTGGTGCTGGATGAAGTCAAGAATGCGGTAGAAAAGATCAATTCATTCCCACGCAATATGGAGCAGCCTATCATCATCAAAGTAGAGCCGGTGGAAAGGGTCATTGACCTGTTGCTGGTGGGTAATGCCCCGCTGCAAGTTTTAAAAGACTATGCGGAGAAAATGAAAGACGATCTCATTAGGAATGATGGGTTTTCCCAAGTTACGATAGCCGGGTACCCGGAGGAGGAAATAGAGATCAGCATACGTGACAATAGCTTGACAAGGTATAACCTCACCTTTGACGAAGTGGTACAGGCGATCCAAGATGCGAACCTGGAAACCACGGGCGGCGAGATAAAGAACAAGGAGCGGAACGTCCAGATCCGCGCACGATCCCAATCGTATTATGCAAAAGACTTGAAAAATATCATCGTGAGGGCCAGGGAAGACGGACGGGTAGTGTATCTGAAGGACGTTGCCACCATCCAAGACCGGTTTGCCGACTCTCCCGTGTTGAGAAGGTATAGCGGGAAACCCTCTGTATCTATCGAGATCAGCGGGCTGCCCGAAGAGAATATCTTGGACATTTCGGAAATCACCTACAGCTACATCGAAGAATTCAACCAGCGGCAAGAGGGAATACAATGCATCGTCTTATCTGATCGAACACAGAATATCCTGGATACACGGAACACCATGATGGTAAGTGTCCTGATCGGGCTGATCTTGGTACTGATCGTATTAGGGTTATTCTTGGAAAAACACCTCGCCTTTTGGGTAAGCTTAAAGATCCCCGTGGCTATGCTGGGTATGTTTGCCTTATCGCCCATTTACGGGATCACGATCAATATGGTCTCCTTGTTTGGTTGTATCCTGGTACTCGGCATCTTGGTAGACGATGGGGTGGTCATTGCCGAAAACATCTACCAACATTTCAAAGAAAAGGATAAAAAGCCGGCGAATGCTGCCTTAGAAGGCACATTAGAAGTAATAATGCCCGTTCTATTTTCTTTGATGACCACGGCTACGGCATTTAGCCTGTTTTTCTTTCTCCCGGGCCAGGTCGGCGATTTCTTCTCTACCGTATCTTTTGTAGTCTCCGTGACCTTAATGGTCGCCATTATTGAGAGTTTTTTCTTCTTGCCCGCACACCTGGCCCATTCTAAAGCCTTGAGTAGAGATAACCGGCAGTCGAAGATCGAGCGTAAGTTCAATGAAAGCCTGGCCACCTTTCGCGATAAAATATACATGCCGTTGGTACATTTTGCTATGGGCAAGCGAAATGGGTGGGTCTTGGTGGCTTTTACATTACTGTTTGCCGGGTCATTGCTCATGATCACCAGTGGCAAAGTGAAGCTGACCTTTTTTCCAAACCTCAACCAGGACACCGTCCTAGCTACCCTGGAGTTAGAGCCGGGTACGAGTGAGCATCTCACCCTGCAAAAATTGCAATTCATTGAAGCAGCGGTTTGGCGCACGAATGATAAGCTCTCGGCCAAAAGAAACGATGGCAAGCAAGTGATCCAGCACGTGGAGATATCCGTGGGACCGGGGTCGCACAAGGGCCAGGTGAAAGTGATCATGCTCGGGGGTGAGGAGAGAGGTATCCGTTCAAGTGTAATGACCGGCTACCTCCGGGACGAGACCGGCGAAGTAACAGGCGCTACAAGCCTCTCTTTCAGTGGAGAAGGCGGGCGACTTGGAGGTAAGCCCGTTTCGGTGGCCCTGTATTCGAGTGATGTAGATGCGCTTAGAGCAGCCAAAGATGAGTTGAAAAACATACTTCTCGAACGCGATGACTTAAAGGACGTCGTGGACACAGATGAAACCGGCTTGCCCGAGATCAATGTAGCTTTAAAACCTAAAGCAGAGTTCTTGGGATTGTCCCTCCAGCAGGTGATGGAGCAGGTGCGCTCCGGGTTTTTTGGTGTAGAAGCTCAAAGCCTGCAGCGGGGCGATGAGGAAATAAAGATCTGGGTAAGGTATGGCAACGAACACCGCCAAACTTCCGAAGACCTTCGTCAAATGCTGATCCGCGCTAGTGATGGGAATACCTACCGGCTGGAAGACATCGCGTATTTTGAGCAGCAGGAAGGGGTAGTAGCTATTCATAGGCTTAATGGGCGCCGTGAGATCCGTGTAGAAGCCGATGTGGCCCATGACCAGGTATCGGCCCTAGGGGTCGTCAATGAGATCCGGGATGAGATCATGCCCCCTATTTTGGCCCGGTTCCCGGGGGTGAGCCAATCGCTGGAAGGGCAAAACAAGGAATCGACTGAAATTATTGAGGCCATGCTGAGCATTGCCCCATTGATCGGGCTTACTATGCTCGCGCTGATCATTATCAATTTTAAATCCCTTTCCCAGACGTTGGTGGTGTTGGCTACACTGCCGCTGGTGTTGCCGGGGATTGTCCTAGGGCATTTTATCCATGGCGTAAGTATCAGCATTTTTTCACTGATCGGTACTATTGCGCTCATCGGGGTGATCGTTAATGATTCCTTGGTGTTGGTCACCGCTTTTAACCAAGAGCTTACCAGGGGTACGCCCTTTTTCGAGGCATTGACCCGTACCACGCGTTCCAGGTTCCGTCCTATCCTGCTAACTACGGTGACCACCGTGGCGGGACTTAGCCCCATGATCGCTACAAAAAGTGTGACTGCCGGTTTTTTAGTGCCACCGGCGATCTCCATTGCTTATGGCCTAGGGGTAGGGATGGCCTTGCCACTGGTATTGCTCCCAGCGTTGCTTGTCCTGAACAGCCGGTTAAAAACGGCCTGGTACCGGCTATGGGAGGGTAAGTCTATTGAACGCGAGCAACTTGAGCCGGCTGTCCGTGCTTTAAAACACCGGGTTTATTAAATCTTACGAATAAGACCTCACCTACGATGAATACGGGAATAAAAAAGATCATTTGCTTAGCCATATTCTTGTGGCCCGTCATGTTGCCCTTTCTTATCCAGGCGCAGGACCTGCTTCCCTTGCAAGAGGTCATTACCGTGGTAGTGAAAGAGAACTTGGATGTGGAACTCGAACAGTACGACGCTGAAATTGCCAATAACAATGTCTATCGTGGGAATGCCGGTCAGCTCCCCACGGTAGAGTTACAAGGAAGTTATGACTACAATTATAACATCCGGCAAAACATCGATGCCGGTGAATTCGCCGTACCGGGCGGTGAATTCGCGCTAGGAGGAGATAACCTGGTGTCTACCACGTTGCAAAGCGCGGTAACTGTAAATTATGTATTGTTCAACGGTTTTCAAGGAAGATACCAATATCAAAAACTACAAACCCAAAATGAACAGGCTCAAAAGCAATTAGAGGCGGTTATGCAGGATGTGGTGGTGGAGGCTCTTGAGCTGTACTTGGAAGTCGCCCGGCATCAAGCCCAGCTGGGGATCAACGAAGAATCCATTGTCATCTCGCAGGAGCGATTGCAACGCAATAAAATTGCCAAAGAGTTTGGTGGGGTTAACCAGTTAGAAGTATTACAGGCCCAGGTAGACCTTAACGAGGATAGCATTGACTACGACAATACCTTATTGGCTTATCAACAATCCAAGCAGCAACTGGCAGAGTTGCTGGATCGTCCTCCCGCCTATGATTTTTTTGTAGAGGAAAACATCCGTGTGCGTGACGAACCTTTTGACTACCCTACGTTGCAACAGCAAGCGCTTGCGGAAAATGCCACGTTGCAGGTTTCAAAATACGAAGCACGTGTGGCGTATCAAGAAGTAAAGATCGAAGATGCCCAGCGTTTTCCGACCCTCAACGCTTCGGCAGGCATGAATTACAACCGGCAGCAAACAGAGCAAAGCTTCCCGGAAACACAAGAAACATTTGGACCTTCCGTAGGGCTCAGCTTGAATTATACATTATATGATGGAAAACAGCGAAAAGTAAGCCGTAAGAATGCCAGGCTTACCTATGACCGGTACGAGACGCAGCTAAAAGAAACCACCCGGCAAGTAGAGACCGAGCTGTCTAACACTTACCGTGAGTATGAAAATTACCGCGGGCAACTGCGCAAAACACAGGCCAACCTGGCCAACTATGAACGTAACTTTCAAAAAGCGAAGGAGGAATATGAACTGGGTACGACCACTGGCACGGAACTGCGGAATGCCCAAGTCAACCTGGTGAATGCTAAAAACAGGATTGTCACGCTCACTTTCGACCTGAAATTAGCGGAAACCAACCTCCTAAAACTTAGTGGTCAATTAATGTCTGAAAATTAAATCTACCAGCAAAATGAAAAACCTATTGTTATCCCTGCTCTTGTTAGGGGGCTCATCGGCTCTTTATGCACAGGGCAGTATTGCCGTAAAAGTGATGGATGTCAAAAATAATGACGGGAAGATCATCCTTTCGTTATATGACCAGCAGGAGGGTTTCCCTTCTGAAAAAGAGCAAGCTTTCCGGCGGATCAAGATCGATGCCGAGAAAGGGGATATGAGCTACACGTTCACCAACCTTCCTTACGGCACTTATGCCTTGGCCGTCATTCATGACGAAAACAATGACGATACCGTAAGCAAGAACTTTGTAGGGTTTCCCAAAGAAAAGATCGGGGTCTCTAACCAAACCAAGTTCGGTAAACCCAGCTTTGATAAATCGAAGTTTGAGCTGGTGTCTTCTGCCCCGGATATCAGGATCGATCTTTCTTTCCTGAATTAAAAGCTATACTAAGACTTTTTTGAGATGGGTATGAGAACGTCTTTCGTTATCTTATTCCTAGTACTCCCATCGAGCATGGCGGTACTGGCCCAATCAACGGGGAATAAGCCTGGGAAAAAGGAAAGGAAAGAAGATAAGGAGTTGAATATGCTACCTTTGATATTTTCCTCACCCGAGACTGGGCTGGCGTTTGGCGCCATAGGAGTGTTTCAAAAACACCTTTTCCCCGGCGATACCACAAGCCGGAAATCCGTGGCCATGCTCGGGGTATCGTATGCCCTAAACAACCAATTCTTTGTTTTTACCCAGCCCGATATCTTTTTTAAGAAGGAAAAATTCAGGTTGCGAAGCAGCCTGGGGTATGGACAGATCCTTGACCGCTACTGGGGTATCGGCAATGAAACGGCTGAAAATGGTGAAGAAGAGGTAGAGTATAACCAAGTTATATTTGAATCAGCATTTTATTACCAATACCGGCCTAACCTTTTTGTAGGATGGCAATATCGGCTGAATAATCAGTTCAATGTAGATCGTGAAGAAAATGGGTTATTAGAGTTTGACGGGGCAACGGTTGGGGGAAGCGGATCATTGATCTCCGGGATGGGTCCTGCCTTACTTTTTGATAACCGGGAGAACCAGGTAAACCCATCGAACGGTTGGTTTCTCAATTTAAGCGCCGCGTTTCATGGTGGTGGACTGGCTAGTGAATTTGATTTTGATCGCTACCTTGTGGATGTAAGGCATTATATCAAAATGCACCCTAAGGAACACCACATCTTAGCGCTACAGGGTTACGGCCTTTTCAGTTCAGGGCAGCCGCCCTTCAAGCAGATGGCCGAGCTAGGAGGAGCCCAAATGCGCGGATATTTTGTCGGCCGGTTCAGGGATAGGAATATGGTATCGATGCAAGCGGAATACCGTTCTCCCTTACTATTTTGGCGGATCAGCGCCGTAGGATTTGCAGGCATGGGGAGGGTGGCCGAGCACATTGAAGACCTTAACCTGGACGGCTTCAAACCTTCTTACGGCGGAGGGCTGCGCATCATGCTGGACAAAGTCGACCGGGTCAACCTTCGGCTCGATGTTGGGTTCGGGGAAGATGGCAATACGGGGATCTATTTTGGGTTTACAGAGGCTTTTTGAATGTAGTCCCGGTATGCTTACACATCGTTGGTAGCTCCAATACGGCTCAGGGAGGTATGACAAGGAGTTCCTTACATTGTGATAGCCTATACAAGACTAATAAAAACTATCTGACCCGTTAGAAACTCCTTGCCAGGCCCAGTGGACCAATCGATCTCAGGGAGCGGCTTTATTCCACGATTACCAAACTTTTGCCAATTCCCTCAACTCCTTCTTGGCTTGTTCGAAGTTTGTATCTTTCAGTTCTTCCTTCCCAAAGTCCTGGGCTTCTGTGTTTACAAATTGAATAGCAGTGATACCCAAAAACCTGCATAGCGCTTTTAAATAGCCCTCTTGAAAATCGAAAGCGGCGAGTACTCCATCTTCCTTGTAAGACATGGCTCCTCTCGAGGTAATGATCAATATCTTTTTCTCGCCCAATAGGCCATTCATAGTTCCATCTTCACCAAGTGTAAATGTTCTTCCCACACGGACAATATTATCTATGTAGGCTTTCAAAGGAGCTGGGATGGAAAAATTATACATTGGCGAAGCCATTACAATTTTGTTGGCATTCAATAGTTCGTTGATCAGCTCGTCCGAAGTTTTCAAGATTTCATTCATCCGTTCCGTTCTTTCCGTGGGAGAAGTGTAATTGGCTTTAACAAATTCATCGTTAGGAATAGGCGGTGGATTGAGCCCAACGTCTCGCCGCACCAGCGAAAACGGTGTGTATTTGCCCAGCTCTTGTAAGAAAAAATCCGTAAGGGCTCTCGTTTTGGAGTTTTCAACTCTTACGCTTGAATCGATCCTTAGTAAATTCATAATTTTGTTATTCGTTTCTTGCAAAATTTACCCTATGGATCCATTTAAAAAATACCGCACTTTTTAATCCCTACGGGGTGAAAAAGTCAATTTTGTAAAAGCATGGAAAGAGCCACAAAAAATAAAATATGCCCACTGGAAAAAGCGGTAAACACTGTCAGTGGAAAATGGAAGATCCCCATTATCTGGCAGATACAGGAGGGTAAGAAAAGACCCAGTGAATTCTTAAGGGAGATCGCCCAGGTGGATAGGAGAGTGCTGAACCAGCAGCTTGCCGAAATGGTTTCCGATGGATTGCTCACCAAAAGGTCTTACCATGAATTACCGCCGCGTGTAGAATATGAGCTGACCGAGCTAGGTGAGAGGCTGGTGGAAGTATTATGGCAACTCAATGACTGGGGTAAGTTATTGATGGACCGGGAATAAGAAAGTCAAAACCCTAGATCTTTACACTGGTAGCTGTAGAATTTCCCGTTGTGTATGGGCTTTTCGAACTCCAAGAAGATCAAATGATCACCCGGGATGCCATAAGTGCAGAAATTAGCCGATAGTTTTTTGAAAACCCGGGTTTCCGGGTAAAATGGGACATTTAGCTCTTCTACCGACCATTTGTTCACATCAATGAGTTGTCCGCCTGTCATACCTTCTAGGGAAACAAAGTAGGGCTTGTAATTACCCGGTAATTGTCCTAATGAACTTTCTTCTACAGCAATGTAAAACTCGTGGGGCTTATCCGAATAGAGTGAAAAAGATAAATAATGATCCCATTTCCCAAATAGGTTTAATACAGGGAGTATCCAAGTCAATAGAGCCACCAAAAAATAGGGTATTTTTGACCCGATACTCTCCTTACACCAAGTAAAGAGAGGTTGATCATTTTTGAAAAAGGCCAGCAAGACCAGTGTCATCATAGCGAAATTCCAAGGATAAACGATAGAATTATAGTTAATCCCCAGCGGGCTGAGATAAATAAGGATAAAGATGTGTGTGGTTAAGGCCATGTATACTCCCATATTTCTAGACCTGGGGAAAACCAAGCATAGACCTATTAACACTTCAACCACCGGGATAGAATATCCTAAAGTACTCAAACTGTTTACAAGCGAATTGCTTTCAATAGTCAAGAGTTCTGTAAGGATCCTTTTGAAAGTAAACTCGATAAAATTAGGGTTAAACTTTTGTAAGCCGCTCCATACATATACTCCTATGAGTATTATTTGGAAGTAATTTACCAAACTCACACTGGCTTTACCCGGTTCCTTTTTTGCAAATGGGAGTAAGAACATTGCGTATACGTACACCCATGGTTGCCACCTGCACTGATCCTGCACGAGGTAAAAGCCCAGTATGCCGAATACTAGCAAAAATACTACTGGTTTCGGCCTTACTATCCCTAAAACCACCACAACTATGAACAAAATGAGTAAGATGACGTCCAAAGGATGTTTTAGCACTGGCATGGCATCAAATAAGGGGAGCAGAGGAAAGAAACGGTCAGAGGTCCATAAGTTGTAAGACATCAGCACACCTACCGCAAAAAACAAGCAAACAAATCGGCAAGTTAATAAAATGCGTTTCTTATGATCAAGACTTTTTTGGAGGTTTAGCAAAGGCTTAAATGTTAGTAATACATGGATAACTAAGAGTGTCGAATAGAAATGGCTCGTTCCGCCATAATTTTACCTGTTTGGGCCGGTTTTGGTTTCTACATTTTAACGCTGGATCATAAACTAATTTGATTATTTGTAACTTTAATGAATGAGCACAAAACTGGAAAGAATTACCATAGATCCCAGTATTTGTCATGGGAAACCTGTGGTTAGGGGAATGCGATGGCCAGTAGAGGTGATCTTGGATATGCTTGGTGGCGGTATGACCAGCGAGCAAATCATAGAAGATCACCCCGAACTTGAAATGGGGGAAATCCTTGCCTGCTTAAATTTTGCGCGTCTTTCGGTACCTGGGGAAGCCTATCCGTTGGCTAGTTAATGAAATTTCTTTGTGATGTTCATATCCCAATCAAGCTCTCCAAGAAAATTGTGCAACTAGGTTTCGAGTCTGGGCATATGAACAACATATTGGCCAAATGGCACAGCTATGATAAGGATATTATTAAATAAGCCGATCAAAAAGGCTTCATACTGGTTAGCAAAGACCAAGATTTTAGAAACTCTTTTTTATTGAATCGCAAACCTAAAAAATTGATCAAGATTAATCTTGGAAATGTTTCTAATGAAAAACTTCTAGAAATATTTGATAAACATATTTCTGATTTTAGCAAAATAAACAATGAGAACACCAGCTTCATGGTTGAAGTGAGCAGTGATCATTTCTTGGTTGTTGTCAAATAAGGTGTGGCTGGTCATAAGTACACTATTCCTCAATTTCATTCGACAAGCGATCTGCTTCTTCGGCATTTTCCCTTGTCCTCGCGATTTTCTTCTGCATCATAGCGTTCCAGCCGTAAATTGACCAAAGCCCAAATAAATTGAGGGGAACATACCCTATCAATGTCCAGCGGACCCACTCATAATTCCAAAAAAGAATATACAATACCATCACCAGCACGGTCCTGGTACACCAAGCAACTAATCTCTTTCTCCTGTATTGAGCAGATAATACAGTACCAGGAGTTATGGATCCCAGTTCTTTTTCAAAGGCCTCTTTAATGCTCTCTTCGGTGTTTTCATTTACTTGGCCTTGGGAGTCATTGTTATGGCTTACCATTGATTAATTTACTTCCAGGTGTCGTTCATTTCAGTGAATACCAGCGGCTGCCCATCCGTGATCATGATGGTATGCTCGTGCTGGGCCACGAATCCGCCCCGGTTGCCGAGTAATGTCCAATCGTCCGGGCCCGTGTAAGCTAGGGTAGAAGAGGTGGAGATGAATGTTTCGACCGCAACGACCGAATTCTTTTTGAAGCGGTGCCGGTTAAAACGGTCCCTGAAATTAGGGATTTCGGTAGGCGCTTCATGAAGGCTGCGGCCTATCCCGTGACCGGTCAAGTTCTTAATGACTTTATACCCGGCCTTTTTTGCTTCGGTTTCAATCAAATTACCCACATCGGCAATACGTACGCCACCTTTAATATTGTTTATGGCTTTTTTCAAAATAGTTTTTGATGTGTTTACCAGTTTTTGATGTCCGTGAACGTCTTCACCTAGTACGAATGAGCCTCCATTGTCCGCCCAATACCCGTTGAGTTCTGCTGATACATCAATGTTCACAAGGTCTCCTTCGCGTAACATCTTTCTGGACGAAGGGATGCCATGGGCAATTTCATGGTTAATACTGATGCATGTCCATCCCGGGAAACCATAGGTCAATGTAGGGGCGGACTGTGCCCCGAAGCTCATCAATAACTCCCTGCCAAAATCATCGAGCTCTTTCGTATTCATACCCGGCCGGGCATGGTTTCTCATGGCTTTAAGAGTGAGCGCCACCGCCTCGCCGGCTTTTTTCATCCCGATGAGCTCTGATTCTTTGGTGATGGACATGGTCGTATGGTTTGATCAACTCTTTAAATTTACAAGAACCTCGTTATACTTTAAAGTATTTTACGTGCGAGTCGCTTTACCGGGGGCCTATATGGGCCTAAATGACTCGTACTGCTCAAAAAACATCCCCGCATGTAATCCATCCATGAGCGCGTGATGCCCCGATACTGACACGGGCATATAGTGATCATCTCCTTTGGGGTATACTTTTCCTAGAACAATCTTTGGTATGGAGTCTCCTTTATTCAGCCGTTTGGCATGTTCTATACTTCTAAAAGAGACCCAGGGGATTACGGAAGAATGGATCATGTCATCCTCATCAAATTTAGGGTGCAAGTGCTTCCCGTTCTTAACCGATCGGATGACTTCTTTAGCATGGGGCTCAAAGTCACCAAGGGTATCAAAATGATCGAAATAACCATAGCCAAAAGTATGATCTGGCCGCATAACGGGACAGCTACCCCTGATTTTTTCATGTAATACCACTTCCTTACCCCGGATACGGTATTTAAAGGCATCTATTTGATTTACCACACGCAGTACTTGGAAGTAGGACAAAATGAAAAAGGAGAGGTTGTTTTTTTCCGCGTGCTGCTTTAAGCCAGTCACTTTTACGTCAGCGCAAATATTGAAGAAGGGGTCTTCGAAAGCCATGAAATTCAGGAAATGCTCCTTCCTAGGCCACTGCTCAATATCAATTTTTTTCATGGGTTTTTAGAGCTGGAAAATACTCTATTTATAAATTAAATTGATTTCTGATAGTTCTTGCCCAATTTGATGAATACCCGTTAATATTTTTTCAGTTTGTTTGTCCGATGGCTTTTTATGTCCTTGGATATATTGTGACAAAAGACTGGGGTTCATGCCAATTTTATCTGCTAAAAAACGTGAATTTAGCACCCTGTAATATTGAAAGAACTGCTTGAAGTCTATTTCAAACTTGAGATTTTTGTGTGTCAAAAGCACATTTTTATCTTCAAAATAAAGATTGGCCGCTTCAAAGGCATTATTTATCAACTCTGGGACATTTCTGCCCGTTGTAAATATTGGATATTCATTGGAATAGGCCGAAAACCCTGTCCCTGTTTTTTCCACGTTGATTATAATGTTTTTCCTAATAGTTTTCATAATGTATCCATTTCATTTGCCTATCAGTTAATACCAGCATCCTTGAGAATCTTTTTTTCTAATCCTTTTCCCACTTCTTGACTGCCATGATTTGGAAAAATTATCATACCCGGCTTAAGATCATGCTTCATTTTAATATGAGAACCTTTCTGAGAAACAGGGTACCATCCATCTTTCTTTAAGATTCTAAGCAGTTCCGAACATTTCATTAATTTATCACTAAAGAAACCATGGAAGGTAAATAAAAGTTTACTTTTTATCCAAGTGGACTTAAAACTTTTTTACTTGTAATTGATTATCGAATAACCAAGTATGGATCTTAATAGGTAAATGATCAAGTACTAAACTATGTTGTTTCCAATCGCAGGATAAGTCAAACTTTATACAATAGTGCTATGGGAACCAAGTCAAGAGGTTTTAAAGCGATCTACCTGCTTATTTAATCTGCCCTATTCCTCTCCAGGATCATGGGCAGCGGAGGGAAGTTCTTAGCCCTAATGGCTATGACCGCCAAGCATCACCCAGTCCAATCACGCACCCAACATGGGCAAATGTTTCACACGATGATAAGTTAGGGCCAAGGTAATACAATGCTTTAATGCCGAAGTAGGCACTTCCTGGTCGAGTGGGAAAATAATGGCCCGGTTCCCTTCAAAAGCAAGCTGATCGCCATAGATCATCCTGAACGTATCTACCAGCCCGGTGGTACAAATGAAATACATGGCATATTGCCCCGGTGTAGCCTTTTTCCAATCGATGCGGATGGTGCTGCCTCCTTTAGCCACGTAACTCGGTTCTCCCCATTTCAACGTTTCTTCCAGCCGGCTTACTCCTTCGGTCTCCGAAGCAGTATCTAGGATAAGTTTCCGCAGGTAGAATAGTTTTTGCTGGATGGCCGCCGGGTATTCCCGGATGATTTCTGTGACCTTTGGATTTTCGATGAAATTCATTGAAGTAGGTTAAGGATAGATAACATAAAGATATTTTTGTTATACGAGGGATTTTGTGTTGGAGATACACTAGTGTCTTGTCAATCCCCAATTGACGTGTAAGATTAAACAATGAACTCTATTTGCCAAGTTGGGAAGTTCTCGATCAGTAAGCAGTAGGCAAAGGTCAGTAGGCAAAATAGGGGGTTGCCGACTGTTTACTGCCGACTGCCGACTTTGGGAAC
>JANQLQ010000215.1 GCA_028280565.1 Fulvivirga sp.
GCTGTTCTAACCATCATTAAACACACCATGATAACGTCATTCCTGCCAGCTTTGCAGGGTGGGTGAGGCGCGAGAGCAGGAATCTGCGAAGTCGCTGAAAAGGAATCCCGGTGCATGTACAAAAAGAACGGTCACGATCTACGACACAGTAGATCCCGGCTCTGCCATAGGCTCACACACCACCACCGGCCGGAATGACGAAACTTTTGTAGTGTGTTTTTTTATATTTTTCTTTCTCCCTTCTTTAGCATCGTCATTCCTTGCAGGCCCGGGGTGGGGTAGCGCGCGACAAGGAATCTGCGAAGTCGCTGAAGGGGAATCCCGGTGCATGTACAAAAAGAACGGTCACGATCAACGACCCATCAGATCCCGGCTCTGCCATAGGCTCACACACCACCACCGGCCGGAATGACGTCATGAGTTTTTTTCGTTTTTGTGGGAACCCAATTCGCTTTACCGTTACATTATTGGTCATGAACAAGTAGTGCTAAGAACATGACCGATAACCTCGGCTAGGAATTGTTTTTTTCTAGTAAAAATGTTTGTTCCGCAGGGCTTGGGTTAAGTCCCCAATGTTGTAAAATGGGGGCTTCCAGCGACTTCTCCCGGTATTCGTCGGGAGTCATGATTGGCAGCCCGTAAATGATGGGATAATATCTCTTGCAATGGGTGCATGTAAAAAGGCCATCGGTGATCTCACCTTGCTCGTCTTGCTTGAAGATCTGCAAGTCAAGTTCGCTTTTATCAATAGGGCAGCAGAGTTTATGAACTAGTGATTTTTTCATGAGGTTTGATTTTTTAATTGGTTTAAAGCTATCCTGTAGGCACAGACACTTTTGACGATCGAGGGAGAATCCATAATCCCTGAAATAATAGCCACACCCTGGAAGTCAAGCTCTTTCAACGATGCCAAATTCCTAGGTATTATACCTCCGGAAAGAAATATAGGCATTTGTGTGATGCTTCTTGCATCGCGCACGGTTTCCGGCTTTACAATAGCACAGTCGTCTACAGAACGGGACGGGAACATAGCACAAAAAGAGAGATAGTCTATTTCATGTGCTTCGGCCCATTCTACCAGGCTAAGGTCATTTCCGCAGGTAAGACCTACGATACGATCGTAGCCGATCTCTTGTTGTATGTGCTGGAAATCCCGGGGTATTTTGTCAAAGTGTACGCCGTCCAGTTCGGTCTTTGCCAGTAATTGCCACTCCTCGTTTATTAATACGGGTAGGTCGAAAGGGGCTACGATCTTCAAAATATCTTTGATCAACCCTAGTTTGTCAGGCAGGGACATTGTGCCCGGCCAGTTATTCCATAGTTGGACGGCATCAATCCCCGCTTGTAAGCACTCCTCTAACTTCACAAGAAGCCTTTCGCGTTCCTTAGAGGGGTCTAATACGAGGTAAATACCGCGCAAGGGTTCCATTTTCCGGTTCATTTTAGTCCCTCCTTTACCGCCTGGAAAAAAGCTGTCCAATAAGGATCTTTACCGCTGAAAGTAAAATTCTTTTCCCGGTCTTTTGTTATGAGCTTATGGCCATTGGCGGGTTTAGAAAATTCACCAATTACAGTGGCATCGATCCCATTGGCCATTAAATGGTTGATCAGTCTCATCTCGTTCCCTTGCTTTATCGCTATGATCATAGCGCCTGTGCCGATGGAGTATAATGGGTCTATTTCAAATAGCTCGGCCACGGCTCTTACCGCCGGGTCTACGGGTATGAGATCACTATTTACAGTGAAGCCACACTGTGAGGCAATGGCCATTTCGTAAACAGCCCCGAGTATACCGCCTTCCGTGACGTCATGCATGGCCTTCAGCTCCGCATTCGGGGCCAGGATCTCGGCAGCTAATATAGCGTCTTGTAAGGAAGAGGTACGATAGAAGTTCTCACAAGCTTTGTTATAGACTTCTACACCACACTTGTCTTGGACCGTCTTGGGAAAGCACTGCGCCAAGATAGCCGTGGAACTAAGTGCCGCACTTTTGGTGACCAGGATCACATCCCCGGGACGAGCTTTATTACTAGTAATGATCTCCCTTTTGTTCGCGGTCAAAAACATGGTCACCGATCCGGGCAGTGTGGAATTCTGCCCGGCTACCTGCCCGGTATGACCGCCGGTAATGGCTACGCCAAGGGTTTTGCACTGGTGATGGATATGCCCCCAGTATTCTTTAAAGCCCTCCAATGATAAGGTAGGAGGGAGGTTCAATACAAACTGGGCATACTGGGGGCTAATGCCCGTGGTGGCCATGTCATTGGCAGTGAGATGGACCGATAGCCATGCGGAAGCTTCCATCCCAAGGGATGGAATAAGGGTGAGTGGATCGCTAGATACAGCCATAGCCTTGCCATTTCCTAAGGCAATGACCGAAGTATCCACTCCAAAAGAGGGACCTACCAGCACCTCTTTACGTTCATAACCCCGTTGAGGAAACAGTACTTCTTTAAAAGTATCTGCCGATATTTTACCTAGGTGATCTTCAAACGCGCTCATTCTACATCATTTAATTGTACATGTAACCCAAAAAAATCACCGTAGGGTTGATCCCATTCTTGCGTAGGAAACCATTTGGGTAATCCCGTAGCTCTCCAACGGATGCTGTAATCGCGTCCGTGCAGGGCTTCTTCAATGATGGCTATGAGTTTTTTCGGGGTGTAGAAGGTAGCCGTGACGTAAAACGGATTTTTTCCAAAAGCCTGTTGTACTCTACGTCGAATGATCTTGGGGGAGTTCCTGTTCATCATCCCGAAAATAATGCCATACTTGCCCACACGCACCGCCTCTCGGATGACTTTCACCGGGTCTTTGTAGTATTCAAAAGTCGTGATAAAAGCCACCGCGTCATAGACGTGGTCCTTAAAGGGCATATGATGAGAGTCAGCCAATACCAGGTCGCCTGCGAATAAATGCACGCCCTGTCCCAACATAAAAGGCGAGATATCGCCCCCGCTGGCCTCAATGTTGATCTCGTGCCACCACCGCGTAAAACGTGTAGTGCCACAGCCGAATTCCAGCAGGGTTTTTACACGCGGGTCACGGGTAATAAGATCCCCGATAATTTTCTTTTGCCATATTTCAGCGCGTTTGTACCTGCCTTCGTACCAAAGCTCATAGGTATCTGTATGGTCGCGGTTAAAGAACCACTCTTTTCTGCCTTGCCAATTCCTTAGTTCACCGGTGGCAAGATCGAACTTTTGCTTTACGATTTCACTCATGGTCAGTTTGTTTTAAAACTCACCTGCCTTATAATAATGGAAGGGATGGGGATGAAATAAAGAATAGGAAATTTCAACAATCCCTTCGCTGGTATTATCCAGATCAGGTTTTCGGGTATAATCTCAGCCTAAGGATCTCCCTTAAGCACCCCGTGTCTTACTGTAAGGTAAAGCTAATCGTAAAAGGGATAAGGTACAAGCTTATGTGTCGGTTGTTAAACATGTAGGGTAGAGTGTTCAACCTGGATTCAATTCCATTTAGTTAAGCATACCCATCGCTTCTCTTACGTCTAAAGGCGCAATCCACCGCGCGGTTGGTTCCTCTTTGGCTTTAGGAGTGAGCGTTGGCCTTAATTAGGGCATCCTTGAAAATTGGATTTGATAATAAACGTCTTTTTTTAGCAAATTAGGAGACATTTTCAAGATGTTCCGGGTAGTGCGAACCTCGCAATGAGTAGTTTAAGCGGCATTTCGGGGTTTTAAGTCTGTGTTCATTTTCTTTTGCCCGCCCATGCCATAGGCATCCCTTCGGGGAAAGAAAACGAACCCAAAGAAAAAGGCGCCATCAACCAAGCCCACTTTCCCCTCGAAACGCGCTATCCAGCCCCTATAGGCCGCTTGCCCACAGGCCTCAAATGGGCTGCGCTGTTCCTGGATGTCCCCCTCCACACGCCACTTGAATTTTTAATGATGCAAACGGCATTGAATCCAGGTTGAAATTCGGGTAGCGAAAACCTTGAAGGGGTGGTATATTTCTCCTTCGGGATTTAACAATCCTACTCCCCCCTGAATGATAGCCTGAAAGTCGTTCCCTTGCCTACCTCGGACTTTACGTTAATGTTCCCGCCATGCAGGTGCATGATCTGCTTCGAAAGACTTAGCCCAATCCCCGAACCTTCTCTTTTAGTAGAAAAGAAGGGTACGAAGATCTCTTTGATCTCCTTTTCATTGATGCCGCAGCCATTATCACTGATCTCCAAAATGTAGATTTGGTTGTAGAATGCTTTCAGTTTTATCCATCCGCCAGGCGTTCCTTGTAATGCATGGCGGCTATTGGTGATCATATTAATGATCACCTGCTCTACCAGGTGGGAGTCCAGGTTAATTTTTAAGCTGTCGGGTTCCACGGTGGTTACCAATGTTATGTCGTTCTTTTTTAACTGGGGCTCCATGAGCAGGCGGATCTCATCCAATAAGGGCCGGACAGGTGTCAGCGCCATTTTGGGCTTGGCCACCTTCGTTAGCTTCCTGTAGTCATCTACAAAGGTGAGCATGCCATCGCTCCTTTTTTGAATGGTCTTGAGCGAGAACCTAAGGTCTTGAATGGTCTCCTCATCCAGTTTTTCAGACGGTGGCTCGTTTTCTCTCTGCTCCAGCATAGATTGCATGGTTTCCGTGAGTGAGGAAATAGGGGTAATGGAGTTCATGATCTCGTGGGTGAGGATACGGATCAATTTATGCCAGGCCTCTATTTCTTTTTGCTCTATTTCACCCCTTATATCTTGGAATGTTACGTGCTTGTAATTCTTATCCAGCATGATCATTGACTTCACATCTACAGACAGGGTACGCGAATCGCCAGCGATCTTCAATTCTATGAGTTTCCTGCCTTCATCCCCGATAGAGTTGAGCTGGGCAATAAAATCAGGTACTTTTTCTTCAAGAAGCTCCACGCTTTTTATTTCATTTTGCCCCAAAAGAACTTTTGCAGCCGAATTGTACAAAACAATATCTTGATCATTTTCAATGGATATGATACCGATGTTCACCCGGTTGACTGCCATTTGCAAGTATTGAAATTGGGCCTCTTTTTCAATTTTAGCATTTTGTATGGCATGGACCACCTCCTCGAAGGAGTCATGTAAATGCCGGAACGATCTTCCAAGTTTAGACTTATGAAAAGAGATCGAAAAATCATCGTGCTTAATGGCAAGTAAAAATTTCGCTAGTTCTTTGTTGGTATGATTGATGTAGCGGATCATTTCCACCACTTGGAAGATAAGCACCACGAAGAGGATCACCTGGTTGAAAAAAAGACGACTATCACCAAAGATCAAGGCCAAGATGATCATATTAAGTAAGATGAAAACGAGGCGAACGATGAGCTTGGCATTAAAAGAATTGAACATGGTAAAAAGAACGATGGTGCCTATGATATTTATCATTTATGAAAATGAATGAAACACTTGACTTGACCAAACTTATGCCTGATTTTATGGCGAGTACACGAACACATATCCTATCACGAAATGAACTATGAAGAAAGCTACCTAAGGTCCATCCTGGGGGAAATAGAGATCCTTTCTAACTTATTGGCCCAAGAGGAGGAGTTGCATGAAAAAGAGTTAGCAAAGGTGCATCCTCATCATAAGATCAGTGCTACTAATCTTATTTGCTACCGGGCCTTGAGAACGAAAGACTTGAGCCGGTTGCAGAACGCCTTGGGGTACTTAGGGATCTCCAGGTTGGCCAGGGCGCAGCGTCATGTAAAAGGCAGCCTGATGGCCATCAAATATATATTACAAAAACTCTTGGATGAAACAGGTCAACCCTTTCCCCGTCCCGAGCTATCGATCCAACAAGGGATGGCGCAACTGGATGAAAATTCCAAGATCTTACTGGGTCCAACCATCGGGGGGCGGCGTGTCAGGATCATGGTGACCCTTCCTTCCGCTGCTGCGGAAGACCGTAACCTTACCCGGGATATCGTTTCAAAAGGGACCAATTGCGTGAGGATCAATTGTGCTCATGATGACCCGGTCGCATGGAAAAAAATGATCGACAATGTAAAACTGGTTTCAGCTGATTTGGGCAGGGAGGTCAAGGTGGCAATGGACCTGGCAGGGCCGAAGATACGCACCGGTGGGATCAAAACCTCTATTAAGGTGCACGAGGATGATATGATCTACATCCACAAGACCCTGCCTCCCAAAGATCAACGAAACCCAGGGGGGCACCATATTACTTGTACTTCTAAGAAAATATTTGCGAGCTTAAAGCCCGGGGAGAGTATTCTTTTCGACGATGGGAAAATATCCGCGCAGATCACCGAGGTAAAAGAAAGTTATTTTGCCGTGAAAGTTCGAAGAGCTGATATGGATGGGAGCAGGCTTAAGCCGGATAAGGGGATCAACCTGCCGGATACCTCTCTAAAGCTGGACGGGCTCACAGGGAAAGACATTCGTGACCTCGAGTTTGTGGCAAAGCACGCTGACATTGTCAATATCTCTTTTATCAATACTCCAAAAGATGTAGAAGAAGTCTTTAAGGAACTTAAAAAATATGATGTTAATGGTAAACTAGGGATAGTGCTTAAAATAGAGACCAAAAATGCTTTTATGAACCTGACCCCTATCTTACTCTACAGCATGCGCTGGTACCCGGTAGGGGTGATGATCGCCCGGGGCGACCTAGCGGTTGAAACGGGCTGGGAGAATATGGCCAGGCTGCAAACCGAAATTGTTAACATTTGCAGCGCCGCCCATGTCCCCGTGATATGGGCCACCCAAGTGCTGGAAAACTTGGCTAAAAAAGGAGTGCCGTCGCGTTCGGAAATAACAGATGCCGCAGCCTCACTAAAGGCGGAGTGTGTCATGCTCAACAAAGGGCCTTATATCAATAAGGCGATCTCTTTTTTAGACACCGTGCTATCCGATATGGAATTCTACCAGTCCAAATCTTCGGCGATGACCCCAAGGTTGGACATGTAGGCCGGTTGATTTTAAGAATACATGAAATCAGGCTTTATGATAGTCCGCGGAGCGTCGTCCGACTGGAAAATCGTGCTGCTTTGTTATTTTTAATGGGTTAGTATCCAACAATGTAACAATAAAGCCAACCAAGTTCCCGGTCAAAAACGAAAAAAACCTTCTTTATCGTCATTCCGGCCGGTGGTGTTGTGTGCGCCTATGGCAGAGCCGGGATCTACTGGGTCGTAGATCGTGACTGTTCTCTTTGTACACGCACCGGGGTTCCCCTTCAGCAACTTCGTAGATTCCTTGTCGCACGCTATCCTACCCCGGGCCTGCAAGGAATGACGATGCTAAAGAAGGGAGAAAGAAAAATATAAAAAAACACACTGCAAAAGGTTCGTCATTCCGGCCGATGGTGTTGTGTGAGCTTATGGCAGAGCCGGAATCTACTGGGTCGTAGATCGTGACCGTTCTCTTTGTACACGCACTGGGGTTCCCCTTCAGCGACTTCGCAGATTCCTGCTCTCGCGCCTCACCCACCCTGCAAAGCTGGCAGGAATGACGTTATCATGGTGTGTTTAATGATGGTTAGAACAGC
>JANQLQ010000308.1 GCA_028280565.1 Fulvivirga sp.
AGCGATGCGTGAGAGCAGGAATCTGCTGTGTCGTTGAACTTGAACCTTTTTTTGAGTGTACTGGGTTTTCGTTTCACGACTTCGCAGATTCCTTGTCACGCCTAGCCCAACGCACAGGCTGCAAGGAATGACGTTCTTAGGTATAGGCTTTGGATGGATTTAGAACAAGATGTGGATCACCCATCCTTTACAACTCAACTAGTGCGCATTTAGCGTAGCGTAATGCATACTCACCGAGGCCATAGGATTTATAATCCGGGCGTTCTCGTTTATGACCCATGATCATATAAAGGATGAGAAGATCTTACCTACTTCCTAAAAGCTGGCATTAAAGGCTTAAGATCTTAGCACTTGAATTTTTACCTACATAAACTTGGGTGATATAGAGTATCTCAAAAATAGCCTGCCTCACTACGCAATATAAAAAGGCAGCTTATAATTGTTGAAAACGCCGGGAACATACCTAGGGCATAGTATAATTCCAGCAATTCCCGGGGTTTTCTTCGTTTTTGCCGTGGTTAAATCGCCTGGTTACTTGGTAATTAAACTCAAAGCTCACCTTGATCTTACATCATAGGGTTAAGATCGCCGCAAAGAATGAGGAAGGTTTGGAAAATTGAGTAGTAGCCTTCCCATAAGACGCGCACTACTTTTAGGTTGTTTAATGGACACCGCATGGAGATTGAAATTACAAGGATGGAAACCCGGGATATTCGCTTCCCTACCAGCCTTTCACTGGATGGTTCTGATGCTATGAACCCTGATCCTGATTATTCTGCCGCTTACGTCATCCTTAAAACCAATATCGAGGGTCTTGAGGGACATGGACTTACTTTCACCATAGGGCGGGGAAATGATATCTGTGTTAAAGCCATAGAGGCACTTGAATACTTAGTGGTCGGTCAAAGCCTCAATAAGATTTCGTTGGACATGGCAGGCTTCTGGAGACGAATGCTGGGAGATAGCCAGCTCAGGTGGCTGGGGCCTGAAAAAGGTGTGATCCATTTAGCCACAGGCGCGGTTGTAAATGCTGTCTGGGATTTGTATGCCAAGTCGGAAAGGAAGCCTTTATGGCGATTAATTGCAGACATGTCCCCGGAACAGTTATTATCGTGCATCGATTTTACCTACATACAGGATGCCATCACGCCGGGCGAAGCATTACAACTGTTTCAAAGGGCATCAGCAGGAAAAGAAGAGAGGATACAACACCTATTGGAGAATGGCTACCCGGCCTACACGACTTCGGCGGGATGGATGGGTTATAGTGATGAGAAGATCCAAAGACTTTGTAAAGAAGCACTGGATGAAGGTTGGACCCACTTGAAAATGAAGGTGGGATCCGACATTGAGGATGATGTTAGGAGAGCCGAACTTATCCGGTCGGTCATTGGAGATAAAATGACATTGATGATGGATGCAAATCAAAAGTGGGAGGTAGAAGAGGCCATCATTAACATGAAAAGACTTGCAAAATATGATCCTTATTGGATCGAGGAGCCTACCAGTCCGGATGACGTGCTAGGTCATAAAAAGATCAGGGAGCATGTGAAACCCGTGAAGGTAGCGACCGGGGAGCACTGTCAAAACAGGATAGTTTTCAAACAATTGATGCAAGCCGGTGCCATAGATGTTTGTCAAATTGATAGCTGCCGGGTCGCGGGAGTGAATGAGATCTTAGCCATTATGTTAATGGCTGCTAAATTTAATGTGCCTGTATGTCCCCATGCCGGGGGAGTAGGCCTGTGTGAATATGTTCAGCACCTCTCCATGGTTGATTACCTGTGTATCAGTACTTCTTTGGATCGCCGGATGATTGAATATGTAGATCATCTTCATGAACATTTTATCGATCCGGTCCTCATAGAAAATGGGGCTTATATGCCGCCGAAACTCCCGGGATATTCCATAGAAATGTTCCGCGAATCTCTTCATAACTTCCAATATCCCGGAGGAGCGGCCTGGAAAGGAATGGACGGCATAGAAACCGCCTCCTAGGGAGCAATACGTATTCAAACCGGTAAACCTTGGCCAACGAGTTACCCGGGACACTTTTTGTACGGTTTTCTTTTAAAAGAAACTCTTAAACTGTATCTTGTTTCTCCATTAAACTTTTAATTTAATTATTGTTTTATTTTAATATTTTATTGTTATAAATAGGATATGAAAGAGATACTCTTTACATTTTTTATACTGTTTAATTTAACATTTTTGTATGGACAGGGTCCTGGGAATATCCTGCAGTTTGATGGTGTAAATGATTATATAAACTTAAATACTTTCACGCTGGTGAAAGATAACCCTTCCCATACGATTGAAATGTGGGTTAAGTCGTTGTCTACCGAAACAGGGGCAATTTACAGTGAAGCCAACTTGGTCAGTAACTTTAGGGGACAATTCAGGCTAGCAGGAAATGGAAGTGGGAAGTTAGTATTGTATTACATCCCGTCGGCCAGTGTTTTGGTAAATAACATCGTAAGTACTACCACGGTGTTTGATAATACCTGGCATCATATTGCATTAGTGACCAATGGCAACTTCACCACGTTATATGTGGATGGAGTAGCGGATGCGACAAACTTTAATTATAACCGTCCGTCTTCTTCTGAACAAACACATTCTGGGATCGGGGCCCAGGTAAGATGTTGCTTTGCTACTGGTAATTTTGACAGGCCGTTTGGCGGATCTATTGATGAAATACGACTCTGGTCAATAAATCGTTCTGTCACCCAAGTAAGGACGAATATGTGTCAAAAGCTAATAGGGAATGAAGCTGACCTGGCAGTTTATTATCGGCTAGACCAATCTTCAGGAACTACAGTAACTGATGCTTCAACATCCACGGCAGTCAGCGGAGACCTAACACACCCCAACCTCACTGCTCCCTATGCCTCATGGCAGACGTCCGGTGCCCCAATTGGAGATGCCAGTGTTAACAGCTACTCCGTGACTACTTCTACATCTCTCAACATAGCCAGTGCTGCTGGAGATAACTTTACAGCAAATGTCTCTTCCATAACATCCACGCCCCGTTCCATACATGTTTATCGTGTGGATGAACCCCCCAACGTATCTACGCCCCCCGGCAGCCAGGATCAATTATCGACCTCCACATATTATGGTGTAAAAGTATTTGGAGGAAGCGGTGTCACCTATACCGTTATACTAAATTATGACGGGCATCAGGGCATAACCAATGAAAACAGCCTTGAATTGGCTAAACGGGATGATAATGCAACTCCGACGTGGTCACAAGAGAGTGCCGTATTAAATACAACAAATAAGACACTGACCTTAGCCGGGCAAACCGGTACGGAATATATTCTTGCCTCGACCAGTGGTAATCCACTTCCCATTGATTTTTTAAGTTTTGAGATAGAATTAATTCAAAGGCGATCTGTAAAGTTAAAGTGGGTCACAGCTTCGGAAACCAATAATGATTATTTTACCATCGAGCGCTCTGAAAATAGTGTAGATTGGGAGGAACTAGCAAAGGTACGCGGGGCTGACAATTCTTCTGATCCTTCATATTATGAGTGGGTTGATAGGTCTCAACAAAATGGTACTTTATATTACCGTTTAAAACAAACTGATTTTGATGGAAAATACGAATATTCAGAGCTAAGGTCGATCGAGGTGAGTGGACCAAAAATACCAGTAAGGGTATATCCTAATCCTACGAAAAATAAAATTGTTATTGAAGGCGACAAGCTAGAATTAGAAAAGATCAAAATATATAATGCCATCGAACAAGATATCACCCGCTACATCAGTGTAGTAGAACGTGATGCGACGAGGATAGTCCTTGACCTTGAAAAGGTAGATACAGGTATTTTCATTATTAAAACAAAAAATACTGTAAACAAGGTGTATAAGCAGTAACCACTGTCCACTGTCTTGGTCCTTTTTGCCAGGTTCAATTAGATAATCACCAGTGACTTAATGATAAACAAGTCGGTGAGGCCTCCCACATTAAAAAACTTCTCCAACGTCATTCCTGGCAGCCGATGCGTTGGGCATAGGTACGACCAAGAATGACGTTCATGTATATATTTTTGGGATTGATTTATCGCTATTCCTCTCTCGCTGAAGAGTAATGGGACCGAGAACATAAGCCTAATGATCAATGACTTTTATGAGACAGGTGATTGGTTTTCTTTACCTAAAATTAGCGATTGTTTAAATTAATGACCCTTTGTGAAATGGTCGTACCTAAATGACTCCTTCAAAATAAAATGGCATAGAGCGTGAAATATTAAGACCTGGCCTTGACCAGCCCCGTGATTGGGTGTTTCTGCAAAGAATAAGCAGGGGTTGGAGATTTAAGCATTAGCCTTCCTTTAGAACGGACGTTATTTTTACCCTATGTCGTGTGAATCCTTGGGCTGAAATTCTTTATTGGTACTCTCCCTTAATCAAGTGATTGTGCTAGGTTCGGCACAGTGGATCCTGTGAAGGATTCTTGTATAAACTAATTATATGTGAAATGAGACTTTTATTGATTGCTTGTTTAACCTCGCTGGTCTTTCAACTACAGGCGCAAAACAAGATCTGGGAAGAAACCGAACAGGAAAAAGAGGAACGATTGGCTTGGTGGACGAATGATCGTTTTGGCTTGTTCATCCATTGGGGCCTCTATGCTTTGCCCGCCCGCCACGAATGGGTAAGAAATCGCGAGAGGATCACCAACCAGGCATATCAAAAATACTTTGAACAGTTCAATCCCGATTTGTATGACCCGGCTGAATGGGCGAAAATGGCTAAGGCGGCAGGGATGAAATACGCAGTGATCACGGCCAAGCACCATGAAGGCTTTACCTTATTCGATTCAAAATATACGGACTACAAAGCTACCAATACACCCTACGGAAAAGACCTGCTGACAGCGTGGGTAGAAGCCTTCAGGGCTGAAGGGCTCAAGGTGGGTTTCTATTATTCTCTTATAGATTGGCATCACCCGCACTTTACGATAGACCGGATCCATCCTTTAAGGCAGGGATCGGCAAAAGAGTATGCCAAGCTCAACAAGGGGAGAGACATCAGCAAATACCGTGAGTATTTGCATAACCAGGTCAAAGAGATCCTTACGGGTTATGGCAAGATCGATATTCTTTGGCTAGACTTTTCCTACCCGGGTGAGCATGGAAAGGGCAGGGAAGATTGGGGTTCCGTAGAGTTGCTAAAAATGGTAAGGGATCTTCAGCCCAATATTATTGTAAACAATCGCGCGGACCTGTCGGACTACGAAGGTAGCTGGGACTTTGTTACTCCCGAGCAGTTCAAAGTGCCAAAATGGCCCACAGTAAATGGAAAAAAGGTGCCTTGGGAAACCTGCCAAACGTTTAGCGGATCGTGGGGATATCACAGGGATGAAAACACCTGGAAGGACATCAAGCAACTGCTGGTCCTCTTGGTTGAATCCGTAAGTAAAGGAGGTAATTTGTTGCTGAACGTAGGCCCTACTGCAAGAGGAGCTTTTGACTACCGGGCGCAGGATCGTTTGGAAAAAATGGGAGAATGGATGAAATTCAACGGTCGATCCATCTATGGTTGTACACAAGCACCGGCAGAGTTTGAAGCCCCTCCCAATACCCTATTGACCTATAATGAAAAGACCAACCGTTTGTATGTGCACTTGCTGGATTACCCGTTACAGAATTTTGTGCTAAAAGGATATAAAGGGAAAGTAAAGTATGCGCAGTTTCTCCACGACGGTTCTGAGATACAGGTCAAGAAGCCTTACGGGCACGCTTTCGATTTCGATATGGGCGATAAAGACATGAATTTATCTCTCCCTGTGAACAAGCCCAACATCGAGATCCCCGTTATAGAATTGATACTCGAATGACGACCCATAGGACTTGGATACGGGGGTAATGGTAATAAAGATCTATTAAAAAACTATATTAGTTTTAGTATGGCTTCCAATACCAAAGACGTTATAAAAACACCCAAACGCACACAACTCGTCATTATCGGGGGCTTTTTGGGCGCCGGTAAGACGACCCTATTGGGGGCAACTACGAGGCTATTACATGATAAGGGGAAGAAAGTGGGGCTCATCACTAACGACCAGGCCCAGGGGCTTGTAGACACACACATCCTTTCTGCGGACGGGACGATGGTCGAGGAAGTCGCCGGGAGTTGTTTTTGCTGTAATTTTGACGGGTTAATGGAGGCGGCGCTTTACCTGGGGGATACAGCCGGGTGCGATACGATCATCGCAGAACCTGTAGGAAGCTGCACGGACCTGTCTGCTACCCTTATGCAGCCGCTTAAAGCTTATTACGGGCGGTATTTTGATCTCACCCCACTCTCCGTTTTAGTAGATCCCTTCCGGATGCTGGAAACGCTCGAAGATGAATCCGGGACCAGGGCAGGGGCAGGGTATATCTATTTGAAACAGTTGGAGGAGGCAGACTACCTGGTGATCAACAAAACAGACCTCCTAAGCGCTGGAGAACGTAAAGCGCTGGAGATATTACTGGAGGATAAATTTGCAGGCTACAAAGTTTACTGGCTTTCTGCTCTTAACGGCGATGGTATAGATCAATGGCTGGATGCGGTAACTTACGAAACACAAGTAGGCACGCGTATCGCGGAAGTGGACTACGACCTTTATGCAGAAGGAGAAGCCTTGATGGGCTGGTACAATGCTACATTCGTGATACACCATGCTCAATCGTGGCTCATTCCCTGGGCTGAATTTAGCCTGGAGTTCATAGAACTGCTTCAAGGTGTATTTCGGTATGACAGGATCACGGTCGGCCATCTAAAGACCTTTTTGCAGGATGGGCATTCCTACCTCCAGGCCAACCTTACCGGCGAAGACAAGGAGGTAAGCCTCCGGGGGACCCCTTTTAGTAGTCCTTCGGCCCGGTTGATCGTTAATATCCGTGCAGAGACCGCTCCCGAAATGCTCAATGTTATTGTAGAAGATATCATCGCAGTATATGCGAAGCAAGATATCCAGTTTGAATGCCTGGAGCTAAGGCATCTCAGTCCCGGCAGGCCGGTACCTACACATAGGATGGAGCAGGTTGTCTAGGAGATCGATGATGCACCCTGGTAATCATGAGAAGAATGTTGGATAAATAGTACTTTTCATGATTCCCAGTAGCTGGGTAATCGGAAAATTAGATGGCTACAGGCCATACATCCGGTGGCGGCCTGGTCTGCTTGTTTTTAAATGTATTCACTGTTCTTGCCCTGGCGTAGGGTGAGCGCAATAAATATTCGTTAATTCTTATCTTATGAAAAAAATAATTGCTCTCCTGGGTACCTGTCTTTGTGCTGGCCTGACCATGGCCCAGCCGTGGAATAAAGCCTGGCCCATCCTAAAAACGTACGAAGGAAAATATTTAACAGAGGTAGCCATGCCACTTGGTGGCATTGGCACGGGTACGGTTTCTATCGGTGGAAAAGGAGACTTGCGGGATTGGGAGATCATGAACCGGGGAGCGATCGGTTATTTGCCTGCTTTCAAACTGGTTCCCCCGACGATCGCAAACGGTCCTTTTTTTGCCATTTATTTCAAAAAAGGGGAGGATGAAGCGAGGGTAAAGGTCCTGGAAGGCCCGATTGATATAAAAGACTATTACGGTGATTGGGGCTCCGATGCTGTTAATTCCGGCTTTCCACGGTTTGAAAGCGCCACTTTCGCAGCGGCTTACCCGCTGGCGCAGATCAATTTTGACCACCAGGACGTACCCCTTGATGTTCGCCTGGAAGCTTTTAACCCCATAGTGATCGGGGATGCGGATAAGAGCGGGATACCCATAGCTGTTTTACGTTATGTACTCACCAATAATACAAACGAACCGGTTGAAGCTTCCGTAGTGGGCATGGTGCCAAATTATATTGGAGTGGATGGCTGGACGGGGGCACCCAACGGTAACTTCAACGAATACCGGGAATCCGGGAATGTAAAAGGTCTTTTCATGTATTCCGAAGGTGTGGATAAAAAGGATATTAACTGGGGTACGATGGCGCTTACGACGATTTCCGGGGAAGAGATAAGTCACCGTACCTCTTGGGCGAAGCTGGGCTGGAACTGGACGTTCCGCGAATTCTGGGATGACTTTATGGCTGACGGCTTGCTCACCGACCACCCGGATAAAAACTCGAATGAAAAAAACAGGGCGAGCCTACAAACTCCCCCGGCCACATTGGCCGTAAAACAGGTACTTCAACCGGGAGAGTCCAAAAATGTTACATATCTTCTTACCTGGCATTTTCCTAACCGCAGGGCCTGGAATAACATCTCGCATCATCGGGGAACGGCAATCGTAGGGAACTACTATACTACCCAATATGAAGATGCCTGGGACGTGGCCGAAAAAACTGCGGCCGATTTGGGATCCCTTGAAAAGGAAACGGTCAATTTTGTGAGCCAACTGGTGAACAGTGATCTCCCGGACGTACTGAAGGAGGCCGGGCTGTCCAATTTGAATAATTTGAGAAGCCAGACGGTATTTCGCACCGCGGATGGGTTGCCATTCGGCTGGGAAGGCACGGGGAGCATTAAAGGGACAAAAATCGGGGCAGATAGAGCCTCAGGGTGGGGGCATGGAACCTGCACTCATGTATGGAATTACGAATCCACCGTCCCTTTCCTTTTTGGAGACCTTTCTATGAAATTCCGTGAAGTAGAATTTATGCACGCCACCCATGAGAACGGGGCGCAGAGCCACCGTGTCCACCTGCCGGTCAGCAACGCAAAAGATTTTAAAAACTGGGCGGCCGATGGCCAGATGGGAACCCTCATCAAAGTATACCGCGACTGGCAGCTGTCCGGGGACGATGCCAAACTCAAAACGATGTGGCCACACATCAAAAAAGCCATGTCTTTCGCCTGGACAGGAATTTGGGATACCGACAAAGACGGTGTTATGGAGGGAAGCCAGCACAATACTATGGATATCAACTACGTAGGCCCTAACCCGCAAATGGCAGGGTGGTACCTGGGGGCGTTAAAAGCTTCTGCAAAAATGGCTTCTCACCTTGGGGACAAAGCCTTCTCCAAAGAATGTAACCAGCTTTATGAAAAAGGCAGGAAATGGGTAGATGCTAACCTTTTTAACGGGGAATATTATGAACATCACATCCCAGGGGGGGCCAGTAAAGTGGCGCAGCTTGGAAAAGGCTGCCTGGTAGATCAGCTAGTAGGGCAGTACCTGTCCCATACCACGGACCTGGGGTATGTCCTGGAGCAAGGGCATGTACAAACCACCCTTAAGAGCATTATGAAATATAATTACTTGGATAACTTCAACGAGCATTTCAATACCTTCCGCAGTTTTGGACTAGGCAATGAAGCCGGGCTTATCATGGCATCCTATCCAAAAGAAGGGACATTGCTGGACTTCCCTTTTCCCTATTATACCGAGATCATGACCGGGTTCGAGTACAGCACCGCGGCTCATATGATCTATGAAGGCCAGTTGGAGAGCGGGCTGAAGGTATTCAGCGCTATACGCGACCGGTATGACGGGTACAAGCGGAATCCTTTCAATGAAGGAGAATTTGGCCATAGGTATGCCAGGGCTATGGCGGCCTGGGCAGGTATATTGGCATACACCGGGTTCCAATACTCTGCGGTAGACAGAGCTATGAACTTCAATGCTAAGGACGGCGTCTTTTTTTGGTCAAATGGCTACCAGTACGGTACGCTGGAAGTAAGAAGTGCCGGTGAAGACAAGACGGTGACCCTTGTTTGTGAAAATGGAGAAATGACCCTCAGCTCGTTTGTTTTGAATGGCTTTGGTAAAGTTCGTTTCAGGAAAGGAAAGGTTTTTGAAAAAGGAGAAAAAGTAGCGTTTGAGGTAGAGGCTAATGACAATAAGGCTGGGTTGCCTTCTCATCCAACTTTAAAATAAAAGGGAGTCCTTGGAAATTAGCTTTGGTAGTAGAACGTTTTATTTTGTCAAGTTGAGCTGCATTTTTAAAATGTTTCGGGTAATGGGAGCCACGGAATGAGCAATTTAAGCGTGATTTTGTGGTACTAAGTCCAGTTTTCATTTTCTTTTGCGCGCCCAAAAGAAAACGAAACAAAAGAAAAGGGCGCCAG
>JANQLQ010000309.1 GCA_028280565.1 Fulvivirga sp.
AGACTTATGTAACTATGGCTATGCTCGTTTTTTGCGCCTTGACCTCCCACAAAATCTACGACCACCTTACCCGCCATTTGAGGCTTGACACGACACTAGTAGTCAATTTAGAATATTTTAAGAACCACCGGGTAAGGTGGTTTTTTCTTCAATTGTGGCTCGGTAGACAGGCCTAACTTATGCTCCAAAATTATGTGTGCCCCGATACTTCCTGCCGGAAGATCACATTTGGTTTTGTTTACCATTCCCGCGATTTTTGACACTGCCCATGACCTGTTTATAGTTGAGCAGTTGCAGCCCCCTGTAAAAATATTTCAGCCTGTATGAAGGAATTTCTCAATTACCTCCATAACGTCGATGACGAAGTCTTAGAAGAATATCTTTCTCACTGGCGCGAATATGCCGCGCCCAAGCATACCGTTATGACAGCTGCTGGCGAAACCGAGCGATACATGTATTTTGTCGTTGAAGGAATACAAAAGTCGTACTACCAGCGAGGCGACAAACAGCATATCATTGCTTTCACCTATCCCCCTTCGTTTAGTGGCATACCCGAGTCATTTCTTGTCCAAGTCCCCTCTAACTATTTTTTAGAGACCATTACGGATAGCAAGTTCAAGCGGCTGTCGTTTGAGAAGCACCAGCAATTAATGCAAGCCCATAGAGAAATAGAAACCCTGTTTCGCAAGGCTACCGAAAAACTACTCATCGGTATCATGCAGCGGCATTATGAACTCATGGCCTTAGATATGCAAGCGCGTTTTACATCATTCGTAAAAAGAAGCCCACACTTGCTACACATGGTATCTCAAAAAGACCTTGCCTCCTACTTACGCATCGATCCCACTAACTTCAGCAAACTGCTGGGCACAGTGAGGATCTGATTGAAAAAACGCCGTCCAAGAACTATTCCACGGTAACCTGGTCGTAGGTTAAGCGCAGCGGTCCTACGACCCATGTAGGGAGAGCGTCTGCTCGATTGATGTCATTGGGTGCTTGCTTAATTTTTACATCAAGCCCTTCCTAAAACACCTGGCACCTGGCGCGGGTTTTCCAAACCCGTGCCCAGTCATAGACAGGTTCTCTGAACCTGCAGGGCTACAGCATGCGGCCTAGTAAGTATTTAGCCAAGGGGACTTTTCATAAAACTTAAAAAGAATAGGATCGTTTGTTTCGTATTTTATAAGTTCTGAGAATCTTTAGATAAATAAAATGAAGGTTTAGAGATCCATGAGCGATCCTTTGGTAGTGCAGATCCTGCCAAAACGAATGACTTACAAACAGCCACACAACAGGCAGATCGTCCACTTAGTTGACATCGGCTAGGCGTTCGCTAAACTATTCCATCAAATCCTTCCTAGCATCCAGCAACTAAACGCCCAACATTTTGCTTATGACATGCATATTTATTGAATGAAGCGAACAGTTAAGTTGGACATTCTTTCCCAGCCCGAGTGGATACTCTCGGTGGTATTGGGTCGTAGGACCGCTGCGCTTAACCTACAACCAGTGTGTAGACCAGTGTGTGATAATAGGTTAAAAATATATCCAAACAAACGTCTTTGCGTGGCTTTTGGGCGGATTTTGACGTTGAAAGCCGCGGCAACCCCCTCAAATGTAGTACTGCCTCACCTTTTCCAACCCGTTTGTACAAGAGGAAAAAAACAAAATCCATCTAGGCTATTGATGTTTTTGTAAAAAAATCATCTGATCACTCACCCTGGTGGTAAGTGACACAGAGCCCAGAAACTTGCCTTAATAAACAGGCTTAAATGAATAATAAATGACCAGGGCGTTACCGTAAAAAAAAATGAGAAAGAGGATATATTAATCCTTAAAATTTCAAACCAACATAATACTGACTATGGAAACTAAGCATTCTTGTTATTCCGTGAAAGACGCTTCAAAGGCTAAGAATCTCATTTCAAACCGCTCGAAAAATGACCTGGTCAATGCCATGATCCGGGAGAATTATGGTCATAATATTGATCATATCGATATTTCATGCATGTCTGGCGATACATGGTTGGATATGAAGAGTCATGGGTAAAGACCAGTCACTCATTCAGTGAAAATCTTTTAAACCCGGTGGAAGGCATGACTTCTGAAAATGACGAACTTGTCGTTGACAGTTTCATAGATCGATTTGATGTTTCTGTGGAAGAGGCGTCTGATATTTTTGAGGAGACAAAAAAATGGCTGTGGCTATCTGCGCAAGCTGAAAAAAAGAGACACGGAGGCTTATTTATCGATAAGCCTCTACTGATCATTGATGAAATGTGGCATGTTTTCCTCCTACATAGCCGGTTGTACTATAATTTCTGCTTTAAGTATTTCGATACTTACATTCATCATACCCCCGCTTCAAAAAAAGAAAAATACCAAAGCCAGCTCGATTTCACGAAAAATCCTTTGAAATCAGCCGAAGAGTACGAAAAACAATTAAAAGCGCAATACGAATTAATATACGATGAACTAGGCCCAGGAACCTTGGTAAAATGGTACCATACCCTTGCCAGGAAGTATACTCCTGCATACATCGATTCTATCCGCAGGAATTAAAACGAACACTGAAATCATCAAAAAATAAGCTCGATCTTAGCTATCCCGATCGATCCTCTCAACGGTATACGTTATGCTCGTTTAACTATTCCCCTCAAGCATCGCTACTTTCTACTACTCACTTTTAGCAGCACGAAAAAGGAATATGAAATATACGACCAGTGTGTGCGATTTATGTAACCGCCAAGCAAGAAGGCCTATGAGATGAGATAACTGGTAATCCTGGAAAACCTGCATAAGTCTTTGGAAAAAAGCCTGGAAATAATTTAGTTGCGAAGCCTTAAATTGGCTGTTAGGGGAGAATAAAATTGTAGAGAGTATGGACACAGTCGTCATTACAGGATTAATAACCGTTGCAGTAACTATTGTTGGAATATTTGGGAATTGGTACCTGGTCATTCAAAATAAAAAGAAAGAGATTGAACAACAGGAATACCAATTTCTTTTGGAAAACCTGAAGGATTTTTGGGAAAGGCAAAATAGCCTTTACACCGAAACACTCAAGGTGGTTTCTGAATTGGTCTTCAACAATGATACAGGATCAGAAGATTTTTTAAATGCTTATAACAGGTTCTGGGAATTGTACTGGGGAGAATTGCCAACGTGTGAGAGCCAAGAAATAGCCACTGCCATGGTAGGGTTGAAAGACCTTGTCCATGAGAAGAAACATCTTGAAAAAGAAGAGATTCTAAAAAGAGAAGATTTGAAAAAGTCCCTGAAGAATGGATTACTTCAATTATCTACGGCCGTTCGTAATTCTTCCTTGCTTTTGGAGTATTCCGAAAAGATCAAAGCCAAAATAAAAAGTAGTTAACTTGTGCTGGTCCTCTAAGATCCTTGGGTGATCGCATCACTATTAATCGGTAGCCAAAAATGACTTAACTAGTACACATTTAGCACATCGTAATGCGTACTTATCGTTGCCGTAGGATGTGTAATCCGGGCATTCTCGCGCACCCCTATTTATAGGATCAGGCCATTACCCCAATATGAATAAACTTCTGAAGTAAATATTCCTCAAAATTTTTTGCAATCCCTATCGATACTTTTAACTTAAAAATACCCGGTGATTTTTAGCATTGCCCAAGGAGGAATCGAGTTGGCTTGAGGGCAAGAAAGTGATTTTAAAAATCGATCCTTTATGCCTCCTAGGTGCAAGCTTTCAGGCAGGATGATCATTAAATGGACCTAAAACATCAATTGTTATTCTTTTTTAGTGGCTTGGGAGCTTTTAACGGGCTTCTTATGAGTGCCTACTTTGCATTTTTTGCTAAACACAGGAATCAATCCAACTATTTCCTGGCAGCGCTTTTGTTCGTGATCAGTATTAGAATTGCCAAGTCCGTTTTTAAATTCTTTAGTCCCAATATATCGGAGCTCTTTATCCAAGTAGGACTTTCTGCGTGCATCCTGATCGGGCCGTTCCTCTACTTTTATACCAAGGCGATCGGTAAAGAAGTAAAGATCACTACTAGGGATTGGGTATTTCATGTGACCCCTTTCGTGCTCCTTATGATCGTTTTGGGCTTTTCTTACCCGTATTACGAAAACCAGGTGACTTGGAGCCGTTATTTGGTCAGGGGGATCTACCTGCAATGGCTTATTTATATTATTTTGTCTTGGGCCCAAACCGGGTCTACACTGAAAGAACTTTTTTCTATCCCTCGAAAGTTGGATGACCTGGAAATATGGCTCGTCAGTGTGATGGCTGGGGTGAGTATGATATGGATTGCCCATAGCACAACATTTTACACGTCATACATAGCCGGCGCACTTTCATTTTCCTTCGTTTTTTACCTGCTCCTCTTACTTTGGATCTTTAAAAGGAAAAATAAGATGGACTTCCTACAGGAGCCTGTTGCAAAGTATGGCAATAAGAGAATAAAGACCGAAGAAGCCCGCAATATCTCGGTATCACTGGATGAGCTGCTCCAAGAAAAACAATTGTATCAAAACGCGAACCTCAAGCTGCAGGATGTGGCACGGGAACTCAGGATCTCACCCCATCAATTGTCACAATTTTTAAATGATAACCTAGGCAAAAGCTTTAACTATTTTATCAATGAGTACCGGGTAAGGGCGGCCAAGCAGCTATTGGCAGTGGATAACAAGCTCACTACCGAGGCGATAGGCTACGAATGTGGCTTTAACTCGAAATCTACCTTTTTTACCACCTTCAAAAAAATGACTGGCTCCACCCCGTCAGGCTACCGGTCTACCCTAAGCAGCCATAACGGCCATAGCGGTTAGGAATTATAATTCCGAACTCCGGATTTACAATCCATAACCCGTGTAAGGTTGTAAATGGATATCCTTACAGCCATCAAACTAAAAATAAATAGCAATGAAAAAGATGACATGGATAGCAACACTATGCTTAGTTTCATTAGGAGGAGCGCTGGCTCAAAATGCTGACGATGACCTAGTCAAAAAGACCCTATCTTATTACCTGGACGGGGGTACCAATAATGATTTTAACACCTTGAAAAAAGCGTTTCACAAAGAGGCTAGGATGAAATACATCCGGCAAGGGGAATATCACGATGTGAACGCCATTGAGTTTTTCAAAAAAGCCATAAAGCCGGGGCCGAAGCAAAACAGGAAAACAAGCATTCAATCCGTGAGCATAGCCGGCAACGCTGCCAGCGCTATTTTGAAGATCGAATACGAAACTTTCTATTTCACTGATTATATGAATTTGTTGAAAATAGAGGGAGAGTGGAAAGTAGTAAATAAAATCTTCTACCGGGATAAAAAATAATGATGGGCCAACATTTAATCATTTCTTGTATTACCCTTATCCTTGCCATTTTAGTCGTGCAGGGTGATTTACAAGGGGCAGAACGGCGTAGTGATCCTAGCGTGAAGGCCGGGAAAGGGAAAATCCTGTTCGTAGTCTCCAATGCTCACTTTTACGGTGCCTCTAAGATTAAAACGGGCAATCATTTTGGTGAGATCGTCAGCGTCTATGATATCTTCAAAAAGAAAGGCTACACTGTAGACTTCGTGAGCCCCGAAGGTGGCGCTGTAGCGCTGGCGTATATCAACATGTCAGATCCCCTACAGAAGAAGTATATCTATGATCACCATTTTATGGACCAGTTAGAGCATACCAATACCCCGGGAGAGATTGAAGCCGCTGGCTACACGGCGATATATTACCCGGGTGGGGGAGCAGCGATGTTCGGGGTACCTGAAAACGAAGAAATACAACAGATCGCCATGGACATTTACAATGCCAAGGGTGTTGTTTCAGCCGTCTGTCACGGAACGGCAGGGATTGTACACCTGAAAAAGGCGGATGGAAAGTACCTCGTATCGGGAAAAGCGGTCAATGGCTACCCAGAAGAGCATGAAAATCAAAATGCCGCTTATTTCAAGGAGTTCCCTTTCCTTATAAAGAAGACCGTAGAAGATCATGGGGGTCACTTTAACTATTCAGAAAGAGGTCAACCCCATATGGAGGTGGCAGGCCGCCTGGTCACAGGTCAGAACCCGGCCTCTACGAAAATGCTTGCCAGTAAAGTCGTTGAGCTTTTGGAGAATATGACGGTCTACCCCGGGAAATGAACGCACAAAAATTGAATAACTAGCGCGGGTTTCCAAATTAACTGGCGCGGGTTTTCCAAACCCGTGCCCAGGCATGGACAGGTTCTCTGAACCTGTTAGGGCTGCAACATAGGCCGGCTAATGTACGAGGGGCAGGGATTTTTCATAAAGTAAAGAAAATCTTTTTGTGATTCTTTGAGCTTTGGTGGCCGAGGGAGCTTCGCCACCAAGACGCAAATGCACCAAGGGTCACCAAGCTTACTAGTCAAGACTGCCCTAGGTAACATCAAACTGATCAATAATTATCGAGTCCCGGTTAAAACTTAAAAAGAATAAGATCATTTGTGTTCGTATTTTGCTGGTTCTGAGAATCTTTGGATAAATAAGATTCATGTAGAGAGACTTGCACCAAGGTGAGTACGATAATTAACATGTTGAATTAGGAAAAAGGGGTATGAATAAGATCTTGTTAAGTTTACTGGTGGTTTCCCTATCGAGCTGTAAGGCACAGGAAATTGAAACCTATTTGAGCCAGTTGTATGAAGCCGGGAAGCTCAATGGGAATGTTCTAGTAGCGAAAAACGACGAAGTGATCTATGAGCGATCCTTTGGTTATGCAGATCCTGCCAAAAATAGGTTACTTACCAATGAGCACAGGTTCAATATAGGCTCCATTTACAAAGAATTCCCGGCAGTTTGTATCCTGCAGTTGAAAGAGAGGGGAATGCTAAGCTTAGATGATCGCCTCCGGGAGTTCTTCCCCGGGTTGCCTGCCTGGGCAGAAGAAATATCGGTTACCCATCTTCTACGTTATTCCAGCGGGTTACCCCGGATTTCATGGAATACCTATTTTGGACAGGGGATAAACGTTACCGAAGAGCATATTATGGCAGACTTGGAAGGGATAGAAACCCTTGAGTTTGCCCCGGGATCAGGGTACTTGTATACGAATTACAGCCCCATTTTACTCATTAAGATCGTAGAAAAAGTCTCGGGAAAAACCTTCAATGAGTATTTAAAGGAAAATATTTTCACCCCATACCAAATTACGAGCCTCGTACTAAAGGAGCAGTTTCCCTACCAAGATACCACTTTGATGGCCATTCCTTTTAACGAAGAATTCCAACCGGATGGGTATAAGATCAAGGTCCCTTACCTCTTATTGAGTGCTACCACACGGGATATGTACCAGTGGCTTAAGGAGCTACATGCCTTTAAGGTCCTTACGAAAGAGTCGGTGCAGTTCCTTTCGCAGGATGCAGGCACTGGGGATGATCTTCAATCTCCTTTAGGCCATTGCCAATGGGAAAATGAACAGGTAATAGAACATTCACATCATGGCTCGAGCGGTAGCTACGAGTGCCTGGTAACCTATTGGCCACAGGAAGAGCTAACGATCATCATTCTTACCAACCAAAAACACCGTAATCTCCGTGAGATATCCGGTAGGATCAAGGAAATGACCAATCGCTTGTGATGCTTGGTGGACCATAGTGCATTCGTACCTTGGTGGCAAAGTTTTCCATACCGCCGGGATTCTAACGCTAAAAGAATAACAAAGAGACTTTCCTCAAATCTAATCCTGGTATATTTTTATATCGGGTTCAAGTGGGTAGCATTATGGAAATCAAGTTTTACATAATTGTAATTTATGATCGAAAGACTTTACAAGAAAATTGGATTGTTTGAGAAAATAGAAAAATCCTTTTCATTGAATAGGACTGAAATCTTTTCTGTGCTCCAAGCTAACATGGATGAAGATCCTGGCGCCGAATTTACTACTGATCTGTCTAAAAGAAGATATAAGCTTAAGGTAAGTGGTGATGAAATCAGGTTCAAGGAAAGAAAGAAATTTGAAGATAGCCAAACTCTAAATACCTACATCATTGGAACATTTGAAGATGCCGGTGGATCAACAATTTTCAACTTAATGATTTTCATCAAACCAATGGTATTCCTTTCAACAACTGCATACAATGTACTTTTGATACCAATCCTGCTTTATGGAGCCATGGTCTTAGAGGGAAATTCAAAGATACTCCTTGCCGTTTTTATAATACTTATCCCAGTAGCGTACGGACGTTCGCTGTACGAGTGGAATAGCGCGCTAAGTAAAATGAAATATGAATTTGAACGCGAGCTAGATTTCATTTTTAATAATGTAGAAAAGCCAGGGAGTGGTTGATATCCTATGTACAGCGCCCTTGAAAATTATCTTTGATAGTAAAACGTTTAAATTTTGGCAAATTGGGCTATATTTTTAGAATGTTTCGGATAATGCGAACCTGGCAGTGAGCGGTATACGCGGAATTTCGGGGTTCTAAGTCCAGTTTTCATTTTCTTTTGCGCGCCCAAAAGAAAACGAAACAAAAGAAAAGGGCGCCAGCAACAAAGCCCATTTTCCCCTGCATAACGCGCTATCCCGCGCCTATAGGCCGCTTGCCCACGGTCCTCAAATGTGCCGCGCTGTTCCTGGAGGTCTCCCCTCCATATGCCACTTGAATTTTCAATGATATCCTATTTTTCACCAAGTGCGCATTTAGCGGAGCGTAATGCGTACTTATCGTTGCAATAGGATTTGTAATCCGTGTACTGTCACAGACCTAACTTTCATCATAGAAATATCCTGTAAGTTTTAGTATCCGTACCTTCTTCTTTTTGAAAAAGGACAGCCTTAGTGCCCTTGAGAAATAAACGATCGAGTATACGCTTCATTTTTGTAAATTTATCATATGGATAACAAGCAAAAGATAAAGGACAGCCTCCATAAGTTAATCGAAAGATCAAATAATGAATATCTACTAGGCATAGTATACCAAGTATTAAATAGGGACGCCGGGATGGAAGGAACGACAATTCCATTGACCGAAGAACAACAAAAGGAACTGGACCAAGCCTACCAAGAGAGCCTAGATGAATCAAACCTTATTGACTTTGAAGACCTTAAAGAGAAGAATGCCAAATGGCTCGGAAAATAAGGTCAACTAAAAGAGCAGACAGGAGGTTTGAGGAAATAAAAGAATATTTGACGACGGAGTTTGGCGAGAATACTACCGAAAGATTTGTCAAAAGGGTATTTTCATTTTATGATATCGTCACAGATTTTCCGAAAATCGGCACGCTTGTCAATAAGGAAAAAGGTATTTATGGATTTGTTTTAGAAAAACCTGTGTCTGTTTTCTACAGGGTTGATAATAAGGAAGTCATCATTCTTAATTTTTTTGATAACAGGTCCGGGCCTGGAAAGAAAAAGTATTAAGGTATTGGTTGTATGTCTTGTTTGCTGGTTATTTTCATCAAATAATGCGCATTTAGTGCAGTGTAATGCGTACTCACCGTGGGATAAGCATGCTTAAACAAAACCAAAAAAATATATTTTCCCTGTCATTGCAATGACGACGACAGGAGGAAGAAGCAATTCCCTAGTCGAAGAATGTGTGTAGAGTACATATCGCGTATTAGGAATAAAGGGTTGCTTCATGGTTAACCCTACTTCAGGGCGCCCTGAAAATTATCTTTGATAGTAAAACGTTTAAATTTTGGCAAATTAGGCTATATTTTTAGAATGTTTCGGATAATGCGAACCTGGCAGTGAGCAGTATACGCGGAATTTCGGGGCTCTAAGTCCAATTTTCATTTTCTTTTGCGCGCCCATGCCATAGGCATCCCTTCGGGGAAAGAAAACGAAACAAAAGAAAAGGGCGCCAG
>JANQLQ010000321.1 GCA_028280565.1 Fulvivirga sp.
GGTTTGGAGGGCTAGCGGTGAAGCCATCCCCTGCTCGAGAAGCGGTAGCAAAGTCTATGCGGTATATCTCGTGGAGGGGATGGCTTCGTAGCCCCTGCATTAGCATCGCCAGCCTCGCAATGACGAGCCGTTTTTTATTTTGTCATCTTCACTCCAGGCTTTTTTGCAAAAATGGTGAGAAAGAATTTTAGCGAGGCAATGCATCGCCATTAGCCAGGTTCAAAGTTCTTCCAACTTAAACTTAATTGCCTTTGAGTTCCATAATAGCGCGTTCGAGTATTTCATCAACATTCATACCTGCTTTCTCACGCGTTGCCTGGATACGAATATCCGGGGCAATTCCAATTTTCTGAAAATCAAGGCCTTCGTCAAGCATTCGTTTTTGGCTATTAGACATCCTTAACACCCATCCGTTCGAGAGGTATCTTGAGATCGTATTTCCGGCTCCCCCGCCAGTCACATCTCCTATGACCTTCACATGATCCTGGTTCCTGACCATGAGCAGAAATGTCTCTGCCGCACTATACGTTAACCGGTTGGTAAGTATAACTACGGGTGAGGAAAATGGAGGCTCGATACCTGTGATCTTGTGGTCTACCCAATCGGTAAAAGAAGCTCTTTCCGAACTGTTCCTGTAACGTGTTCTAAAGGTAGGTTTATCATTTGAGATAAACTCCCTCGCGATGATCTCGGCATTGGCAGAGTTTCCACCAATATTGTCCCGGATGTCAATAATCAACCCCGTTATTTCCCTCCTTCTAAACTCAGCCATAACGGGTCGGATCACTTCATATCCAGGGGCATCCTGCGCAAAATCCGGGATCTTAATAAATCCCAGCGACGAATTTGAAATGTATCCATACTGGACGCTTGGGCTGGCAAAGATCAATTCATCAAGATAAAGTTCATGCAAGTGCGTAGACACATAATTTTCAGGCCAAAATTGAAACGTACTGGTGCCATAGGGTGTGTAAATATTCAGATGTCCGTCTTCGAAAGTTCTAAGAAAATCACTTATGATCCCAAATAGCTGCTCATCATCGGTGGCCGGTCCGATCTGCTTCCGAAACGCTTCAAACTGGCTATCCGCCGAAAACGGGTACAATTCGAAATAGGCGTAATTCTTCTGCATTTCCCGGTAGACTTCATCAAATACTCCCGTTCTGCCTGCAGGATCAATTCTTTCTTCGCAATGGACGAAAAGAAAAACACACAGTACAGTCAACAATAATTTACAAAAGTGCTCTTTCATCGCATGTGGTACCTTATTCCAATATTATTCAACCAACCCGTTGAACTAAGCTCGTAAGCATCGAAAAATTGCCTCTTTTCATATCCAGATGAATAGACCAGGGACCATTCCCCAGCAAAATCATATACCAGGTTCCCTGCCACTGTGAAATAGTAGTTATCGTCCATTCCCAGGATCTTAGACCTGTTTTTCAACACCAGGTCCGGGTTGGTTGGCGAAGGATAATTGATGAATCCTACGGGGACAGTGACTAAACTAATTCCAAGCTGCAGGGAAGGAAGCAATTGGTAAGCACTTGTTAAAAAAACACCTACCCCGATGAAAGCGAAATCCTGCTTTTCATTCAATTGAACGGGGCGCAGTACATTTTCTACCTCAAAATCCATCCATTGAGCGTGAAGGGTTAGCGCTGGTCCCATTTCAACCGTAATCCTGCCGGTATTCACCACGGGCCTGCTGAGAGTGAACGATAAATACAATTTCCTGGAATCCAGTTGGTTGGCAGTAAACAAATCCTCCGCTTCATCCGATGAGGCCTGGCCCAACCCTACTCCTATTCTGAAGCGCTTATTCCATTTGTTTTCAATGCCGAATAGCAAACCGCCATACCCACCCAGCCCGGTATAATGGTAAGGTGTAGCGAAAGTGTTGCGCATTTGTATAGATTCCATACCCGTATTGGCCTGGATAAAGTAGGAACGGCTATCCTGGCATTTACTGCCCGTAGTAATGGCCAGGCCAATGATCAGCGGTAAAATATTAATGCTCTTCAACTTGCAATTGGTAGCCTGGATTTAATAGTATTTGAGGATCATATCTCCTCAACTGGGCTTTGCCTTCATTTATCAAAACTTGACGATACGGTCCAACCACTTTTTTGATCCACTCTGTCGGGTGCATACCGGTTTCCCTGTTTTGGATCAGTCCATAAACAAAGCGAGATGCAATATCTTCGGAGAGTTTTTGGCCTGAAAGCTCAAGGTACCTGGTCTTTAGTTTGAAAGGATAGTCATTTGAAGAGAACCAAGCAATTCCTTCCGCTGGTTTTTCGATCGCACACGTTTCAAAAGTCTTTAAAAAAGCGTTGTACCTGCCCGATCCGTCGGGTAGATCCCTACACCAGTTTATGGCATGCTCTAATCCTCCTTGCCGAAAAAGGCCGGTAGCCGTTGTTGCTGCCAGGTCCCTGTAAATAGGATCAGCTATCCTGGGGGCTAGCCATTCGGCGTATTCATTAATACCCGGGGTGATATAGACCAGGCTATATAATGACCGGCACAACATAAATGCCTGCGGTTCTACACGTACCTCATCCACTTGTTCCATTGCTTCTTTTAGCGAACCTGTTCCCATCATATGACGCATCCAGGCAACTCTCAGTTGCTCCGACATACTGGCCGCGGGTCCCGACCAAGTCATGGATCTATCCAGGATAAACTCCCGGATAGCAGGTAACTCGTCGTTAGTCAGCCAATTTTCAAAGGCGCCGATGTACGTCTCATATAGGTCTTGAATGTACGTTTCTTGTTTGGAGATCAGCTCCAACACAAGCCTTGGGTGGGTACTTTTAAGCTTTTCCGAAATAGCCCGGATAAAGGCAAGGTGTTGAGATCTTTGCTTCAGCTCAAGGTTTTCTTCGATGACAGACTTTACCAATTTCTCGATCGCTTTTTCTTCGGCATTTTTGATAGTGTTTAGCCTATCTGCCGTCAATCCTCTATCCCGCAGGTGTTGAATAAATGACTCCAGCTCCTGTTGGTCATCAAGAGAATGTTCAGCGTTACATCCAGCCAAAGCAAGCAGGCAGAGGATAAAAAGAAGTCGTATCATGATTCCAAAATACAAAAAAGACCACTCAATACCCGGTGGTCTTTTTTGTCAAGATTGACTTTGTCGAAATAGATAATTTAAGGCATTGTGCCGTTTAGTGTTGTCACATTTCCACAGTCGTCAGTTACTGCTACTGTAAAACTATCTCCGGGGTTAAGATCACTGTTCACCACCCTGTAATTGACACCCGCATTGGGCGTGGTGATTATGCCCATACTGGTTGATCCTTTCAACACTTCTACGGAAACCACTGATCCGTTATCCGACGCTGCAACAACCACCCTGCCATCTCCCCCGGCATTGTAATTCGTGTTGACAATAGACGCTGTTGGACTCGGGTCACTCGCACATGGACCACCTGTCCCACCATCGATGACGCCATTGAGGGTCGTGGTATTGCTACAATCATCTGTGATCACTACCGTGAATGAATCCCCGGCATCCAGATCCGCTGAAACAATCCTATAGTTAGCCCCCGAATTAGGCGCAGTGAGGAACCCCCTGCTTTGAGAACCTCCTTCAAAGACTTCTACTCGTGTGATTTGGCCATTGTCAGATGCAGCCACACTTACACGTCCATCACCGTTAGCATTCAGGTTAGAGGTTAAAATAGAACCTGATGGCGCAGGGTCCCCGGCACAAGAGCTCCCCCCACCACTACCATTTCGTGTGAAGGTCAGGTCAACGTTGTTGGTCATGAAAATATCACTGTTGGTAAGTGCAGGACCAAGGTCTAATACCATGTTTTGGATCTGCCCTCCATTTGTGGCATTCAAAGCGACTGCATGAATCGCCGGATCTACATTAACAGTGTTATGGATCATACCGGTAATGGTCACATCTCTAAGGGTAGCACCGTCCGCCTTCAATTTTACGTAGTGAGCGGTGTGGTTGCTGTCCATGTCAATGTCAAGCCCAGTAAACTGCACATCGCTACCGTTATTTTCGTAGATACCACCGATAACCGCCCTTCCCGGGTTACTATCAGTATTCGTTTGTTTATTCCGTGTCAAATATCCGCGGATGGTAATGTCAGTAGCATAATGAATCGCTCCACCGGCCCGCTGGCCCCATCCCAGTTGGAGGGCAGCACCATTGCCGCCCATGATCAATGTACAATTTTCAGCCCTAGCGTTAGGTTCTGTAGGTTTGATCGCATCGTCATGTGGACGGACCGTACATCTTCTTACCAAGCTATTGGTTCCCGGGTTGATGCCCCCGGCCCCATCCCTGGTGTCGTTGGTCACAAACAGGTCTTGAATAATTTTATTGCAGTTACCCGGCAGGCTCATGAAGTTATGGTTCACACGACCGAAAAAGGCAAAGTCTTCAATGGTCAAAGACCCGCCATCAAATCCACCACGGATATGACTTTTCGATCGTGCATCGTTGGCTCTTGGCCCGGTATAAGGCTTGGCTTCAAAAAGAGGATTGTTGCCAACGCCCCTTATGATAATAGTGGATCCATCCGGAACGTTATTGAGATTAATGACTTCCCCCCTAACGGTACCACGGATCTCATAAATACCTTCTGCGGTTATAAAATACTCTGTAAAATCTGACGGGACCTGGAATACCGGGAGTGCTGACTCACTTTCATTGAGCTCTTGCAGATTCTCTTCAGCACAAGACGTGATAAAAACAATTGGCCCAAGTAAAAGGACACATTTGTAAAATAGTTTAGTAAGCATATTTGTATAATTTAGGTTAGAGGATACAATCAATTATATAGGCAAGGATCAGGATTCCTGCACGGGAACACTATCGTAAATGCGAAAATGAATAAAGCTAATGCGAAATGATCGTTTGAAGACCTATCTATGTACAATGGAGCAAATGGATGGGATAAGCTATACTAAATCGTTGATTTCCGAGGGGTTTACTCCATATTTATCTTTGAATATTTTGCTGAAATGAGCGGGTGTGTTGAAACCGGACGAGTAGGCGACTTCGTTGATCTTAAATTTTTTGGATCTCAACAAGTCCGCCGCGTATTCCAACCGGTAGGCATTTATAAATTCTTTTGGGCTTTTTTTAAACCACTTTTTCATTTTAAGCTGTAAGCTCCTGTTTGAGATGCCCAAACTCTTGCTTAATGCTTCTACACCGAAAGAAGAGTCGCTTAGATTGTTGATCAGCAGTGTAATGATCTGCCGGGCCAACTCGCGCTCGTCGTCACGGATACTTACTTTGAGAGCAGAATCCACTAATTGAACCTTGGACCTGAATTTTTGCTTGTCGGTAAGCGACCGAATGTTGACTTTTAACAGTTCAATATCCAGGGGCTTTCCTAGGTGCCTGTCTACATAGGTATTCTTATACTTGGTATAGTCTATTTCCCGGGAGGAAATAAGAATGAAAGGCACAAGCTGCAAATCCTGGTTATTCCGGATCCATTCACATAAAGTCATTCCATTTCTATTGGGGAGATAATACTCGGAAATAATAAGGTCAAAGGTGCGGAGTTCAAGGATTTCAATTGCCGCTTCGCAATCATCGACCGCCGTTACGGTATGTTCGGAAGATAACTGGTCCACTAAATATGTTTTCAATTCCAGGTCAGGCTGCACGAGCAAAATCGCAGGTTGATGAACTTGCTTTGCAGTATTAAACGAATTTAAAAGTGGTGAACTATCGACTACCATTTGATCGGTCTTATAGGCTTCCTTTTTACGCGGGACCAGGATCATGAAGCTGGAACCTAAGTTCTTACCGGATCTTACGGCTATGGCTCCATGGCTTAGATGGACCAGGTCCCTGGCCATTGAAAGTCCCATTCCCAGCCCATTATCCGTTATCGTATTGATTTGAAAGAACCTATTAAATATCCGCTTGACCTTCGAGGGATCGATGCCTTTGCCATGGTCTTGTATTTCGATACCCATAAGTTCATGAGGAACCTGCCGGGTCAAAAAATATGCTTTTTCTAGGGTCACCCATTCCCGGTAAGGTACAATTCTGATGTCTATTTCACCGGAAGGATCAGAGTATTTGATGGCATTATCCAGGATGTTGCAAATGGCCGTTCTCAATACATGCTTATCTCCCCAGGTGTGATCCGCCCCTGGCAATGGCGTGAAGTTTACCTGTATATTCTTGTTCTCCAGGTTTAAAGCATACCATTTCAGTATGTCTTCGATTATTTTGTTGATATCCAAATATTCAATTTTGAGCTTTGAGTAACTCAAGCTATCAAAATTTTGATGGACGAGGCGGTCCACCAGGTCTTCAAGTCTATTTGAATTCTTTTGCGCCACCTGCAGTTTTTCTTTTTCATCTCCTGCAAACCCTTTGGAATGCATTAGTTCCTTCAAGGGGGAAGTGACCAGCGACAAGGGAGTACGGATCTCATGGGCTACCTGGTTAAAAAAATCACTTTTGAATTGATGAATTTTTTCGTTTGTCCTCAATGCCATTCTCAGCCTATCCCAGTTACGCTTGTGGTACCCGATTATGGCTACCACCACTAGCAGGATTGCCGCGTAAAATACCTTGGCCTGGGAGGTCCAATAAAAAGGAGGATCTATTACGATTTCAATAGAATCCAAGTTAGATTCCCCCGGGTTCGTACAGACCTCGAAGGTGTAGCTTCCGGGGCTTAAATGGCTGAAATTGACCCAATGACTTGAAGTAACCTGCCATTGTTCTCCTTCTTCTTTAATTCGATAATGATATATTTTCTCATGGCTCCGGGTATAATCAAAATCCGTAAAATAGATTTTCGGATTGTTTTCTCTATGGTTCAGGTGTACTTGATAGGTGACCGAATCGTTCCTATTCGCCGGTATTTGTAGAGTTCTTTTTTTGGAAGGTCCGCTATTAACATCTATCCCGGTTATTTGACAGTCTTTTAATGGCATGCGGGGTTGCATTTTATCTATGTCGATAGAAACAAAACCGTCTTGGAGCCCGAAGTAAAGCTGGTCTTGAGATAAATACCCCGAACCCCTGATGATAGGATTATTCACCCAGTCAATCGCCAGGTCCAAGTGTGTAAGCTTATACGTAGCAAGATCCAATAGTTGGACCTCCCTGCCATTAAGAATGAGCTGATCCGGACCGGCCGGCAATATGTCATTGACCCGGTTATCAGACAGCCCGTTAATGGTCGTAATAGGGGTAACAGGATCTATGGAATCGGACCAAATATTACCCGCTGTAATAAGTTTAACCCCCTCGTTCAACGTTGCGATAGCATAAAGACGCTCATTGACCATAGAAATTCCCGAAACCCTTGGCAGGTCGGATTTTCTGACGGCTACAGGAAGCCCTTGGGAATTGCAGGTCAGTATATATAAGAATCGATCATCTGCGACGAGTAGGCCCCGGTCAAGAGGGTCGGCATAAATTACGTTAGCCTCAATTTTTCCCAGCAAAGAGGCCATATCTCCTAAAGGGATCTCCAAAAAGGAGTTATTCTCGAATTTTAAAAGCTGTGTCCCGCCAGCCCTGGCACTTACCCAAAGCCTGGCCCTAGAATAGGGTGCGACGCAAGTGATATGTTTTGGTGCATAGATCGAGCCATTCGAACGGGTGATGACAAACGGTGTCAAAGTGTTATCCCGGGTATCCAGTACTGAATTAGCGGTATTGGCAATAGAAAGTATCTTGTGTTCGTCAAATGCCTCGAGCCTTTTTATTGGAACATACCCGGAAGTGGTGGAGATCAATTGAACTCGCTGGTCCTGTCCTATGCGCAGGATCTCGCCGCCTAACGACCCAAGCCATATATTTTTGCCGGTCACCAGTATGCTTCTCACTGGGAATTCGTGACCGGTATATTTCGAGACCTCGAAATGTGACAGGCCACGAAACCGCGTATTCATAAAATTTACACCGCCCCGCAAGGAACCGATCCAAAGAATATTCCTCGAGTCCAGGAAACTACAGGTAAGCTGGTTGCTCGATATCGAATTAGGTTGCTGGCTGTCATGATAAGACCATGACTTCCTGCCGGAGGGATCGATCTTCAAGAGTCCGTTTGGCGTAGTGATCCAAAGGTTTTCATTGTTGTCTTCAACAAGGCTATTGTAACTGAAGGAGGTCTCTAATCGAATGATCTTTTCGGGTTTTTTGAAATCAAGATCATACAGGGAATAAGTGATCACCCTATGTGACAACAGCAGCACCAAGCGTCGGTCGCTGACGTATGAGTAAACTATCCTTCCGCGCAATACATCCTGGTATTTACTGCACCTGTCAAAGTCGGGTAACCCGTCAGGCCCGGTTGGAACCTTAAGCACACTCCTATTCATAAAAACGAGTAATTTTCCCGCAACATACCGGGTATGCTTAATTCGGAAATCCTTATTACCCAAAAGTGATTCAACCGTTTTATGTATGGACTTCAACCTTAGCGTGTCGTCCGCAATTTTCCCAAAGTATGACTGCCCCTTGGCGTTGATCACGACCATACCTTGTGGTGAGGTATGCAGTGAATGGATCTTTAAGGGTTCACCCGGCCGGGGAGTTTCAAAATCCAGCAAGATCTTCTTGGGGTATAATTCCAATGGGTCAACCCTGTATAGCTCACCAGGTTGGCTAAACAGGACAGATCCTCCTAGTTGTGCCAGGCCTACAATAGCGGGGGTTCCCGATAGGTCTCCCGGGGGTTCAATCGCTTTTAATTGATGACCATCAAACCGCTGGAGTCCGCTTCTTGTGGCAAACCACATGTATCCATGTTTGTCCTCGAGAATACCATAGACTGCATCATGCAGCAAGCCGTCATGTTCCCTGGCCTTTTTGAATACCAACCTTTCATTTTGGCGATTTTGGCTCCATACAATATGCGGATGCAGGGTAATAAAATATAACAACAGGATGAATACCGTTCTTAAACTCATGTTGATAACCAGCCATTTAAACTATTAATGTGCTTAATGACATCTTAAAATTACAGGTATGATATCCTTAGTGTCCGGCTAAAATGGAAACTACGGGAAAATCTGTGCTTTTGAGCTCTCTTCGGTTTTTTTAACCTAAGCTTAATAACTCGACTTAAAATCATGGTAGCCTAGGCTTAAAATGAGGTTTAACATACTTTCACAGTTTGTAAACTGGGAATTAGCTTCCGTTCTACGACGCAGCAGATTCCGGCTCTCGCCATTAGCCCTCCCACAGCCACCGGCGCGGAATGACGTTCATTTTTTAATCGAGTCCA
>JANQLQ010000028.1 GCA_028280565.1 Fulvivirga sp.
TTCGATGATTAAGGAGCTACTTTGCGAGGCTGCCGAGCGGACGCTCTTGTTGGATTGTAGGTCGTAGGACCGCTATGCTTAACCTACGACCAGTTTCGATTTTTCTCTCCCCTTCGATCGTCATTCCTGGCCGCCTTGGGGCAGGTTCGTGCGCGACCAGGAATCTGTGAAGTCGTGAAACGAAAACCTAGCGTATTTGAAAAGGAGGGTAGTTTACGTTCAAGCCTGGGCATGGGATAAGGACAAGGTGAGGTGGAATAGGGATAACTCGGTGTTTTTCACGTAAAGTGTGCAAAGAAGCTACTGCAAAGCTCGTAAAAGCTGGTTATACTGGGTTGGAAGTTTTTGGATTTCTTTTAGGGTCTTTTATAGTTGGCGCTAATCGGTGTGGGGTTACGTTATTTGTGGCCGCCGGCGCTACCCCTTAATCCCCTAAAGGGGAAGCCCATCGCACTGGGTAGCTGTTTAGGAAGCCTATACAAACGCGCACCAATTTGAAGCTTGCCTGTAGACAATACCTCAAGGAGGGGTATCACTACGTTACCTGCCGATTCTCTATTTTATCCAAATATTGTTGTATATCGTGACCATATTACAAGTTTTGCATTAAACAAATAAAAATACCTAGGGAATGTGCAAAGCGTTGCGCAGGTTAAAAAATGTGTTTTGTGTAATTTTTGGACCGTATTAGTCAATATAATTTAAACGAAACTAGAAACAAGACTGACATATCCTTCTTTTTTATAAAAAAGGCTTGGAAACAAAATATTCCAAACTATTTGGCTTTGTCGTACTATTTCAGTTAGATTTAAGGTAATTCTCGTGACAAGTACGAGAAAATGACCCCAAGCTGAACAAATCCCCTACACAATGAAGAAGCGATCCGAAGTAAAAAGGCTCATGTACAGCGACTACCAGGTGTTCTGGGAACTGTACGATAATTGTTACGATCGATTCTTAAGATACGCTTTTCATACGTTAAAGTCAATCGTATTAGCAGAATCTGTTTTGGAGCGCTGTTTCAGTAAGCTATGGTACAAACGCCAGCTACTAAAACTCGATGCTTCACTGGAAGACCAGCTGCTTGAAATGGTAAGGCGCTGGGTATTGAAAGTATTGCCCAAAAGACGGGCCAATACGGTTCCCCGCGAAAAGATCTGGGAGTGTATCGAAAGAAGGGAAGATAAGGTAGCAAACCGCCTTATCACTGACCCGCAGCAGCACTCGTTGGTTAGACTTATTTCTAATGGCACTTTGCAACTCCAATTGCTTGATAAACTAGCTACTTCCTGCCGATAGGTGGGCAAAACACACCTTTCTCGTTCTGTAGAAGCTTTATCCGGGAGGTTTTAGAACTCTCTAATAATCCATTATCAATTTATCCTACCAAATGTAATAATGTTATATTTTATGACTGACAAGGAGAAAATATTAGTATTATTCCAAAAGTATATAGAAAACTCCATTTCTAGCCCGGAACTGACCATGCTTTGGGCTTATTTGGAAAAAGCGACCGACAAAGAATTACTCCCTATCAAAGAAAAACTGAAAAGGGAGCTACCGAAACAAGCACCTGTGACCAACCCTACGCATAAGGCAAAGCTATGGAAGAAATTAGAACGAAAAATAAACCAAGATAAAGGCAATAGTGATCCGACTGGACGAAAATTAGCTACTTTCTTGGCTATAGGCTTAGGCGGGGTCCTGGTGTACCTGTTACTCCTACAGTTTCCAATGGACCCGAACTCTATGATCGGTGAAACCAGCAGCGGTCAGAAATTGACGATCCATCTTTCGGATGGCTCTCGGGTGAGACTAAATTCCAGCAGTAAACTGTACTACCCCAAAAAGATTGCTGAACACAGGCGCGAAGTGCAGCTCGATGGTGAAGCATTTTTCGAAGTGCACCATGCCCCCCAAGTGCCTTTTGTCGTAAGCTGTGGCGAGGTAACCGCCACGGCCACCGGTACTTCTTTTAACATTAGGGCTTATCCCGGCAATCAGAACGTAGAAGTAGCAGTGGCTGAAGGCGAGGTAATCCTTGCGCATAGCCCAGGGCGACATGAAGATTTGGTATTAGTGGCCAACGAAATTGCATACTATGATTTGAAAAGTGGTATTTTAACCAAGACCAGCCAAGATGTGGGTGATTTGGTGGCTTGGAAGGACAACGTCCTGGTGTTGGATAAAAAAAACCTTCAAGAAGTAGCCGACCTGCTCGAGAGGTGGTACGGAGTGGAAGTAATATTTGAAGATCAGCAAGTGGAAAAATGCTTGGTCCATGGAAGGTTTCACGCGCCAAGTCTTAAAGAGGTATTGCAGGAGTTGAGTCTTGAGAATGGGTTGGAATATCAATGGAAAGCTAATACAATAATTATCGGAGGGAAAGAGTGCCCTCAAGCTTCTGGTAAGATGTCCATGACCTGTCGCTGGTGTCATTCGTGTGTTGGTAAGCTTTGGAAGGAGAAATTTTTTAAAATGGAGTCTTTGTATGCAGCGTTTACCTAGGAGTGTTTTCCAAGTTTTTTAAATATAATTTATGATTTAAAATTACTGGCGTCCGGGTAAAAAACCGGTAGATTTTCTAAGTCTTTGGAAAGTACAAATACGGGTATCTATGTTTTGATACCCGTATGCTTTTACGATG
>JANQLQ010000038.1 GCA_028280565.1 Fulvivirga sp.
AGGAACAGCGTTGCCCATTTGAGGGGAAAATGGGCTTTGTTGCTGGCGCCTTTTTCTTTTGGTTCGTTTTCTTTTGGGCGTGCAAAAGAAAATGAACACGGACTTAGAACCACAAAATGCCGCTTAAACCGCTCATTTTGTGGCTCGCACTACCCGAAACATCTTAAAAATGTCACTTAATTTGCCAAAAAACAGACGTTGATTAGCAAATCTAATTTCCAGGGATGTCCTACATAAAGTGAGCAAGTAAAGGGACCGTATGTCCTTAGAACACTTTAACTCACTTGATGTCTGGCACTATCCTGTAACATGTGAGATTTTCCAGGGTTAAAAAAAGCTGGCTTTTTCTAAGCAGTTTTTTTAACTCTACATCTCTTTCCTTTTGACCCGGTTTAACAGAAACTTCGTACAACAGGTCGAGTTTCTCATCATACACCCTGTAGAGGTTTGAATCATTCATGATTTTGAGTTTTTGAATGTTGTTATTAAGTTCTGACCTTCAAAAATGATTCAAAAAAACACCTCGAGAGGATTATTACGTAAATAACCCTTTCAATTAGTGATATTTACGAATATAACGAAAAATGGTTCTTTAAACTGCCAGAGGCAGAAGGACTGGGACATAACAACAGGCTAAAGATGGTAAGATATTCATTATCAAGAGATCCCGGGACAGGTACCGACTACCACGCCCATTCCAAGCGGGTGATCAATAAGGATGGATCGTTTAATGTGAAAAAGGCAGGTTTAGGTCCCAATACACGGAATGCCTACCAATCGCTGGTAAAAATGAGCTGGGCACGCTTTTTTTTAGTGTCATTTATCTTTCTATTCATCGTTAACGGTGTTTTTGCCCTGTTATATACATGGGTGGGCATTGAAAAACTCGGGGAGGTCGAAGAAAAAGGCTGGTTTAACGAGTTCATGTACGCTTACTACTTTAGTTTTCAAACATTCACTACCGTGGGATATGGTATTTACCATCCTATAGGACATTTGGCCAATGTGATCTCGACCATTGAAAGCATAATCGGGTGGATGTGTTTTGCGTTGGTTACCGGTATACTTTATGGTCGCTTCTCAAAACCCTCTGCGCGCTTGATGTACAGCGAAAAGGCCTTAGTAGCTCCTTACGGAAATGGACGTAATAGCTTGCAGTTCAGGGTCGCCAATATGCGGAATAGTATGTTGATGGAAATGGAAGCTACGGTTTTACTGTCTTTTGTAGACAAATCTCGGCAAAATTGGAAACGTGAATTCACCCCTCTCCTATTGGAACGTGATCACATCCTGTTCTTCCCATTAACATGGACCATCGTCCATCCCATTGATGAAAACAGCCCATTTTACAACAAAGCCAAGGAAGACATAGAAACAATGGATGCTGAATTACTCATACGCATTAAAGGATATGATGACACTTTCGCGCAGACCGTCCACTCTCGTTTTAGTTATAGGTGCGACGAAATGGTGTGGGGTGCCCAATACCACCCCGCATTTGATATTGATAGTAACGGTGACATCCACCTATTTTTTGATCGTATACACCACTACGACAAACTGGACACTAGTACTGCTTTCTCGGACTCAAGCAATTGATCGTTAGGTTTATAGTTTTAAACCTGGTGCCAGCAAGCTACAAAGGATGAGTGATCAACATCTTATTCTAAATCCATCCAAAACCCATACATAGTACCGTCATTCCTTACTTTCTAACCTCGTCATTCTTACTTTCCAACATCGTCATTCCTGCCGGCCTTGCAGGGCGAGCGATGCGCGAGAGAAGGAATCTGCTGTATCGTTGAACGTGAACCTTTTTTTGGGTGTATTGGGTTTTCGTTTCACGACTTCACAGATTCCTTGTCACGCCTGGCCCAACGCACGGGCTGGCAGGAATGACGATAAAGAAGTTTTTTTCGTCTTTGAGGCTTGATACAACACTATACTACTGGCTGTGTATTAGAAGATATCAGGCGTATCCAAGTTTGCAATAAGCTGGCTTACCTCTTCCTCGCTAAGCTCATGTTTTACGATCTTTCCTTCGAAATAATCCTCGTAGGCTTTCATATCGAAATTGCCATGACCACATAAGTTGAACAGGATGGTCTTAGATAATCCTTCTTCTTTACATTGGTTGGCCTCCCTAATGGCGGTCGCAATACCGTGTGTAGCTTCCGGGGCCGGGATGATCCCTTCGGTTTTAGCAAATAACACACCTGCTTCAAAGACCTCGAGGTTATCATGCGCCTGTGCCTCTATCAGCTTATCTTTTAACAATTGGCTCACGATCACACCGGCCCCGTGATAACGCAGGCCACCGGCGTGGATGGGGGCGGGCACAAAGTTATGCCCAAGGGTGTACATAGGCAAAAGCGGCGTCATACCTACCGTATCTCCAAAATCATATTTGAATACCCCTCGTGTGAGTTTGGGACATGATGAAGGCTCACTGGCTATGCAACGAATATTTTTACCCTCTTCCAGGTTAAAACGTAAGAAGGGGAAAGCCAGCCCGGCGAAGTTAGACCCTCCACCAAAAGGGGCGATCACGATATCGGGCATATCCCCGGCCTTTTGCATTTGTACTACAGCTTCTTGCCCGATAATGGTTTGGTGCAACTTGACATGGTTCAATACACTGCCTAGTGCGTACTTGGTATCTTCATTGGTAGCGGCTCTTTCTACGGCTTCGGAAATGGCTATGCCTAACGAGCCCGTCGTATTGGGATCTTCGGCCAATATTTTTCTGCCGGCTTCTGTGGCTTCGGAAGGAGATGGGAAAACTTTCGCTCCCCAGGTATTCATCATCACCTTACGGTAAGGTTTGTGATCGTACGACAGCCGTACCATGTACACTTCACATTCGATGCCGAAAAGGTTACAGGCAAAGCTCAACGCGCTTCCCCACTGCCCTGCTCCAGTCTCTGTAGTGATACGCTTGATGCCTTCCTGCTTGTTGTAGTAGGCCTGTGCTACGGCAGTATTCGGTTTGTGCGATCCTGCCGGGCTTGTGCCCTCGTACTTATAGTAGATCTTAGCCGGAGTGTCCAGGGCCTTTTCCAAGCCATATGCCCGGTATAGTGGGGTGGGGCGCCATAGTGTATACACATCGCGCACCTCATCGGGGACCTGGATCCATTTCTCCCCAGTCACTTCCTGTTCGATGAGTGCTGTGGGGAATAAAGGCGCTAAGGCTTCCGGGCCTATGGGTTCCTTAGTTCCGGGGTGAAGTGGTGGCAGGGGTTTGTTGGGCATATCTGCGATGATATTATACCATTTCTCCGGGATCTCGTTTTCTTCTAAGGTGATTTTGCGATATTTCATTCCAGCCATTCTTTGGTTGATATTTTCATGTAGTAAAAGATCAGAAATAAACAGGTCTTTTACAATGGAATGAATATAAAGCTTATTATTTTATTGATAATCAAAAGATTATACTTCACCTATGGAAGTTGAACTAAGCAAATACAAAAAAGCCGTCCTTTAGCGGGACGGCCTTTGTTATATGGAAACTTGTTAGCTCTCTATCTCCTTCTAAAAATTTCCTTATACATCACTTCTATCCCGTCTTCGATTTCGGTTTCCATGATTACAAGCTCGCCGTTGATCACCTCAACCGTTACCCCCTCCAAGTACACAGATCCTTCTTCATATTCAAAGCTGTCTCCATCCACGTTATCGATGCTCTCAAAATCCACAACTGTTAACGTCTCGGCCTCTTCATTGTAAGCCCAAAAACCAAGGTACTTATCATCTTCTGTTACTTGAGCTTCTTCATACACCGGGCTACAGTTAGCGGCAGTCTGCTCTTCGTCAAGCGGTTCTTCTTCTACAAAATACTGTTCGTAATAAGAGCCGTCAGCATTTAGTACAAAGATCCAATCGTTTTGCAATTCCTTGGTTTCAGGAACCTCTTCGAGGGTCTGACCACTATCGCAATTTATGGTTAAAAGATCTATTTCGTTTTCATTTATGGGCTCCGACCTTACAAATACCCACTCTCCTACAATTTCTGCATTGCCTCCCCAAGCTTCTACTTCTACACATACTTCCTGTGGGGCACTGATGTTGCCGGCTTCGTCGTATACGCAGATCTCGTAACAAAACTGCCCGGGAAGAACGGCAGTGCTAAAATCAACCTCTATCGAAAGGCTGCCTTCTGCTTTTCTTTTACCAAAAGGTGACGGTTTGATCGGTCCGTTCTTAACACTCCTTCTCCTTCCATTGGCGTTTATGGAGGTAGCAGGTATATCGAAATAACCTTCTGCATTGTTTCCATCTACGTCTTTTAGTTGCACGTATGCCCCGGCTATCTCCGTAGAAGTAGTGAATTCAATATCAAACCCTGTAGCTTGAAAAGCTTCTTGGGAATTGGACTCCACCTGGAAGGCTAAATTACCGGTAGGGGCTGGGGCAGTCCCGGTCTCTTTCGAAGCGCCGAAAATTTCAACGCCTTGTGAAAGTTCGGAGGTCGTGATGGATCGCTCTTCGGTTAAATTCTGGTTATTGGCAATCTCAATATTAGGATCCACCCCGGGGTCATCATCACTACAGCTCGCAAAAAAAATGACAGAAGCACAAGCCATAGCGTAAGATAATCTCTTCATAGTTAAAAAAATTTTAGTTTATAGTTTAGTAAGCTCCTGTTAATCAGAAGTCTGTGTAAAAAGTAACCTGGGAACTCGAAAAATGTATGAATTAGTAGATCACCGGTAGAAGTTCCTTGATCCATGAAGATTTTTGGAGAGATGGACGGACCTTTCCACGGGTCATACAGGTTTATGACCGATTGGCTTTTATCGGCTTAACTCTTAATTCCTTGTGTTTGGCCGTCAACCTCTACCGCAGACGGGATTATACATGATGCTCTACATGTGATCGGTAATGCCTTCGTACCGGTTCTGGAGGTTTGTCGTTTTGATTTCAGGATTCGTTGGATACCCGCATTACAAATGCTGGCGTCGGTGCCTTGTATTACTCGGTGGGTACGCGTTGCAAACGCGTACCAGTTTGAGGAGATGGACGGACCTTTCCACGGGTCATACAGGTTTATGACCGATTGGCTTTTATCGGCTTAACTCTTAATTCCTGGTGTTTGGCTGTCAACCTCTACCGTAGACGGCATTATACATGATGCTCTACATGTGATCGGTAATGCCTTCGTACCGGTTCTGGAGGTTTGTCGTTTTGATTGCAGGATTCGTTGGATACCCGCATTACAAATGCTGGCGTTGGTGCCCTGTATTACTCGGTGGGTACGCGTTGCAAACGCGTACCAGTTTGAGAATCCCGAAGAGATCTTCCTCAAATGTAAAAATTTCTTTCCCCGGAATATCAACCCAAAAACCTTCCAATCATCGGCCTGGTCTGTTTTGCCCAGTCCCGTCAAGCCACTAAAAAAGCAGCTCCAAATACTCCTGCGCTATCGCCGAGTTTAGGACGAACGATTTGGGTATCGAAACGGGCGTTGAAAATATGTTTTGCTACCTCTTCCACCCCTCGGGTATACAAAATATCAAGGTTACTCACACCCCCTCCTAATACAATCACATGAGGGTCTAAGATATTGATCACCACGGATATGGCTTTTCCGAAAAACTCTGCCAGCCGATCCATGGTTTTTTTCGCGTATACGTCACCCTTAGCTTCCAGGTCTACGATCTCCTTGAGCGTCTTTTGCTGGCCGGATATTTCATGGTAATACCGCTGCAGGGCCGGTCCCGATATCACTCTCTCTACACATCCCACCTTGCCACAGTAACACTTGCCCCCGGAGGCATCCAAAAAATTATGTCCCCATTCCCCTCCTATTCCCTGGCTGCCATTGATCACCTGCCCGTTTATGACCACTCCTCCGCCTACCCCTGTACCCATGATGACCCCGAAAACTACCTCTGCTTCCGGGTTGACATCCTGTACCGCACCCATTCTAGCTTCGGCTAGCGCAAAGCAATTGGCATCATTGGCCATTTTAAGGGGAATACCCAGCGCAGTTTGCAGGTCTCGTTTGAAAGGCTGTCCATTTAAAGCTGTAGAATTGCTATTTTTATGCAGCCCCGTATGAGGATCAAACGTTCCGGGTGTACCTATCCCTAACGTAGCAGGGCTATGGCCTACTTCATCCGCAACAAGATCTACAAGGGTTTTGATTTGGTGAATGATGTGTTCGTATCCTTTATGGGCTTCGGTAGGGATACGTTTCCTAGAAAGGATTTCGTGATCATTTTTTGACTTGAGTACTGCGCATTCTACTTTTGTGCCGCCTAAGTCAATGCCCCAGATGGTGTCATGTGTCATGTATTTCTCTATAACCGTTGTGTTTATACCTTCACCCCACCTAGTTTGAAAGCAAAACGTTATACTTGCTTAAAGATCTTTGCCTCCCAGGGGCGCATGGCGTTAGATTTATTTGTTTCCTTGTAATTTCCTATTCGCAAATCCCATTCTCCATCCCCGGGCAATTCAACCGTTACGTCATGGTCACTCATATTCAAAGCGATCAAAAACCTATGCTGATCGTCCCAGCGCTCGTAAATATACATGTTAGGATCGTTTTCCATAACACATTGATAATCTCCGTAGATAAGGGTAGGATTTTCTTTCCTGTAACGGATCATTTGACGGTAATAATTAAGAATAGAGCCAGGATCATTCTCTTGCGAAGCTACGTTAATTTGCTGATAGTTAGGGTTAGTTTTGATCCAAGGTTCAACATTAGAGAAGCCACCGTGTTCGTCACCTGACCACTGCATGGGGGTGCGGGCATTGTCACGGCTTTGCGAGTGAACAAGCGTCAAAAAATGCTCCATATCTTTTCCCTCTTCTTCCGCAGCTTTCCAGCTTTGTAACGTCTCCACATCCTGGTAGTCTTCAATACGGTCAAAGGCCACATTGGTCATTCCCAACTCATCACCTTGATAGATATAGGGAGTACCGCGTAAGGAAAGTAGGATTGTGGCTAGAAGTTTGGCGGATTGGGCATGATAGCGGCTGTCATTACCAAAACGTGAAACCATCCTGGAAAAATCGTGGTTCCCCAAGAAAATACTGTTCCAGCCCCTACCCTTTAGTTTTTCATCCCATTCTGAAAATATACGTTTAAATCGTACCCGGTCGTACGGGATGGGGTCATACTTTCCGCCAGGGCCATTATCAATGAACATGTGGTCAAAATGAAAGATCATGTTCAATTCGCGACGGTCTTCGGCCACGTAGTCCAGTGCATTCCCCAGGTGTATGCCAGGTCCTTCGCCTACCGTCATAATGTCGTATTTACTTAATACCTCGGCGTTCATCTCCTGCAAGTATTCATGGATACGGGGGCCATTAGCGTACTGGTTTTCAATGATCTTTGCGTAATTAGCTGTATCTACATCGTTGAATTCCAACCTTTTGGATATCAGGGAGATCACATCCATCCTAAAGCCATCCACACCTTTATCGAACCAAAATTTGATGATATCGTAGATCTCTTTCCTTACCTGGGGGTTTTCCCAGTTCAAGTCGGGCTGTTTCTTTGTAAAAAGATGTAAATAATAATCTTGGGTGGCTTCATTGAATTCCCAGGTACTTCCACCAAAAAAGGACTGCCAGTTGGTAGGCGGTGTACCGTTCGGGCTGGGCTTCCAAAAATAGTAATCCCGGTAAGGGTTATGTTTTGACTTACGAGCTTCTTGGAACCAGGTGTGTTCATCAGAAGAATGATTGGCGACAAGATCCATCAAAATGCGCATTCCCCGGGCGTGTATACCTTCTAAAAGCCGGTCAAAGTCTTGCATCACCCCGAATTCATCCATGATATCACGATAATCGCTAACATCATACCCGTTATCATCGTTGGGAGATTTATAAATAGGACATACCCAGATGATGTCCACACCAAGTGATTTTATGTAGTCAAGTTTTGATACCAGTCCTTGTAGATCACCAATACCATCGTTATTACTGTCTTTAAAACTGCGTGGGTACACTTGGTATACCACACCTTCTTTCCACCACGTTCTATTCATTTCTTGTAGGTTATGATCTCTATGAATTCACAGGGAGCTTGGGGTTTTTATTCGTCAGCCAAAGGAACTTATACGGCGACAGGTGCAGGTTCCCTCCTTTGAAAGTGACTTTGCGGCCGGAGTATTTATCCCAAAGGTGATCTAAAGGAAAGTTTTGATCTGCTACCCAATTAGCACTGATGATTTGGGTTTTATCCTTGAAGTTGGCTATCATCAAAGTAGAAGCGTTCGTTCCTAACCGTGTGAAGGCAAAGAGGTATTCGTTCCCTGTTTCAATGACCTGTGTGTTGTTTTGATCTGCCCACTCCTCAGTGTTACTCCTTATTTTTATCATTCGCTTTAACGCACTAAAAACGGCATGTTCGGGTGTCCCTCTCTTTTTACGCTGTTCCGCTCTTCCCCAATCTATTTTTGGTCGATGTACCCAACGGTTATCATCTTGCCGTTCTTCTTCTTTAAAAAAGGTGTAGTCATTAAGAGTGGCCAGTTCATCGCCATAATAGAGCATGGGAATGCCCCCGTACGACAGCATAATGGCATGCAGGAGGATGATCCTGCGGATCGCAAACTCCACCTGCTGTTCATCCTTTTCTTCCAGGGCATATTCAAGCCCTGCCAGCGACGCCAATGATCCGGAAATACGAGCATCTCCATTTTTTGGATTGAACATGAAGGTAAGCCCCTTGGCAAAAGAGTCTTTGAACCTACCGGTAAGAAAATCAAGGATAAATTTACGATGATCATACGGGGTGTAACCCGCGGTGTGAATGTCCTGGTCCGTATACCCAAGACCAATATCATCATGACAGCGGGCGTAATTGATCCAAGTAGTCCCCTTAGGCTTTACTGCCATCGCACGTAGGCCAGCATGTAAGACTTTGGTATTGTGTGTGGCGACGGAATCCCACAACAGGGCCATCATGGTGGCATTATAGGCCATATCACACTCATTGCTGCACGTAGTTGTATTTCCGAAATATTTGACTATTTCCCCCGGGGCTACAATAGCTTCTGCCAAAAGCGCCACCCCGGGTGCTACCACTTGAACACACAATTTATACAATTGCAATATACAATGGGCTTGCGGAAGGTTTTGACTAAGGGTATCTAACTGTTTCCAAATAAATGCTACCGCATCGAGCCTGAAAATGTCTATCCCCCAATTGGCCTGGGAAAGTAAAACATCTACCATTTCAATGAGCACGGTTGGGTTCGTATAATTCAAGTCCCACTGGTAATCATGGAAAACGGTCATTACCCATCGGTTCATTTCTTTGCTAAAAGTAAAATTACCGGGAGAGCTTGTAGGGAAAATTTCCGGCATCGACCTTTCAAACAGGTCCGGTACTGTACGTTCTTTAAAGGTATAATAGTATCCTTGGTATTGGCGATCCCCCTTGCGGGCTTGTTGTGCCCAAAGATGTTCTGAAGAGGTATGATTGATCACCAGGTCCGTCATCACCAGCATATTGTGCTGATGCAGATGCGCTACCACTTTCAGCAGGTCCTCGTTTGTACCATACCGGCTATCGATCTTCCGGTAATCACTGACCGCATAACCTCCATCATTTTTATCCCTGGGGCTTTGTAAGAGCGGCATTAAATGCACTAAACTGATCCCCAGCTCTTGCAAGTACGGTATTTTGGGCACAAAACCGGCCAGGTCATCGCTGAACCTATCCACGTACAGCATCATCCCCGTTATATTTTCAGAAAGGAACCAGCCCGGGTGTTCTTCCCTATCACGATCCCTGCTCTTTAACTCTGCCGGTCTTGCTTCATATTTTCGAAGTAAAACCCGGATCAAATCCTGCAGGGACTCTTCAAAACCCGGCACCCCCCCGTAGAGTTTCTCAAAACGATAGTAAAGGTCATGGAAGTTGGCCACCAACCGTAACCAAAAGTCATCCTCCCTATCGATGGAATAGGACGTGTCTGACAGGATCTTTTTTAAAAGAATATGAGCCCTAGGGTCGTACATGGATCATTTAAAGGTGGACACCTCCTGTATTTCCCGCTCCAGTTCTTTCAGCTCATCGGCCAGCCTTTTTTCATCCCAATCAAAGATGTTTTTCATGTATTCACCAATAGGTTTTCCGTATTTTCGTACACTATCTATATCAAAGTAAAGCCGTCCTGTTCGCCGGATAAAGAAATCCCTTGGGTTTATGACCAGTTCATTCTCAACGCAGAAGCGACATTCGGCTTTGACCAATTTAAGGTAGATATCTTTATCTTCCATTTGAGTGAACAGGTCCATAATGGTGTCCACTTGCCTGCCGTAATTGCTGACCAGGTAAAAGGAGGTATGTTCATCAAACCCTAATGTGTGTAATCGCTGTTGTAGAGAAGTTTGGAATACCTTTACTTCCTCGGCACTTGAAAACACCCCGCCTTTCAGTGGGATCTTATCCGTTTTACAGGCTTCCAGTTGAAAGTCCGGGTCTTCTTTGTTATTTTTTTTCACAACAACATCTACGATGCGCTGGGCCATTTTCCTAAACCCGGTAAGCTTACCGCCGGCAATAGAAAGCAACCCCGTACTGGATTCGAAGATCTCATCTTTTCTCGATATTTCGGAAGAAGATTTTCCTTCCTCGTGTATGAGGGGCCTCACTCCTGCCCAGCTGGATACGACATCACCGGGTTTTAAATGGAGGGTAGAAAATGCAGCATTAGAAGCATCAAGCAAGTAAGTCACATCTTCTTTATTCGTTAAGATATGGTCTTTATCATCCGTATAGTCCGTATCGGTGGTACCTATGTAGGTGACTTTTCCACGGGGAATGGCAAAGATCATCCTGCCGTCCGGTACGTCAAAATAGATGGCTTGGCGCAATGGGAATTTTTCCTTGGGTACGACGATGTGCACCCCTTTGGTGAGGTGCAAATGTTTCCCGGATAAGGATTGATCTTTTACTCTCAGGTCATCTACCCATGGCCCAGCGGCACTAACAATGTACTTGGCAGTAACTTCAAACTCTTCCCCGGTTAAAGTATCTTGTGCCTCGATGCCACAGACTTTGCTGTCTTGGTATAAAAAATCTGTGGCCATTACATAATTGACACACTCCGCATCGTATTGCCCGGCAGTCTTGATCACTTCTATGGTCAAACGGGCGTCATCGGTTCGGTATTCAGCGTAAATACCCGCTCCCTCGAGTGTTTCCTCGTTTAAAAGCGGTTCTTTTTTTAACGTTTCTTCTTTGGAAAGCATCTTACGCTGGTCAGCACTTTCTACTCCCGCCAGCACATCGTATACCATCAATCCTATGGAAGTGGCAAATTTGCCGTACGTACCTCCTTTGATCAATGGGAGCAGCATTTTTTCAGAGGGCACCAGGTGAGGTGCATTTTTGTGAACGATCGCCCGCTCCCTTCCCACTTCTCTTACCAGGGCGATCTCAAATTGCTTTAGGTATCTTAAACCTCCGTGGATCAGCTTGGTAGAGCGACTACTGGTGCCCGAGGCAAAGTCATTCTTTTCTACCAAGACCGTCTTTAACCCGCGTGAAGCAGCATCCAGGGCTATACCAGCCCCGGTGATGCCTCCTCCTATGACGAGCAGGTCATATTTTGTTCTTTTAAGTACGTCCAATAGATCTTGACGTTCCAGCGCCGATAACTTGTTCATATCCTCTTTAGTTTTCCAACCAATTCATGGTCCGTTGAACGGCCTTCTTCCAGCGTGTGTAAAGCTTTTCCCGGTCTACTTGGGAGAGCCCGGGCTCGAAAGTGCGATCTATCTGCTGCACTTCTGTTAAGTCTTTCATTTTCCATATCCCTGCCCCGATCCCGGCCAGGTAAGCTGCCCCTTGGGCCGTGGATTCAATGATCCCGGGCCTCAACACTGGCACTCCCAAAATATCGGCTTGGAATTGCATCAAGTAATCATTGGCTACGGCGCCGCCATCCACCTTTAGGGATTGCAGCTCTATGCCTGCATCTTTTTCCATAGCCTGTAGGATATCCCGTGTTTGGTAGGCCAAAGAATCTAAGGTGGCCTTTGCTAAATGCCGCCGATCGGTATCCCGCGTCAGGCCGAAAATGGCACCACGCGCATACATGTCCCAATAAGGAGCCCCCAGGCCAACAAAGGCCGGGACAACGACCACATCGTCAGAGTTTTGTACTTCCTTGGCCATCTGTTCCGTTTCTGCCGCATCTTTAATGATCTCTAATCCATCCCTGAGCCATTGCACAGCGGCGCCCGCCACGAAAATACTGCCTTCCAGGGCATAGTAGACTTTATCTTCAAGGCCAAAGGCTATGGTAGATAGTAACCCATTTTCCGAAAGTTGGGGAGTTTCACCGGTATTCATTAACATAAAACACCCTGTACCATATGTATTCTTAGCGGTACCTTTTTCAAAGCATGTCTGCCCAAATAGGGCTGCCTGCTGATCCCCCGCAATGCCATGAATGGGAATGCTCACTCCCTCGAATTCCCAATCTCCAAAATGGCTGACCGAAGGCTTTACGCTTGGAAGCAGCTCCGCCGGAATATCCAATACATCCAACATTTCCGTGTCCCAACCCAGTTTGTTGATATCAAAGAGCATGGTCCGGGAGGCATTCGTGAGATCCGTTAAATGCTCTTTGCCTTGGGTAAGTTTATAGACCAGCCATGTATCAACCGTACCAAATGCCAAGGTGCCATCCTTTGCTTTTTCACGCCCCGGGTCAATTTCGTCCAATATCCATTTCACCTTGGTGCCGGAGAAATAGGCATCTATGACCAGGCCGGTTGTATCACGCACGTGCTTTTCATACCCCGCTTTTTTTAGGTGGTTACAAATACCGCTGGTCCGCTTATCCTGCCAAACAATAGCGTTGTAGACAGGTTTTCCTGTTTCTTTGTCCCATACAATGGCGGTTTCACGCTGGTTGGTGATCCCCAAGGCAATGATCTCATTAGCCTGTACGTGGTTGTTTTCAATTAATGCCAACAACACATCCTGTTGTGAGGACCATATTTCATCGGCATCATGCTCCACCCACCCCGGTTTTGGGAAATGCTGCGTGAATTCCTTCTGCTCGATCGCCAATAAAGCTCCTTCACGGTCAAACAGTACGGCCCTAGAACTTGTTGTTCCCTGGTCTAAAGCAATTATGTATTTCCCCATAGGCTATTCATTTAAGGCCTCACCACAGCATGTGTTGCGTCGCGGGCTTACCAATACCAGCCAACAATTAACGCTGTCAGCACGAGCAGGAGTATTGAAAGTACCCTGTAATTTTTATACCAAGGCAGACCTTGTAATTCTTTAGTTTCTGCCACATAAATAGACTTTGTCCAGATCAGGCCCTTAATTTTCTCAGCAGGAGGCGCCGAGGTGAGATTGCTGATCAAAAGATTGGTCAATACGCAGATCACCATCAATATCGGCACCTGTAATAGGAAATGAATGTTGGTCCATTCCGGGGCAGGGTCCATTATGTATTTGAAATATACAAAAATAATCACTAAACCGTAACCTACCAGGAAGCTATAAAACGCCCCGTTGGCATTGGCCCTGCGGTAGAAAAGTCCTACCAAGAAGGCGCCTACAATGGGAGGAGAAATGTAGCCGAGCACCACCTGCAGGTATTCCCATAGGGAGGCAAACGATTCGATCAAAGGCGCCCAAGCCGCTGCTAAGATCACAAGGATCACCGTAGCGACCTGGCCGGCGCGAACTAAGGCTTTGCTGCTCATATTAGGATTGATCTTAGATACAAAATCCATGGTAATGAGTGTAGAGGCCGAGTTGAGCGTCGCTGAAATACTGGAGGACATAGCCGCCAGTAACCCGGCAATCACTAACCCCAAGATCCCTGTAGGCAGTAGTTTATAAATCAGGACGGGGTAAGTCATATTCGGGCAGTCATCCAGGTTTGTGCATAGCACCTGCTCCCCATCTTTTTCAAAGGAATAGTTGATGAACGAGATATCGAGATCCGCAAACAGCACAATAGCTACTACACCGGGCAACACCATAAAAAACAGCACGGGCAGCTTTAATAACCCGGCAAAAAGGGCGCCCCAGCGTCCATGGTCGAGGTTTTTAGCCGATAGCACGCGCTGGACCATGAATTGGTTATTCGCCCAAAAATAGAATCCTAATAGTGGCACTCCAAGCACCAAGCCTGTCCATGGCAACCGGTCGTCATCCGCCGGCCGCACCAGGCTCATGATCTCATCGGGGGTTTTCGCGATCTGCCCTCCTTCTCGCATCGCATTGAGGCCGTCGATCATACCGCTCCAGCCTCCTACCTCTTGGAAACAGAAATAGGTAAGCAACATGGAGCCTAGTAACAACAGCATAGCTTGGATCACCTCGGTGTGTACCACCGAAGAAAGCCCCCCGGGTATGGTATAAGCCGCAGCAGCCATGGCTAGGAAGGATATAATGATCCAGGACTCCACCTCGGGAAAAATGATCTTAAGGATCAAATTACCGGCATATAGCCCCGAAGCTGTATCGATGATCACATTGCCAATGATCGTAATACCAGAAAACAGGTACCGAGAGCGGGAATCGTATCGCCTTTCCATGAACTCAGGCATGGTATAGACTTTAGAACGTAAGTAAAAAGGCAAAAAGAAAATGGCAAAGAAAACCAGCACCACCGCTGCCATCCACTCATAGTTGTAAACTGCCACATTGGTTTGGTAGGCATCAGAAGTGAGGCCGATCAGTGTGTTACTCCCGATATTTGCAGCAAATAACGATATTCCCACAATAGGCCAGGTCATGTTACGCCCGGCGAGGAAATAATCTTCGGAACTTTGCTGCTTTCCTTTGGAAATGCCATACCAAACGATCCCAATGAGATATACAATTATAATGACGAAGTCAATAGTGTTGAGCCCGATACTCTCCATATAGATTAGGTTAATTGATTAATGATAAATGTGGGGTTAGCATAATGTGCTGGAAGCATTCATATAGTGCTTTATGATTTAATCCCGGTCATTTTTAGGTAGAACTTTTTTGGGATGGACATTCACCGATAGAGCGGATCAGTGGCATTAAGGATCTTAAAGCGCCATGAACTTAACAACTCAATCGCTCAATAATTTCCATCCTTTAATGTTAGCAAGAATGAGCTGTTTTTCATAGTCTTATCTCTGCATTTGATGGCCCAGGGACGATGTAAACGATTGCATCTCATGAAGTACTCTCAGCGTCACGGGTTAGTTTGCATCATCTCCTCCACAAGGGCCTTTTCCCGGAGGATCTCTAGGAAGGCCAGGGCCACACCATTGGTCCAACCGAATCCATCCTGGAGTGGGTATTCTCCTCCCCCAGCCAGTAAGGATGTGTTCACCACGTCATATTTCTCCATCATTTTACCCGTACTTTTGTAGACCTCTTCGTTGCGATTGAGCCATCGTTCCATGGCTTCTAGCCCTTCTTTATGATAATTGTAGTTAAAAAGGCCGTTGACCGTGATCCATTGGAGCGGCGCCCAGCCGTTAGGAGCGTCCCATTGCTGGCCCGTTTCGTTCAAAGTGGTCACAAACCCACCATCTTTTAAAAAATCGCGTATTAACCGGTCAATTGCCGGCTTTGCCTGGGCCTTGGTAGCCAGGTTAAAATACAAAGGATAAGCTCCTGCCAGTGACAGCACACCGGTTTTTTTCTTTTTAAAAAAATCATAGTCAATAAAGAATTGGTCTTCCTCGTCCCAGAGATATTTCAAGATCCCCTTTTTCCTAATCCCAGCTTTGTCCAGGAACAACTGGGCGGAATCTAATTGTCCTTTCCAGTTATACCCTTGGGCTATCTTTAGTTCCAAATGATATAGTAGACTATTGAGGTCTACCGGGATAATGTCGGTAGTATGAATGGTCGATAGATTTTGGTGGTCTTCAAACCACCTGCTGCTGTAGTCCCACCCTGACTCGGCCCCGGCACGCAGATCGGTGTAGGCTTTACCCGGTAATACGCTTTTGACAGCTACCAGTGTAGCGTCTTCTTTGTAGGATTCTGGCCTAGGCCCAGCCAGGTCATCCCAATACCGGTTCAATACCACACCATCGTCCATCATTACTGTCCTTTGATTGGAGGGTAAGGTGTTCGACAGCTGATCTTCTCCTTTCATCCAGAACCGGTACTCGGTAAGCAAATAAGGAAGATAACCCACGAAAAGATCACGATCATTTCCTGCTAAACGGTCCACCATTAAGGAAAAGAATGGAGGCTGGGACCGTCCAAGATAATATTCCCGGTTGCCGTTCGGTATGAAACCTAGGGTATCGACGAGGAAGGAGAAGTTATCTACCATATTCTTAGCCATAGTTTGCTGACCAGAGACCATGAGCCCTTCTAGGGTAAAATAACTATCCCAGTAGTAGATCTCCCGGAATCGTCCACCCGGAACTATGTATTCATTAGGCAAGGCGATAAGGGAAGAATAAGGGTGGTATTGGTCAGGCTTCCGGGTGAGGACAGGCCACAAGGTTTTTATGTGTTGTCCCATAGTTTTGGTAGTGTCAGTAATGAACCCGGTATCGTCGACGCTCGGCAGCTCGAAATGTGCCAAAACAAATGTTTTTAAATCAAATTCCGGCGCTTCTCGTTGTGTTAAGTAAAGGGATTGGATCTCTTGTAGGTTTTGTTTTGGCACACAATCCACAAAGGTTTTGGAGTCTTCAAATAAGCCTGCCAGTTGTACCTGTTTAAAGAGTTCCGAGGAATAGAAATCGTGAACAGGTTCTTCTCGGTTTTGGCACGAGGCCAGCAACAAGAAGGCTAAAAACAGTATGTTCCCAATCTTTGTAGAAGTTTTACTCCAAGGCATAGGCAGTTTTGTCCAGGTAAATTTAGGTTAATAAGAGGTACTGGCTTGGGTGTATCATTCGGTACTGGACACCTGGTCCTCATTTCGTTTATCCCCGGTCATGTTGATATTTTCAACGACGAACCTTCCAAGGGCACGCCCTTGTGTCACCCCGTTTTCAATCGCCGGCATATAGTGGATCCCTCCATAAAGCCTGCTAATGGCGGCCTCATCCGATGCATCGGTAAACGAGTCGAATTCACGGGGCGGAAGGCCGTATCGCACTTCGGTGCTATCTACAAAGTGGAAAGGTTCTCCAAAAATTGACGTGAGCGCCACACCGGCAGCCCCGGAAATAACACTATGCCCACTGGTGTATTCGGGAAAGGGCGGGGTTTGTAAAAAAGGAAGCCATTCTTCGTCGAGGTATTTGTTGATCACAGTTTCAGGCCGAATGAGGTTACTCCGGTATTTTTCATCCCAGCAACTGATAAAGGCATCAGCGAGGGCTATGGAAGCCAGGGTATAGGCCTGTGCGCTTTTGGCCAGGTCGGCATTGGTTTTGTAGCAGGCGATTTTCGTGATCCCGATCCAATGCCCTCCCGGTGTGATCTTTTTAGTAGCAAACATGACGTGACCGTGGACATTCATCACGTAAGGATTACAATCCCAAAAGCTGGCGATCTCCTTTTCTTCTTCGTCGAGGCCCTTTACTACCTCGTACACTTGCATTACCTCTTGATAAAACGGGCTGTCTTCGGCCATGTCAAAATCCGTGGGGGGAGTAGGGACGAATTGTGTAGCGGAGTCTATTACGAACGGCCTTATTTTATTCCAATGAGGTTCAATGGCTTCCATGTACCCCGGGGGGGTCGGCTGCCATTTCGCCGGGTCGTCGGTGATCGTGTACTTTTGAAAAGTGCGGGTCTGTTTGTAGTTATCTTTATCCGCCCAGGCCATGATATGATCGTGCACTTTTTGGGCATATTCCATGGAATTGTTTAAGATCTTTTTGCTAAGACCTCGATCTAAAACGTGCTGATGCCAGTTTTGGCGGTATTCCTCGATCCTGTTTTCGGAAAAGATCAGTGCCTTGCCTAATAGCAGGAAGGCATCCACCGCGGCTACATCATGATCGATCTCGATTGCAGGTGCAGGAATACTTTCGAAACCCCTGAGTTGACCGGCCAAGGATCGATAGGTGGAATCATTGAGAGCTAGTATTTCGTATGCTGCAATGCTGGGATAAGCGTAAATACGGCTGGCCACGGGTGGGGAGAATATATCGTGAACGATCACGTCGGTCAGCTTTTGCATGGCATCATGTAATTCGTTAGCGGAGACTTCGATATCTTTTTTGGCCTCTTTGCAGCTTAAAAGGGCAAAGAGAGAGAGAATTATTAGACTGTTTTTGTAGTTTTTCATTGCATTTATTTTTTAACCGCAGAGGTAACGGAGGTCTACGCAGAGGGCCACGGAGATTTGTAGTATTTATTGATTACCCTCCTTAAGCCGTCGGTTAGTTTTACTTCGTTAAAGTTTATGAGTAGGCCAATTCTATTGTTGCCCAGCTTTAAATAGGTTAAAATCTGTGCAAGGTGTATGTCATTAAGGCTTTCAACTGCTTTTATTTCGACGATGATTTTATTTTCCACTAGCAAATCTACTCGATAACCGCATTCTAGTTTCACCTCGTCGTAGACGAGGGGTAGAGGCTTTTCCTTTTCAACGTATAGTTCATCTTTTATAAGCTGGTAGTATAAACATTCCTTGTAAGCGGATTCTAACAACCCGGGGCCTAAGTCTTTATGCACTTTTATAGCCACCCCTATAATTTTTTGTGTAATTAAGTTTTCTTCCATAACTATCTCGACGGCCCTCTGCGTAGACCTCCGTTACCTCTGCGGTTATCACATCACTCCCACCCCCTAATTTCCAAAGATTTCCACTTTTTTGGTAACTTCACCTCGTTTTGTTTGATCCCATCGTTAGTTATTTCCATTCCTCCAAAGCCGTAGAGCACCGTTTGCAACATCCCTCCCGCCCCGGTAGCGAAATAGGGATTAGTACCTCCCGCCGTCTCTGACAGTACATTGAACGGCGGCACCTGGTTGGGCCGATAGCTTTTCACAAAGATCTCATAAGCTTTATTTGTTTCCCCTAACTTACTGTAAAGAGTCGCCAAAACACAAAATCCCATCGCCGGGCCGCGCGGATCCATCACTTTTTCATAATATGCCAAGTCTTTCCGGACCTGTGCCTCATCGGTAATAATGTCCAGGGGATGGGCCAACAGGTTTACATCCGCCTGCTTGATCACGGCACCATTGTAAGTGGCATTTTCACGCGTGGTGCCGTCGGTAAACTTTAAAATTGGGATGTTGTCTGCTACATGGGTCCAGCCAGGGTTAGGGGTTATGCCGAGTTCTTTCGCGGCCTGGTCTGCATAGCGCAGTACGGTAATGGCAATGCCATTGGTGAACGCGTTGTTATCGATATTTTCTTCATATTCATTGGCGCCTACCACGTTCTTGATGTCATACCTCCCCGGGCCATTGCGCTCTACGCGGCTGGCCCAGAAGTCAGCCACCTCCTTTAGCACAGGATATCCCCTGGTACGAAGCCATTCTTTATCTCCCGTCACTTGGTAATACTTCCAAAACGCCCAGCCGACACAGCCGGTGATGTGATGTTCAAACGGGCCGGTCAGTGCCCATACTGGAGTATCTTCTGACCCGTCGTCAGCCGACTCCCAGGGAAACATGGCCCCTTTGTAGCCGTGAGCAAAAGCATTTTGCTTCGCGGCGGCCAATCTTTCAAATCTATACTCAAGTAAACTTTTTGCTATTTCGGGCTGTAACATTAATAAAGGCGGGTACATCCACATTTCGGTGTCCCAGAAAACATGGCCGTTATACCCTAAGCCGGACAAGCCCATAGGCGATAAACTGTAAGCTGTGCCTTCCCGGGCGAAAGAATAGAGATGATACAGCGCCGAACGCACCTCCTTCTGCACCTGGGGATCCCCTTCAATGATAATATCCGAGTTCCATAGCTCCTCCCAAGCCTGTTGATGCCTGGCCCTCAACCGGTCCACACCTTCCAGCCGGGCATAGATCGTTAACCTTTCCGCTTCGTTCTGCGGGTCGGAGAAATGCTCCGTTGAAAGTGTAGAGCCCACTACGGCAAATTCATAGGTCTCCCCGGCCTTTAGTGTTTTAGTGAACTTAGCCCAATGCCGGTTGAAGTCCCAATCTTGGTGGATCACTACCGGTTCGTGGCCATGTTCTTCAGTAAAGATAAACGTGCTCGATGCGGCTACTTTATGCTGACCCGAAGGACTTTGGGCCACTGAAGTCATTAACGGGAACGAAACATGGGGGCGATCGATTTGGGAGTAGAACTGCCGAACATCGCGAAGATGGTCGGGCGCTTCCATCACGCTTATGGGGGTGATCTCTACGTCCTTTTTGGCCTTTATTTTCACATTCACCAAAGCAGTGAACGGCAGGTGTCTTAGTGACATCACTTCATGGGTCACACTGATCTTATCGGTTACATCGAAGGAGGTCGTCAATATCGCCCGTTTCATGTCCAACACCTGGCTGTAACCCGATATCATCGAGCGCCTTACCCTTATTTTGTCCACGTCGAGGTCAAGGTTTACGTGGTTGAAGGTTTTCAGGATATTTGATACCCTGCCGCGTTGGTAGTTATCGTAGATGCCGTTCAGTACTACGTCTTTCATTTTCATCGGCTCCGGCGAGGAGATGAGTCCTACCATGCCGTTAGCTACGGTGATGCCGTAGTAGTTATTGGGGTTGATGTTTTCGGCTTGGATGTGCCAAGGGGATGTAGCAAGTTCTTGCGATATGCAGTGCCCCGATAATAGGACCAGTAGTACAAGTAAATTGTTTTTCATTGCATAGTGCATATATCTAAAGAAGTAGTTATCAAGTGTTTTGACATTAGCGGGAGCTATTTTGCCTCCAGGTAAAGAACCTGGGCCCTATCGTTGTTTTTAGCAATGATTAGGCAGTTTTTACCATTGATTGTGATGCTTTCAACTCTTTTTACCTGCCCCTTTATTTTCATCTCGCCAAGGTTCCACACCTTCATGTCTTTAGCACCGTTGATCTCCAATACATTACCATAATTGGCGTCATACGTTCCCATTTCAATATTGTTATCCTTAAAATTCCCCGCAAGGAACACTTCGTACATACCATCGTTGTCCAAGTCCTTTACCAGCCCGTTTTGAAGTTGAGAAAGCTGTAATGCACCTGGTAAAGCGTGCCCCTGGAATTTTAAACCTCCCAAGTTCTCAAAAAACATGCTTTTCGCATTCTGCACCTCAAGCTTGAACGACTTTGAGAGTTTATCTCGCCCAAAAAGATCTTCTAACGAAGCGTTGGCCATATCTTTAGCATACAGGTAATCCTTTTTTAATGACACCAACCGTTTGGTGAGCTCTGCATGAGTGGCGAAAGGGATCTCTTTGCCCGCTACCTCATAGGTCAATATTTGTTCTTTTAGCCCATCATCATCAAAGTCATTGAGGTATATTTTCACAGGAGCTGCCATACTCGGTTTAAACCTGCTGTTCATGCCTGTATTGCCAGCTATAATATCCAAGTCACCATCTTGGTCGAAATCATGTGTGAGAACAAAGTTCCACCACCCATTCGTGGCAGAGATATCTACTGGCTCGAATTCTTGACCGGTATTTTGCAAAAGCTTCACACGTCCCCAGTCCAGCGCTAAAATCAAATCTTGATCGCCTTCTTGATCAAGGTCCACCCATATCCCATTTTGTACCATTCCCAACTTTCCTGATCCTGGAAGCTTGGTGTTGGTCACGTCTTCAAACGTACCATCACCCAAGTTCCTGAATAAATAAGACGTAGGGGTTTCGCCAAAAACTTTGGGTACAGCCCTTGCGCCAAAAAATAAGTCGACCAGGCCATCCTGGTCAAAATCAGCTGGCAGAACACAAGAAGCCGTCAAATAGGCGTTGTCAAAAGCAGGTGTTCTTTGAAAATTTCCTTGGCCATCGTTTAAATAGAGCCTCGATTTCCTGTAATCACTCTCACCCCTGTACTCATTTCCACCGGAGGCTACTACAAGATCAAGATCACCATCGTTTTCTACATCGACTAGAACAGCGTCTACATCTTCATAGGTGCTATCGATCCCAAGTGATTTCTGCTCATGTAACTGGAAAGTTCCCTGTGAGTTTTGAAGAAAAAAAGCCGCTCTTTTTCGCTTGGCCCCTCCTATGAAGACATCATCCAAACCATCACCATTAATGTCTCCCACAGCTAGTGCTGGGCCTTCTGAAGACACCATGTAGGGGATCAGTGGTTCCCTATTAAATTCCACAAAAGAATTTTCTTGATGAGTAAAGTCCAGCTTTACGGAATCCGTGATGTCAAGGAAGTTATATTTATTTTCTCTCTTTTCCCTATACTTCTCAAAATCAAAAAAGGGCAGTTTTTGACTCCACTGCGCGGTCATGGGTTTATTATAAATTGGTTTTTTTATTTCCTGGCACGAACGATCCGGCCAAACTATATAGACATTCTCAACGTCTGCCGTATCTCCCACTCCTACATGTAGGCCCACATTTGAGCTTGACATAAACCCCCTAACAGGGAAATTTTCTTTAACGAGCAATTCATCTTTTTTTACCACCACAATGCGTGCCCCTACCGCGTTGATGTTCCCGGTAGGTCCTTGTAAATTTATGTGCAGGTAATTACCTGTTTTCCCATTTTCTACGGCCAGGTTCTTATAGATAAAGGGATGATAATCAATGTTATTCACAACTATATCCAGGTCCCCGTCATTATCCAGGTCCGCATAATGGGCACCATTAGAATAGGAAGCCTTGTTGTTGAATATGAGATCTTCTTTGTCTTCGAATTTCAAAGTGCCGGTATTGCTGAAAAAACGGTTGGGGATCTTGATTTGAGGCATTTTTTCGATAATCTTCAAATCTTTTTCATCCACGACACCAGAAAGCGTTTTCTGTTTTTGTTCTTCACTTGAAAACTGGAAATTGGCGTAATCAATGTCATTCATTCTTCGCGGGATCCCATTACTTACAAATAGATCGTTGTAACCATTGTTATCAAAATCCATGAATAAAGGAGCCCAGGACCAATCTGTAGCATAAATCCCGGAAAATAACCCGATCTCACTGTAGGTGTTATCCCCGTGATTCAACTGGAGATTATTGCGTGCAAATTGGTCATTGTACCCAAAACTTTTTTTGAATTTAAATACGTCATAACCATCTTCTCCAAGTGAGCTTTTTAGTATATAAGGATCGTAGGGTAGCATATCTAATGAGATCACTTCCGGGTTACCATCGTTATTAATGTCGCCGATGTCCGTTCCCATAGAAAACCTGCTCGTGTGCATAATTTGTTTGGTCAGGACTTCACTGAATGTACCATCCGTATTGTTCAGGTACAGGTAGTCATTTTCATGGAAATCATTCCCGATGTAGATGTCAGGCCAGCCGTCGAAATTGAGATCACCAATGCTTAAACCCAGCCCATATCCAATAACGGTACTTTTAATACCAACAGCTCCAGTTACATCCTTGAATACCCCATCTTGATTCTCCAAATATTTGTCACCCGCAGTCGGGTGCATTTTACCTTCAAAAGAATCCCTAGGTCCAAAGGTTCCGTTTTGGTGCAGTGAATGATTAAGCTGGTACATATCCAAGTCACCGTCAAGATCAAAGTCCACGAAAGCTGCCTGGGTACCGAAGCCTACTAAGTCCAGTCCATAGTCCACCGCTTGATCTTCATACCTTGGAATACCATCTTCTATACCAAGACATACATAAAGCTGGTTGACCCCGGTAAGCACATCATAATCCCCTACAACGTTCACATAGATATCTAGCAGGCCATCATTGTTAATATCGATTACGGATATACCGGTGGACCAAGCATCCGTACCTTGTACACCTGCTTCTTGTGTTACATCCTTAAACCTCAAATCCCCCTCGTTCAAAAACATTTTATTGGACTCCATATTAGCGCTAAAGTAAAGGTCAATGAGTCCATTATTGTTGAAATCTCCAATTCCTACGCCACCGCCATTAAAAAAATACATGTAATCAAATACATTGAAGCTTGTAGTCTGTTCTAATGAATTCGAAAAATTGAGGCGAGTGTGATCAACCTCTAACAATTGAAACCAATCATCCGCACCCGGTTTTGGGGTACAATTTGTGATGAGCAATAGGTAAAATAAAAGGGTAAAATATTTAGAATTCTTCACAGTCTACAATTCCAACCTATAGTCCTGGTCATTCGTTTTAAAAAGTAGGGGTTTGCGATCATTTAAAAGTACTAGGAGATGCCGATGATCACGGATACCCACAGAAAGCACCTGTTTAATTTCTCCATGGATTTTGACACCTGACTGCACGGAAGGAATAGAGACAAAATCCCCATTCCCATCCCCTAAGAGCACTAGTCCAAAACTTGCATCTAGCTTAGAATATTGCGGTGTAAAGCCGGAGTCATTACCTCCTATGATCATATCCATATTTCCATCTCCATCGACATCCCCCGTAAATATGGCGTTGACATTGGAGAACTGTGCTCGTTCGGGTAGCGGTTTCAATAAAAACTTTCCATTTCCTTCATTGAGGGCCAATGCGCTTTTAAAATATACAGCTTCTTTAACCGTAGCTTGGGATATAATGCCCTCACTAAAAAGATCGTGTATAGACTTTGTGGCATACTCCGAATGTGTCAAAACTTGTTTTTTGAGACTCGGTATTTGATCGGTGAGTTCTCGTTTGAGGGTTAGTGGCATATCCCTGCCGTCAATGTTACGGGTCATGAGTTTTTCAACGGTACCATTCTTATCAAAATCCTGTAACCAAAGTTTCGCAGGGCGAGAGGTATCCGCGGTAAAATAAAAATTTTCACCTCGATTACCCAGGATCAAATCCATGTCCCCGTCGTTGTCAATGTCACTGGAATGAACTGCATACCACCATCCGCTATAGTTAGATAAGTTGATATCAAAAGGTATGAGACGTTTTTGAATTTTGAAAGCTGTAGGAGCCATCCATTCTCCTACTATCACCAGTTCCTGCAGCTTATCTCCATCCAGGTCGATCAAAAGAGCATCGGTTACCATGCCTAATGTCTTTAATTCCCTCGCTCTTCTTACTGTAACATCAGTAAACGCACCTGAACCATCATTTTCATATAAAAAACTTCGAGGAGATGATCCATAATTACCGGGAATGCTCCTGCTCCCAACAAACAGGTCCAGGTCATCATCTTGATCATAATCAAATGCCAACGCCACGGAGGTGTTCATTCCATGGTTACCTAACGCCCCGGGTCTCATCGCAAAGTTACCCTTACCATCATTCAAATAAATGCGATCCCTCATTTGCATATCACCAGCAGGCCGATGATTCCCCCCGGAGCCAATGAAGAGATCCATATCGCCATCACCATCCATGTCAAAGACAGTCATGGCTGTATCTTCAAAGGCTTCACTTCCCGGAAGTTGCTTTTCGCCCTGCTTTTTAAAACCCACGGGACTTTGAAAATATACCTTTGTTGTTTGTCCATATGCCCCGCCAATGGCCACATCATCAAGTCCATCTCCATTGAAATCTGCGACCACTCCTACGGGCCCTTCCCTGGATACCTTCTTGGTAATGAGACCCTCAGGGTAAAAGTCCACGTGCTGATCTTCTTGGTGTGGTTCAAAAGGGTTTTGAACTTGTACCAGTAGTGGTTGAAAGTTTTCGGCCTGCGTCCTTTGATCGAATTTATCAACATTTTTATAGCTTAATACCAGGAGAGTGTCCACCGGGGGCTGTTTTATGATAGACTTCTTTAGATCGGGCCAGGTTATCTCAATCGAATCCAGCCTAGTAGAACTTCCAAGTCCAAAAGTCATTTTATACTCTACTGACGATTGGAACCCTCGAGTGGGAATTAGTTGAAAACTTAGCCTTTCCTCGCCCCTGTGTAACAATACCTTGGCCCCTACAGCAAAAGTATTCTTTTCGGCACCTTCGAGCTTTATGGAAAGATAATGATTGCCATACTGTTCACTATTATTTTTAAACAAAAAGGATTCTTGGTTTAGGTTGTTTACCACTAAGTCCTGGTCACCATCATTATCCAAGTCACCGTAGGCCGCACCGTTAGAAAAAGAGGCTATATTCAATCCAAAATCCTCTTCAGCAGGTCTGAACGACAGGTTGTTTTGGTTATGAAAAAACTTATTTGCCAAGGGTTGGGAGGGCATTCGTCCCAGTACCGTTTCCATTTTCTCCTTTACCCCGGTCAAGACCATACTTTGAACCACGTCATTGGCAAAAAAGTCTACAAAATCTTGATCGGTTACGTCTTGGTAAACACCGTTACAGACATAGATATCTTTATGACCATCGTTATCCGCATCAAAAACTAGCGCCCCCCAACTCCAGTCGGAGGCCGCCACACCACTGTACCAAGCTATCTCGCTGAATGAACCGTCACCATTGTTCAGTTGAAGCGTATTGTGCATGTATTGATGATAAAAGTCCCGTCCTAGTTTCAGTTGATAAACATTGTAGCTATCAAATAGACTTTTTCGTTTGATCTCCTCATCCGTTCCCGGGAGCATTTCCGTAACAAATATCTCGGGGTATCCATCATTGTTGATGTCTGCCATATCCGCACCCATCGAAGCTAGGCTAAGGTGTTGCATGGTGCCTTTTATTTTTTCTTGAAAAGTGCCGTCACCATTATTGAAATACAAATAGTCATGCTCGAAAAAATCATTTGATACATAGATGTCCGGGAGATGATCATTGTTCAAATCACCTACCGTTACGCCCAGGCCAAAACCAATAAGACTGCCATAGATCCCTGCTTCTTTGGTCACATCGATGAACCTCCCATTATCATTACGAAGCAGTTTATCCCCTCCTCCTTTAAGGAATTCCTTTACGTTCCAGTCCTCGGCATATAGTTCACGTTTATTAGAATAGTTTAACGTATTAACCGGTATGAAACTATTGTTTAAAATGTAAGCATCTAGGTCACCATCCAGGTCATAATCAAAAAACGCTGCATGGGTGGTATAACCATCTTCATCCAGGTTGTACATGGAAGCACTTTCTGTAAATGTTAAGTCCCCATTATTGATAAATAGTTCATTTTTTTGATCGGTACCTTCTACATACCCAGCGTTAGAAACATAAATATCCAAAAAACCATCGGCATTGATATCGACCATTGTCACCCCTGTACTCCAGCCTTTCGTTCCTCCAACACCAGCGGAGCTTGTTATATCTTCAAAACGGAAATCACCTTTATTCAAGTAAAGCCGATTCTCCTTTTCATTGCCGGTGAAATAAATGTCAGGGAGATTATCATTGTTGATATCGCCTATTCCTACCCCTCCGCCATTGTAAAAATTACGATAGGTGAATATATTGAACTTGTCCCTATTCGTGACAGAGTTTACAAAGTCAATCCCAGAAATGCCGGGGGGAATAAGCTCAAAAACCCCTTTCTCCTGCCCATGTTCAAATGTCTCTGGCTGGCATGCAAATGCACTAAATATGACTAAAAAAAATTGTAAGGGTCTCATTTAAAGAAAATTGTAGGCATAGATCGGTTTCCAATAAGGCTCATAACCTACTATGATTACGTCCAGTCATCATTAAGGACTATGGAGTCTCTTTCTTTACACATCAATAAATAAAGAGAAGGGTAACCTCGTTTGATTACCCTTCTTCCTAGTTTAAATTAATGGATATATGGAAGAATCTTTAAATTTTAATAGCCTGGGTTCTGCTCCAAGTTTGGATTAGAATCAAGAGCAATTTGAGGGATTGGATATAATAATCTGAAAGCGTCAGAATTAGTTTTGCCTTCCCAAGGATCGTCAAACGTACCAAACCGGACCTGGTCATTTCGTCTCCAACCTTCCCAATAGAGCTCCCGCCCTCTTTCATTGAGTATTTCATCTAAAGTGGCAGGGATCGATTCAACACCTCTCACATTTCGCAGGTTATCTAACATGCTTTGTGCCGTTTCTCCCCCGGTAGGCGCCCCGCCTCTCAATATCGCTTCTATCTTCATTAAATACGCATCAGCATATCGTAATAGTACTAGGTTTAGAAAATCCGAAGGGTGATACTTGAGTACCCTAATGCCGGCACGTTCATTGTTACCTGCCAGCCCTACTTCAGGAGTAAATACTAGTGGGTTACCGCCCCTATCTTGAAGCACTTCTCCATCTACCCCAAATTGTTGTCCTTCTAAAAATCCAAAACCTATACCATTCTCTGCCGTACCGCCCCTTCTAATGTCGTCCTCTTCAAAAAGACCATAAAAATCGGCTAAGGTAGCAAAACCATTCCATCCTCCTCCCTCTACTTCAGGGTTAAACTGGTTGTAATGGATCGTCATTCTCCAGCGAGTTTCAGAACTACCTACGTCCGTTTGTGTTGCAAATATGATCTCATTGGAACCATTGGAATCGAAGTTGCCAAAATACTCTGGCTCCAACGCATAACCGGCCGCGGTGATCTCATCGACCAATCCTATCACCTGGTCCATATCCTGTGTATTAAATGAAAAAGCACCGGGACCTTCGGCTGTGACCTCTACGCTATAAACTGCCCGGTTTAAATATACTTTGGCTAGCAAAGCTTGAGCGGCAGCCTTATTCGCAATACCGGCGTCTGTTCCTGGTCCACCATCGGCTAAGCCGGGTATGGCCGCTTCCAAATCTGTGATCACAAAGTTAAGAGCTTCCACACGGGTCAATACCCTAGGGTCGATCTCTGATCCTTCATTCACTTCTCTAAAGGGTACTTGGCCAAAAAAGTCCACTAAGTAGAACATATTAAATGCCCTTAGAAACCTTGCTTGGGCGGCTTGAGCAGCATCAGGATTTGAAGCTAAGGCCTGGTTAGCTAAGAAAACATTAGAATGCAGTGCGTTCCAAGCATCCAGCATGAATTGATGGTCAGGGGACCATTGATGATTATGAAGCTGTCGCCAAACCCCGTTGTCTCCCCAATCCGTGCCCCTTGTCGGTCCGATCAGCTCATCCGTGGTATGTTCGGTCAGCGAATAGATGTTATTTTGAGCTGTAAAATCTTCCAACCCTCGATATACACTATTCAATAATTCTTCGGGATCTCCTTGAAATCCGCCATCACCCGTCTCAATTACAACTGAATCTGTTATAGACGGCTCTAAATCAGTACACCCCAGTGCCAACAGCGCCAGAATCATAAGCGATAGGATGTTTATAGTGTTCAATTTCCGAATCATAACTTAATTGTTTATATCTTTTAAAATGATGCTGAAACACCAAATGTAAATGTTCTTGCTCTCGGGTAGGCCGAGTAATCGATACCAAAAGAAGGTACCTCATCGATGGCTCCGTCTACGTTTACCTCGGGATCTAAACCACTATAATCTGTAAATAGCAGCAAGTTTTGACCAGTGGCAAAAAGCCTTAAAGAGGATATAAAGTCCCAATTGGAAGTATCAAAGCTATATCCTAACGTAACATTCTGAAGCCTTACAAAGGAACCATTTTCTAAAAATCGCGTGGAGGCATCGGGCGCATTTAGGTTAGACTCACCATTTCCCGGCACATCGTCCGTCACATTCCGGCCATTTCCTAAAGCTCCTGCTGTAAATAGTGCGTTGGCCGTGTTGTTATAAATTTCTTGGCCAAACTGCCCGGTAAAAAAGAAGCTGAAATCAAGAGATTTATAGTTAAACCTGTTCGTCACACCCGCGATCACGTCTGGAAGTGGACTGTCCCCGGTGAATTGCTGGATATCGCCGTCCCTGTAAATGGACTCACCGTTCTCATTGAAACCTTCGAATATCCTAATGAAGTACGCGTAAAGTGGTTGACCACCCGCTATCCTTTGGGCAAACACGTTAGAAAGCCCTTGGCCATTGATCTCACCGGTATTGACCACCCGATCAAAGTTTTCCACTCGGTTACTATTGTAGCTCACGTTGGCAGATATATCCCAGGAGAAGTCAGTATTATCAATCGCGTCCACCTCAACCGAAAGCTCAACTCCTTCGTTTATTACATCTGCATCCAAGTTTTCCCATGCGAATTCATTAGGAGCTGGCTGGGCACTAGGCAATCGGAAAAGGAGGTCGTTGGTGTTCTTCCTGTAATATTCAAGCGATCCTCGAACCCTGTTATCTAAGAATCCATAATCGAGCCCGATGTTGATCTGTTCGGTAGATTCCCACTGGATATCTGGATTTTCAAAGGTTACGTTGGTAAGGGCACCATCCGCCACATTGGCGTTATCAAACCTGAAATCCTGGAACCTCTGTCTCGTTTGGAATAAGTTGTTCGGTATCTCTTGATTCCCTGTGATCCCATACCCTACTCTTAATTTTAGGTCTGAAAAAACTTCCGGAACAAATATTTCATCCGATAGTCTCCAAGCCAATGCTAATGACGGAAAATAGCCATACCGGTTATCATCCCCGAATCGAGTGGAACCGTCTGCTCTTACAGTGGCTGTGATCAAATATTTGTCATTGATATTCAAATTTGCCCGGGTAAAAAAGGATTGTATCTCGTCTTCCGTAAGTGAGCTATTACCAATCATATCTCCCCCTTCACCATCGACTGTACTAAAATCAAATGATGACAAGTTATTGATCATCAAATTCACATCGTTAGTCCTAAACCCCTGGGCCAAGATGGTCCTGGAAGAATTTTCAAAGCGCTGGTAGGAATGCCCCAAAAGTGCATCTAGTTTAACTGAACTGCTTAGCTCCTTGCTGTAATTGAAGTAGTTCTCTACTAAACGGTTATTGATTTGAATATCCGCAAACGATGCCCTTCCCACACCCTCAATGTTTGCCGCTACCAGGTCAGACGAAAAAGCTTGTGCCCTTGACGACAAGGACCGGTCAAAACCTAAAACTGTTTTGAAAGAAAGATCTTCCGTGATATCAAAATTCACAGAGAAATTCGCCAATGTTCTAAGTGTATTGGTATTATCTTCACCAAAAGCGAGCATCGCCATTGGATTGAGTTGATCATTCCCGATCTGGTTAAACGTGCCATCAGGATTGCGAACCGGCCTTGTAGGATTTGCTGTCCACGCGGAAATTAACAAGTCCCCGGCAAAGCCCGCATTATTCGTTATAGGTGCAATTTCATCATCTACATCTGCTACAGTCATTTGTGTTGAGACTGTCAGGCGATCATCTAAAAACCGGTAAGATCCATTAAAACGAGCTGTTCTTCTTTCCACACCACTCTCCTCTATGATTCCTTGTTGATCTAATAGTCCTAATGAAACCCTAAAATCACCGTTATCATTCCCTCCGCCAAAGGATAAATTATGGCTATGTGTAACTGCCGTTCTAAATATTTCATCTTGCCAGTCCGTGTTACTACCGAAATCTAGTTCAGACCTGTTCCCTCCTAATTCTTCTGCTGAATCTAGGAATGCTTCTCGGCCTAACAGGTCAAACTCATTAGCGGCATTGGCTATACTTATGGACGACGTATATTGTAAACTCCCTGCTCCAGCACCTTTTCCGCTTTTTGTTGTGATGATCACAACACCATTTGCTCCCCTTGAACCATAAATTGCTGCCGCAGAAGCATCTTTTAATATACTTATGCTCTCGATATCATTAGGATTGATAAAGTTTAGTGGGTTCCTAGCCGATGAACCTCCAAAACTCAGGTCGGACCCTTCACCCGAAGTCTCACCTCCACCCAGTGGCACGCCATCCACTACGAATAACGGGTTATTATCACTGCGAACAGAAGAGGTACCCCTGATCCTAATGCTAATTCCTGCGCCTGGCTCACCACTATTTTCGGTAATTTGAACACCAGCAGTTCTACCTTGTATCAATTGTTCAGGTGATGCAATAACCCCTTGGTTAAAGTCTTCGGCTGAAACAGTAGCGACCGCACCCGTAGCGTCCCTTTCTTCTACTTCACCGTAACCTATCACCACCACTTCAGATAGTTGCTGTACATCGGTTGTCAAGTTAATATTGATCGTTGATCGACCCGCTACAAGCGTTTCTTGGGTTACATACCCCACAAAAGAAAAAACGATAGAAGCACCCTCGGCTACCGAAAGAGTATAATTCCCATCAAAATCACTGACTGTGCCATTGGTGGTGCCTTTCTCTACAATGTTCACCCCCGGGATAGGACTCCCGTCCGCAGCATCTGTCACTCTCCCGGAAACTGTAACTTGTGCTAGTGCGCCATGGCAAAAAAGCAGCAATAGCATTACTTTTAAAAGTAAAAACTTCTTCATAAAGGTTGATTTGGTTAGTAATACGATTAAAAAGTGTCTGCTTCGACCTAATTAATATACCTCGAATTATCCTATTATCACAGGGTTTTCCAACAAAAATGAGGTGTAAACGGTTTCGCAAACGTTTGCATAGATACAAAAAAAATCTTACAGTAGGGGTATCATTTTTCGATCAAACCATAGAATCGAATTGGAAACCCACTAGAAAAGTGAATGGAAATTTTTGATTATCAGCGTATTGTTCTGTCGTTGGGTGCGATGATCGTCAATCGCATTTAGCCGATGGTCCATGGTCGATGGCTGTTGTGCCAAGTGACCATGGACTATCGACTTTTCGCCTCTTACTTGGGGTGGTCAGTCAGTAGGAGGCTCAATTCTTCACCAGCCGCGACACCTTCCTCCCTGCACTGGATTCAATGACTACAAAATAGACCCCTCCTTTTAAGCCCTGGAGGTTTTCACGATGTGAGCCGTGAAGGTCATTTCTTTGTATTAAGATATGACCGGCCAGGTCCATAACTGCAAGGGTATAGTTTTCTTCGGGCCCAAGGATTTCTATTTGCCCGGTAGTAGGATTAGGGTACATTTCAAAACCTGTCTCTACCCCATTTTCGATGGACGTTACTACATCAGGTATAATTACCTCCGGTATAGCAATCTCAAGGGTATTCGATTCTGCGGTACCCGAAGGATTGAAAGCTACGATCTTGTAAGTGTGAGTTTCACCGGGTTGCACGGTTCTATCCAAGAAAGTGGTGGTATTGGCCGGTAGGCCTTCTACTTGGTCAAAAGTGGTGCCATCGTTAGAGCGCATGACCCGGTAAATGCTTTCTACCATCGTGTTGTCTCTCCAATCTACTTGGACCGCGCCGTTGCTCGGTTCTTCTGTGACTGCTAATAATGTTGGCGCTTGTGGGGGCACGTAGTCCGTAAGCTCAGCTTCCGGGCTTGCCAGGGCTATGTCCGTATACAACCGGAACTCCCCGGGCTGAAGATCTAACGTTTGCACAGCATTGCTGAGCTGGAGTGAATCGACCGGGACAAAATAGTTGTACCAAGTACCGGCATGCGGGAACTCGGTATCCACCTGCTGCGAAGTGACGTTGAAGTTCGCAACCACAAGCACATTCATTTCATCCGTACCTGCAGGCTCCGCGGTGTAAGGAGTATTTTTCAAAGTGATCTGTTTCACCAGTGCCTGGCTTTCGTCCAGTGTAAAATCCCTGGTATTGAAAACGTCGTAGGTAGTTTTCAACTTGATCAGTTCCGCCGTCACTTGATTGAGCCTGGAACGGTCTTCATCCGTATCATAATTAAGGTTGTCATTTGAGCCTTCCCAAGGGATCGGCTTGTTGCCCGTCCGGCCGTTTTGATCGATGCTGATGTCATAGCCCAGTTCACCAAACTGCCACAGCATACGCGGCCCGGGTATGACATAGTACAAAGCTGAAGCAGCTTTTACCCTTTCTAAGGCAATGGCCAATGTTCTTGTATTATGTCCACCCCTCGTGTTGTTGCCTTCAGTAAGATTCCGGAAGACCAACCGCTCCTCATCATGGCTCTCCATATAGGAGATCAGGTTGGGATCGTCCCAATTCCGTGTGCCATGGTAAGCCCAGTCAATGTTAGACCCGTCGTCGAAGCCCATGGTAAGCTGGTTGAAGTTATGGTTCATATTCCCCCAGAGCATAATCCCGTGGTTGGCCAGTACGGTCTCTTCATCATTATCGCCGAGGTGTTCAAAGATCACGTAGGCCTCCGGGTGGTGCTCCCATATTTTATCGGTCATTCGTTTTAAGATATCCACGCGAGACTGGTCGTACACATTCCAGGCACCTACATCAGCGGAAACTCTTTGGGTAAATCCCTTGGATAGATCAAACCGGTACCCATCAAAGCGATATTCTTCCAGCCAGTAGTAGTTGACCGTATCTACAAAATGCTGGGTAGCTGCCGTTTCATGGTTAAAATCGAAGAACACATTAAAAGGGTGAGTCGCCTCTTGGTTCAGCCAAGGACTGTCTGCCGATGGTCGAAAATTGGCCTCATCCCAGTAAAGCTGGGCAATGGGATTGCGTTCATGGGTATGGTTCAATACCATGTCCAGGATCACGGCCATACCACGCGTATGGCATTCGTCAATAAAAGTCTTCAAATCATTTTTTGTCCCGTAATACTTATCCGGGGCAAAGAAATAAACAGGGTTATATCCCCAGCTCAAGTTCCCGCTAAACTCCATGATCGGCATCAACTGGATGGCATTGACACCCAACGCCTCCAGGTAATCTAGCCTGTTGATCACCGCTTGATAGCTATGAGCTTCATCGAAATCCCTCACCAACAATTCATAGATCACTAATTCCTCTTTGGGCGGGGCTACAAAATCGTTGACTCTCCATTCAAAAGGAATTTGCCCGGTCTGCATGACGGACACCCATCCGTCTGCGATGTCATTATCCGGGTAGTCTTTTAGGTTCGGGTAGGTTTGACCACCGATGGATGGGTCTTCGTCAGGATCTAAAATCTTATCGGTGTAGGGATCACCCGTAAATATTGTTTCATCCACTAGGTATTGAAAGGCATACTCTTCCCCTGCCGTCAAGCCGTTCACTGTGATCCAGAAATAATCTCCATCCTTGGACATTAGGTAATCCGTGGAGGGCAGCCAATCATTAAAATCACCCAACAGGTACACGGAAGACTTACCAGGGGCAAATAGGCAGAAGGTGGCTATGGTGGAGTCTGTTTCGTAGTTGATGCCTTGGATGACATTTTGAGGTTTTGAAGCTTCAGGGCTCGTTTGCCTAACGATAAAAACAAATTCATCGGTAGCAACCTCCGTCCCGGTTTGAGCCTCGATCTGTACCGTTATGGTGCCACTTTCGGTAACTGTATGTTCGTAGTTTAGTTGACTGGCAGTAAGCTCAACTTCTACTTGGTTATTGATCAAAAGGGTCAACTCTGCGGATGCAGACGCCACGGCCGTAATGTCGATCGTACCCCCTGGGTTTACAAAAAGAAAGGGACGGGAAGGCGAAGAGAAGTTGACTTGTAACCCTGCGTCAAAAATATCAATAAACCGGTTTGTATCCGTTTGCCGGCCATCGCTCCAATCCACACTTTTCAGCTTAAACCCGATACGGGTAATATCTTCTGCAGATCTATTGAAAAAAGTGGTCGGGGTAAAGGTAATGCTGTACACATTCGGGTCAGAACCCGATCGTGTCGCCTTAGCCGCATCCTGGGCCGAAGTGGCAGGGTTTACGTTAGTAGGTGCATTAAAATCGGGGTTCAGGTCGGGTAGCCAGGCCCATATCCAAACGTCTCCCGTGTAGTTTTCGAGGCTGGTCCCTGTTACGTTTACCGTGAGCGTTAAGGATTGGTCTGCGATTGGGAAGGCCGGGTCTGTAGAAAAAGTTTGGGCAGATAAACTCCCGCAAACAAAGATAAGAAAACAGCTATATAGATATTTCATATCTAGTGTGATGAATAAACAGAAAATGTCTTAAAAAGCGAACTGCCTAAAAACAGTCAAAAATTATGTGTGATTAGTTGTAGCTTTCTCTATTCGTTATTCTAAACAGTTTGAGCGGCTAAAAAACACAGCATAAATAGGAAGGTGTCGAGTCGAATCTAAAACAAAACAATTTTTGATAAAATAAGAGGCTGAACCTTGAATGAAGGACAGCCTCCTATTCTTTTTACAAAAACTATATCACATCGTTATTGAATAGGCATAACCATTAACAGGATCAAGAGTGAGGGTAATAGTCACATCATTCCCTGAAGATACCGGAATGTTTGCTCCATTTATTTCTAAAGATCCGTCATTTCCATCATCTCCAAAATTGACTTCCCATGAATCATTTGCTCTAAATTTCATGTCTCCATCGGTTAGATTCGTGGTAACGGTCCAAGAATAATCACCTTTCCCTCCGTTGAAAGTCATATCTGTATCTGCAGATTCGTCCCATCCGTTGGGTGTTGCTGAACCAATGATAGCCCACTGAAACCTATCAAGAGAGTAGGTCAAATCATTGTAATTCACAGATAACCTATAAAAGCCGTTTTCCGAAACCTCAAAGTTAACTTCACCTTCTTGCACCAGCTGACCAGCATCTGAGCCAGCACCCCAATCACCGTCATAACCATCTTGGCTTTCAAGAATCTTAAATCCATCTCCATCAACTTCTATGTAGGCATAAATCTCAAACATACCTTCACCAGTTTGCACAAATGGAATAGATGTAGGCGGGTTCCAACCTGCCGAGGTAGATCCACCAACCAAGAAAATCGCTGTTGGAGGTGTAAAAAATCTCTTGATCGTTACGGTAAAGATGCTAGAAGACATTTCTAAGCCAGCTCCCGTTGCTATAACCTTCCAATCTATTGTGGTCGCTTGCCCCTCAGCTACACCTAACGTGGCCAAGGCATCTTCCAAGGCTTGGTTTGTTACAGTCAACTGATGGTCAATTCCTCCGTTGTCAGATACATACTCAAGCAACGGATCCGTAAAGTCGCCACCTTCCTCATCCGCTAACCAAGTATATGAGACTTCACCACCAAACCCTATGAAAGTACTATCCCAATCAATGATAATTTCTGCCGTAGGATTATCAATATCCAAGTTTACCGTAGATTGGTTTTCCGGGGTTATTGGGCTAAAAGGAGCTATAGCATTAACATACCTTCTTAGCGTGATAACCGCAGAATCCGCTACTTGGATGATATCGCCATTGGTAGCAGAAACCGTCCATACTGCCTCTAACTCTTCTCCAATATCAAGCCCTCGACCTTCTAAAAAATCATCTAATTGTTCATTAGTGAAAGTGATCGTTGTCGCTGAACCGTCATTATCAGAAAGACTACTGATCAATGGATCGGAGAAATCTCCGTTCGGCTCATCCAGCATCCAAGTATAGGTAACTGGTGAATCAAACCCCGATCGCGCCTGGCTCCAGCTTATAACCAATTCACCCTGCCGATCCACTGAACTCAGGTTAATCCTTGCACCTGGTACAGGAGTGAGTGTAAATTCTCTTAGGCTTTCCAGTCCTGTTCCTGTAAATTCTTCTTGTTCACAAGCACTGGCTATGAGTAGTATTGCCAGTGTTTTAATTAAAATATTTTTAAAACTCATGCTACATTAGTTTAAAATCGTCACAAAAGCTTCACCAATTGATCCTTCGACATCACCGGCTGCATTTCTAAAAATGTAGCCTATCCTGATAAGCTGCTCTCCTGCTTCTAGCTCAAAAAGGTCCGTCGGAAGAATTGAAAGCGAAAACCATCCATTACCCTGATCTGTTGCTTTCAGTTCCTCTGAAGAACCTACGTTATCCCAGGCGGTATAAGGAATATCTGTGTCAACCGTCCCATCAACCCTTCTTACTGTGTAGAACAAGTAAACATAAAGTTCATCTTGACTTGCAACTGCCGCATTAGACGCTAAAGATTGATCGTAGTTAAGCGTCACAATGTCATCTTGGGTAAACTTCACCGGGAAGTTTCGATTTTCGGTAGGGACAAATATTAAGGGTTGAACCGGAAGTAGAATATTACTGGTTTGCCCATCGCCCCAATCTCTACCCTTCAGTATTATACCCAGTTCTATGAAATCTGCCGGGTCCTTGCCAAGGAATGCTGTAGGCACCATGGTAAAGGTATAGACGTTAGGATTTTCCGAGTTCCTAGTGACCAATGCAGCTGACTGATCATCGGTAGCTGGATTGACGTTTGTAGGAGCATCCCCTTCTGGCTCAGGTAAGTTTGCAACCCAAGTCCATATCCAAACCTCTGCGGTGTAACCCTCAAGGTCAGTACCAGTGACATCTATTGTAAATGTAACTTCATCCTCTGCAGTGAAAACGGCCGGTGAGGTGGTCACCTGTTGAGATAAAACCGGTCGTCCAATGCATAAAATGATCAAAAGAAATACTATATTTTTTATTGCTCTCATTGCTTTACAAATTCATACTCATAACTCAAAAAAGAGACCCGGTCACCATTAGATCTTGTCTCATACCTCACAAATTTCACCGTTAAGGCGCCTTCTGTCAAACCAAGGTAAGTGGTCAACTCTATGGTATTCCCCCCCGCAAAATTGATCTCTGCAGGAGCCCCTAGGTCGTCTACCGACCAACTGCCGGATTCCGCACCAAAATAATTAGGCGCTCCTCCCGTGTTGACCTCAAAGGTAGAAGGGTTTCCTTCTTCATCCAGGTTCAGTGTCAAACTCACATCCGTAAAAGGATACAAATTGGTAATATCAACAGATTGCACAAAAGCAGGAAATCCTTTTCTCACCGCATCTTCATCGTTTAGCGTCAACTTTTGTAACTCCCATGTACCAGCTAAATTTGATAGCCTGTCAAAAGGCTCCCCAATATCCGGGGCTTCGTCGATACATCCTTGTAAAGCGACCATAGTGATCACTAACGATAATGCAAGGGATTTATATTTATTCAATTTTTTCATTGTTCTCAACTTTTTATATTATTTAACAGCCTCCTTCTGGGTTAGGTGTAAACACTTCTACCCCCCCTGCTCCGGCAATTTCTGAGTCCGGGAATTGAACGGACATACCGGGACAATCCCAGGCCGAGCCTCGGATCAGCAGATTGTTTTCTCCATTGGCTCCTCGTCTCCTTAAATCATGGAATCGCTGCCCTTCTGCGACTAATTCTAGTCTTTTTTCTTCCCTTACATTGTCCAGGAGCACAGCGGCTGCAATGGTTCCAGAAAGTTCAGCTAAGCCGGCCCTACCCCGGATATCATTAAGGTCCTGGACAGCCACGGCCAGTTCCGCAGCGCCACCGAGTTCCGCTCCAGCCTCTGCCCGGATGAACTTCAGCTCAGTTACATGCATTAAAGGCAAATTGAAGAAATCAATACTGTCAAACTTCGTAATAGAAATGGCTTGACTTCCCAGCCCTTCATTTTCAATGGTATACCAGCTTGCCCGTAGGTCATTGGGGTTGGAAGTTGCAATAGCATGGAATGCCGGGGCAATCCTTAACGTAGGGGGATCTTCCGCGTCAGATCGAAAATGAGTGGAAAACTGGGTGCCACGGTGGTCATTCACCCCAGTACTGATCATAAAAAATATGGATTCCCGGGAACCGGCCTCCGAGAAGCGTTCTGTATACTCATCTGCGCTGGTATTGAATTGATAAGGCCCTTGGGTCAGTACGTCATCGGCTAAGTCGAACGCTTGGCGAAAATCATGGCGGTGAAAATGCACCTTGGCCAAATAAGCCCTAGCCGCCCAAGTATCGGCATATACCCCGTTGGATTGCGGAAGCAGTCCAACGGCATCTTCAAGATCCTGGACAATTTGTGTGTATACTTCCGCCACGGTATTCCTGTCTCTTGACTCGGCAGAAGCCTCTGTTCTCAGTACTACGCCTAAGTGTGAATTGTCCTGGGTAAAACCATACGGCTGTGCAAACAACCGGATCAATTCGAAATGGCAGATCGCCCGTAAAAATTTAGCTTCTCCTTCTATTCGCCGGGCGTTATCAGACCCTGCCTCTAACACATCTAAGTTTTCCAGTAGCACATTAGCCCTGTAGATAACGAAATAGGGCTCGTCGAACATGTTCTGTGTATAGCCTGTAAAAAATGAGGTGGTCTTATCGTAAAAAGATCGAAAATCCGCGTTATTTAAATTATTCAAGCTGCCATCGATATTATCCCCCATTACTTCAGAGATAGACTGGATACGCCCTCCTAAAAAGTCTCCTCCTTCACCTCTCAAGGCATCGTACGCTGAATTCAGCAAGTCTTGCATATCTTGAGGGTTTTGTAAAGCCTCGTCAGCGATGATCTCCCCCTCGGGCTCAATCTCCAACAGGTCATCGCAAGCCACGGTGGCACCCAAGAAGATCAAAAAGATATATTTATATAATTTCATTGTTTTTAACATTTAGAAGCCAATGTTTAATCCGATACTGAACGCACGCTCTTGCGGGGCGGTCAGGTAAGTTACATTAGGGCTTAGGTTCCTTCCTTGCCTTCCTTCGTGATCCCTTACTATTTCCGGGTCAGCACCGGGGAATTCCGTGAACGTTAATAAGTTAGTTCCATTGAAGAATACCCGTGCACTCCTAAGCTTCAGGCGATCCACCATTTCTGCAGGAAGGTTATATCCTAAAGTAAGGTTCCTTAACCTCGCAAAGGTGGCATCGTAAAGGAATTGAGTGGTATTCAAATTCCAGAAGCTGGGTAGACCACCGTAAGTTCTAGAGTCTGTTGTTAGCCTGGGAAATTTGGCAATATCACCGGGTTGTCTCCATCGATCTTTAATCTCACTGCGCATGTTCCAGTCGGAAACTACTCCTAACTGGCGTTTGCCGGAATCATCGTAAATATTACCGCCAATGGTGAACGTAAACAACACACTTAGGTCAAAATTCTTATAGCTAAAGGTATTGGTGATACCCCCGGTCCAGTCAGGAACTACACTTCCTACAGGCACCCTGTCTTCCAAATTAAACTCGTAGGTTTCGTTTCCGTCGATATCCAAGAAGACAGGCAGCCCATTGTCAGGATCTACATGGGAGAACCTATTGAGAAAGTTCACCCCTACGGGCATCCCTTCTACTACACGGGTATCCCCGGAACCGGCAATGGCATCAGGAGGGGTTGCCCCAATGTCGATCACCTCGTTGTCCAGGCGTGAAGCGTTGATCTCCGTGTTCCACTTAAAGTCACCTACTAGGTTGCGAGTCCTTAAACTAATTTCTATTCCCCGGTTATTGATCTCGGCGACATTCTCAAAAAATCGCTCGAAACCGGTAGAAACCTGTACTAAACGGTCTATCAATACGTCTGTGGAGTTCTTGTCAAAATAGGCGAATTCTGTGGTGATCCTGTCATCAAACAACCCTAACTCAAAACCAAAGTCATAAGTACGTTGCACCTCCCACTGTAAGTCGGGGTTTTCCAGGCGAACCGGGAAAATGATGGGCTCTTGGTTATAAGGATTACCGTCGTTACCTTCTCGTCGCTGGAAGGTTCCCCAGCGCTGGTAGTTAGGAATATCCGCATTTCCGGTGATCCCCCAGCTGGCCTTTATCTTTAAGAAGTTAACTACGTCAGAGGAAGGGAACCAATCTTCTTCGGTGATAACATATCCCGCTCCCAAGCTTGGGAAAAAACCATACCGGTTGTTACTACCAAAGCGAGAAGAGCCATCCACCCTTGCCGAACCTTTCAGAAATATTTTGTCCTTATAATTGTAATTGACCCTGGAAAAGTAACTCATAAAAGTCCATATCTGGTCGGGCGCCGTTGTATACACGGGATTATCGACTTGAACACTGTCTTCGCCACCATCAATTGACTGAAACCTATCCGGGATAAAAGGATCATCCCTGAGGGGACCGTCTACACCAAAGGCCTCAATACGATCCCAGCTTTCTGTTAACGATCGCTGGTACTCAGCCCCAACCAATACTTTGAAATTATGATCCTCTTGTATATTAAAATCGTAAGCCGCGGTGGCGTTAAGCGTATAGTTGGTTACCCATGTAGGGAATCTTCTTGCCACACTTTCGTTATTGGTCAATTCCGCCGGCTCGAATTGCTCATCTTGGATGTCCATATAATCCAAGCTCCCGGAAACATTGAGTTGGAGCCTGTCTATGGGCGTGTACGTAAAGGTTAACGTAGACAGTGATCGGTTCTCCCGGGTACGCCAATCCAGCAAGTCCTGACGGCGTACGGGGTTATTACCGCCTGTAAAGTAACTTCCATCGTCATTTCTCACGGGGTAGATCACCAAGGCGTCTGACATGGCAGCACCTAGTCCCCCGTCCCAAGCACCACTTACACGGTTATTGATACCCTGGCTGAGGGAGGTGTTCAAGGATGCTTTTAAATTATCAAGGATGTTATAATCCAAATTCACCCTTCCACTGATCCGCTCGTAGCTGTTCCCAACTAAAAAGCTTTCATTGTCACTGTAGGATACCCCTACATAGCTGGTCAGCTTGTCATTTCCTTGGGTCATGCTCAGGTTATACTCATGCCTGATCCCTGTTTGTGTGGTAAGGTCTATCCAATCCGTATCGTTGGCACGTGCTTCTTCCCAGGTAAGGAGTCCCGGCAGTTCTGCCAATCCTACATTCCCATCATTTTCCCAAGCTTCCTGACGCAGTTGCAACCATTCCTCGGAGTTGAGCAGGTCTACCTCACGGGCTGCTTGTGTGATCCCTACCCTGGTGCTGAAATTGAAAGTAGGTTTCCCGGTCTTTCCACGTTTTGTGGTGATCAGGATCACCCCGTTGGCACCCCTGGAACCATAAATGGCCGCAGCAGAGGCATCCTTAAGGATCTCTACAGATTCAATATCGTTTGGGTTAATGGTAGCTAAGGGGTTGTTATTAAAAGCGCCCCGGTTATCATTGATAAAATAGTCTTGTGTAATGGGAATACCATCCACCACATATAACGGGTCACCCCCTGCACTCAGGGAAGCGATCCCACGTACGCGGATCATAGAACCTGCGCCTGCGGTACCACTGCCCTGGATCACCTGTACCCCTGCGGCTTTACCTTGGAGCGCCGCTTCAAAACTGGGCACAGCGATCGACTGGAGTTCCTCCCCTCCTACTTTGGAGATCGAACCTGTCACTTCTCTCTTGGATTGTACCCCATATCCCACTACGACAATTTCTCCCAGTTGAGTAATATCTTGACCTAGCTGGATATTAATAATACTTTGTGTGCCTACCGATATTTCTTGAGACTGGAACCCCACGAAGGAGAAAACCAGCACGGCATCATCTGTGACGTTTATTGCAAAGTTGCCATCGAAATCGGTTACGGATCCTGTAGATGTTCCTTTCACCAGGATGTTGACCCCAGGTAAGGGCATCCCGTCCGCTGCATCGGTCACTTTTCCCGTCACTGTCTTTTGAGCCAACAGTGCAGCAGGGAAAAGACTGCCGATGAGGATTAGAACGCGTAAATTTTTCTTCATAAAACAAGTGCTTTTTAAAGGTTGAATTTGGACTTTAAAACCTATCAAAATTATGCACCTACCCTACTCAAAACCAGCGTTTTTTGCGAAAAATTAACGAAAACGAGATCGCAAACGTTTGCGGAAAAATTAACGTTTAATGTCTTTTTACGACTGTTAAACAAGGTTGTGCCTCAAGGAGATAGATCTGCGATAATTCTGCATGATGAGTATTTGGCTTATATTTGTTTTGATGTTGAATTCAACCCTATTATGCGCAGCAGCCAAGTAACGATAAAAGATATAGCAAGAGAGCTGGGGATCTCCCCTTCTACAGTGTCCAGGGCCCTTAAAGACCACCCGGATATAAGCCCGGAAACGAAAAAGGCGGTGACCGAACTCGCAGAAAAGCTTAACTACCAACCCAATAGCATTGCCCTTAGCCTACGGCATAGCAAATCAAATACGATCGGGGTGATCATCCCGCAGATTGTACACTGGTTCTTTTCTACCGTCATTAGCGGGATCGAAGATATTGCGTATAATGCCGGTTACAGCGTGATCGTAGCGCAATCCAATGAGTCTTATGAGCGTGAGGTCATGGATACAAAAGCCCTTTTCAATAACCGGGTGGACGGTATCCTCATTTCTATGTCAAAAGATACACTGAAGTATGACCATTTTGAGTCGTTGCACTCACGGGGTATCCCTATGGTGTTTTTCGACCGGGTATGTGAAAGCTTGAATACGAGCAAAGTGATCGTAGATGACTATGGGGCTGCCTACAGCGCTACGAAACACCTGATTGAGCAAGGGTTTACCAAGGTCGCACACCTAGCCGGGGCTAAGAATTTGGCCATCAGCCAACAACGTCTGAATGGGTACCGGGGGGCGCTGGAAGAAAGCAATTTGCCTTTTAACCGGGAGTACGTGGTATACGAAAATTTGGCCGATGATGAACGGCCTGCCAAAGCACTGACCACGAAGCTTCTCAATTTACCGGAGCCCCCTGATGCGGTTTTTGCCAGCAACGACATCTCTGCATTAGGCGCTATGCTGGCGGCCAAAGAAAAAGGCCTGCAGTTACCCAAAGAGTTCGGCGTGGTAGGCTTCAGCAATTGGCGCTTTACCGCGCTCACAGAACCCACTATGACCACTGTAGACCAGCCTGGTTTTGAAATGGGTCAAGAGGCTGCACGACTACTGATCAAAGAGATAGAAGCCGGTGAAGATGAGCTTATCCAACCGATCACCAAAACATTACAGACGAACTTGATCGTAAGAAGGTCTTCGATGAAGGTTTGAAAAAGCTTTTCGGCAGAGTTATGACAAGCATATTCTCGTGACTTACTGGGAGATGATAAGGGGAAGTTTCCAGTCTTGATCACGGCGTGCGTTGGATGCCCACATTACCAATGCTGGTATCAGTGCCCGGCAGTACCCAATGGTCCGCGTTGCAAACACTGACCAATTTAAGGGGTCGAACCTACTCATTTTTCACCCTAGTGAGCATTTAGCGTAGCGTATAGCGTAATGCGTACTGATCGTGGCAATAGGATTTGTAATCCGGGCGTTCTCGTTTACAACCAATGACCAAAATAAGGCTCCACTAACCCTTCATGCAAGTCTCTAAAGAAGGCAGCAAAAACGGTTTACTACCGAATTCGCCGAGGATAGGAACGAATTATAAAAAAGTGCGCCCGCGGAAGTCATTCCTGTCAGCCTGCGGGAAGGTGCAAGAGAAAACAAGAATCTGCGAAGTCGCGAAACGAAAACTTAGTATACTTATCGTGAGTTTCAGATGTAACAAACTCAAAAACAAATACTTATTATCACTACCAGCCATTTTTGCAGGCTAAGGGGTAGGAAAAGGCGCAACGGTCCCCCTATGTGAGGGGATTGCCGCGGCTTTTCAACTCCAAAACCCGCTCAAAAGCCTCTCAAAGACGTTTTTTTTCCTTTTTAGATACATTTTTACTATGCCTCAACCCGAAACTCCCGCTACAAATACAAAAAGAACGGTTCGCGTACCACGGCCCAGCAGATTCCGGCTCTCCTAGAAATCCGCACCCATACCACCGGCCGGAATGACGATCCATTTTTAATTTTTGGTTTTACCGGGCTAAAAAAAACTGATTTATGTTATCTCACTTATATCCTGTTCCAAACCAGCTGATCTGCCTGTAGCTCATAAAGATCAGCAGGCATACCGGAGCCTGTATTGTTTGACAGCTCTTGGAACTCTTTGGGAGAAAAGCCTTTTTTCTTTTTGAATAAGCGAGTAAAGTACGAAGGACTATTAAACCCACATTGTAAGTACACTTCCTTGATCTTTACGTCCCGGTTATGTAGCAAGTGGGTAGCTAGCTTAATGCGTTCTTCATTAATAAAATCAATTGGCGATATGCCTAATTCATTCCTGAACGTCCTGTGGAAATTCGATTCGCTCATACAGGCCAGATCGCTCAGCTCTTTAATGGATATTGGCTTGTCAAGATTCTGCCGTATGTGCTCAATAATGTACCCAATACGATGATGAGTGCCGTTTTTCCCAGGCTCGCCTGTAAGGACTTTCCGGGTTTCGGCCTGTAAGATCCGGATGAGTAACTCGCGAAGCATTAGATCTGCAAAAACATCTTTGGAGGGATGATCTTCGGCAAAGATAAAAAGCAACCGCTGTACAATGCCATAGAGTGCCTTATCATCCGCAAAATGGAAACTGTGGCCGGTAAAGTTCCATTCGTCGCCTTCCACCTTGGGCATGGTCTCATTCAGTAATGCTAAGGTTTCATTGATCTTATCTTCACTTACGGTCATCACCATACATCGTGTGGGAGCATCCATTTTGGCCCCGGGAAAATCAATGCACATGGGCTCATCGGCAGGTAATATGAGGGATTCTCCCGGTAAAAACGTAAATGACTCCTGGTCTTTGAGGTGCATTACTTTTTTTCCTTGCAGCATACTGGCAATCACAGGCCGATCAAATTTCAACAATACTTGTTCTGCAGGCGCCATAGTCTCGAATATGAACATCTCTGCATTATTTAAGGTGTAAGATGTCCGGTTTTCCACTAGGCTCTCAATCTTCTTATTATTCAACAACTTACTAGGGAGACGCATACAAAATATTTTATATAGTGTAAAATAATCAAAATAAATAACATATGAATTAAAAATTGAATATCAATACCTTCTACAAAACTCCCACTTTCCAAAATTTGCAAGGATTGTACATAAGCTTGATAGTATTGAGCAATCGCAATCGTTTGCAGTATTCTATCTTTAGCATCTCTTGTCCCAAGTAGATTTTGAACAAGTCCATAACCGACAAGAAGAACAAAAGTATACAACCTAAAACTTACTAATTATGAGCGAAGTATCAGCACCTGCCAGTTCGGCATTGACCAAACCCGTATTTAAAAACCAGTATGAAAACTACATAGGCGGTAAATGGACCGCCCCGGTCAAGGGTGAGTATTTTGAGAACACCTCGCCGGTGGATGGACAGGCATTCACTAAAGTGGCCCGGTCTACGGCCGAAGACGTGGAATTAGCCCTTGACGCAGCTTGGGCGGCGGCTCCACAATGGAATAACTCATCTGCAACGGAACGAAGCAACCTATTATTAAAAATTGCAGATGTCATGGAAGAAAACCTCGAAGTATTGGCACGCGCCGAAACTTGGGATAACGGTAAGGCGATCCGTGAAACGCTGGCCGCCGACCTTCCGTTAGCCATAGACCATTTTCGCTATTTTGCCGGGGTCATACGCGCAGAAGAAGGTACGGCTAGTGAATTAGATGCGTCTACGGTATCTATGAACATCATGGAGCCCCTGGGTGTGGTCGCCCAGATCATCCCTTGGAATTTCCCCATACTGATGGCCACATGGAAGGTAGCCCCCGCACTGGCTGCCGGTAACTGTGTTGTACTAAAGCCCGCAGAACAAACTCCTGTAGGTATCCTTGTCTTAATGGAGCTTATCGAAGGGATCCTTCCTGCCGGTGTACTCAACATTATCAATGGATTCGGGCCTGAAGCCGGTAAACCTTTGGCTTCTAACGAACGGGTGAACAAAGTAGCTTTTACAGGAGAGACTACCACCGGCCAATTGATCATGCAATACGCCTCTAAGAACATCACCCCGGTCACGTTAGAGCTGGGTGGAAAGTCACCGAACGTATTCTTCGATAATATCATGGATGCAGACGACGCGTTTTTTGATAAGTGTTTGGAAGGCGCCGCTATGTTTGCTTTGAATCAAGGCGAAGTCTGTACTTGTCCTTCCAGGATACTCGTCCAAGAGAACATCTATGAAAAATTTATCGAGCGCGTTATAGAGCGTGTAAATGCCATAAAACTGGGACATCCTATGGACCCTACCACCATGATGGGCGCCCAGGCCTCGAACGATCAATATGAAAAGGTATTGAATTACATTAACATAGGCAAAGAGGAAGGGTGTGAAGTGCTTACCGGTGGTGAATCCGCCTATATTGAAGGATTAGAAGGAGGTTATTACATTAAACCCACCCTGCTAAAGGGCAACAACAAGATGCGTGTATTCCAGGAAGAGATCTTCGGGCCCGTAGCCTGTGTCACTACTTTCAAGGATGAACAGGAAGCAATAGCCATTGCCAATGATACCTTATACGGACTTGGAGCAGGAGTATGGACACGAGATACTCACCAAGCCTACACGATCTCACGGGCCATACAAGCTGGCAGGGTGTGGGTGAATTGCTACCATACCTACCCGGCACATGCCCCATTCGGTGGATACAAAAAGTCCGGCATCGGGCGTGAGACCCATAAAATGATGTTGAATCATTATCGCCAAACCAAAAATATGTTGATCTCCTATGATAAGAATGCGCTAGGGTTCTTTTAGTCAATCATAATTAAAGCTGAAATCAGAAATAGGAAATTGGAGGGGGTGGAATATTGATTTTGGCAATTGAAGCCGCAAAAAATCGAATATTTTAATTTGATACTCCTCCCCTTTTCTATTCCTGGTTTCTGATTTCCTATTTCCTTTATAACCCCTTGATATGAATTACCTCGATATTTACGGGCATAGCATTCTACACCCTGCCGCATTTTGGAAAGAGCAATCTACCAAGCTGGACTGGTACAGCCCTCCGACAAATATTCTTTCGAAAGATGATTTTGGTTATCCCCAGTGGTTTGCCGATGGAAAGCTTAACATAAGCTATTTATGCATTGATAAACACGTGGAAGATGGGTTTGGAGAGCAAAATGCCATCATTTATGATTCACCTGTAACACAAGCCAAAGAATACATCACCTTTCACCAGCTACAATCAGAAGTGGCTGAGCTTGCCGGGGGACTCTTAAAATTAGGCCTGGCCAAGGGAGATACTGCCATTATTTACATGCCCATGATCCCACAGGCCTTATACGCCATGCTGGCTTGTGCGAGAATCGGTGTCATACATTCAGTGGTATTCGGCGGGTTTGCGCCCCATGAGCTGGCCATAAGGATTGACGACTGTAATCCCAAAGTGATCCTTACGGCCTCCCATGGCATAGAGATCGAAAAGATCATTCCCTACAAGCCTATGGTAGATTCGGCCATAGAAAGTGCGGCACATAAACCCAGCCACGTCGTTATTTTTGACCGTGGGGGTGTGGAAATTCCTTCCAAGCCGTATGATGTAGACTATACCGCCTTAAAATCTGCCGCCGAGCCTGCCAGTCCCGTGGAATTGGATTCTACCCATCCCCTGTACATACTTTATACCTCTGGTACTACGGGTACGCCTAAAGGGATCACCCGGGACACCGGGGGGTATGCTACGGCATTAAAATTCTCGATGAAATATGTTTATGGCGTAGATGAGGGCGACACCTTTTGGGCGGCAAGTGATGTAGGCTGGGTAGTAGGACATAGCTTTATCGCCTATGGCCCGCTGCTGAATAGAAATACAACCCTGCTTTTTGAAGGTAAGCCCATCAAAACCCCGGATGCTTCCACATTTTGGAGGGTAATCAGCGAGCACAGCGTAAAGGTAATGTTTACCGCTCCCACAGCGATACGAGCCATAAAAAAAGAAGACCCCGGGGGCGAGCTTTTAAAGAAATTTGATCTTTCATGCCTCAAGTACCAGTTCTTGGCCGGTGAGCGCTGCGATGTAGCTACTTTGAAGTGGGCAGAGGAAAAACTGGGCATACCCGTTATCGACCACTGGTGGCAAACAGAATCAGGATGGCCTATGATCGCCAATATGGCCGGGGTAGGACTGCAAAAGGTAAAGCCCGGTTCATCTTCCCTCCCGGTATGCGGGTATGACATCCACATTTTGACGGGAAAAGGCCACCCGGCCGCTCCCGGGGAAGAAGGTTATGTGACCGTGAAGCTTCCGCTCCCTCCCGGTACACTCACCAGCCTTTGGGGAAATCCTGTCCGGTTTAAAAAAGGCTATTTGGAACGCTTCGAAGGGTATTATTTTTCCGGCGACGGCGGGTATAAAGACGAAGATGGATATATATTTATCACCGGGCGGGTCGATGATATCATTAATGTGGCCGGGCACAGGTTATCCACGGCTGAAATGGAAGAAATAGTGGCTTCACATGATTCGGTAGCAGAATGTGCCGTGTTTGGTGTTGCTGACGAGGTAAAGGGACAAAGACCTTTGGGGTTGATCGTATTAAAGTCCGGGCAAACGACCCGTGAAGAGCAATTACAACAAGAAATTGTGCAGTCTATCCGGGATGAGATAGGTGCTGTAGCTTCTTTTAAAGAGGTAAAAGTAGTAAAACGATTGCCCAAGACCCGTTCGGGAAAGATCCTGAGGAAATTACTAAGAAACATTGCTGACGGTGTAGATTTTGACATTCCCTCTACGATCGATGACGTGGCAATTATCGATGAGATCAGAGATGTAATGCAACAACGCGCTTTATCCTAATTTATACGATATGAAAGCCGAAAGAGTAGCCATAACGGACCGGGCCATAGCGTTGGTCAAAAAACTACAGGACAAACATGGAGAACTCATTTTCCATCAAAGCGGGGGCTGCTGTGACGGTTCCTCCCCCATGCTGCTGGAAAGAGAGGATATGTACTTAGACGAAAGTGATGTTTTGCTCGGACAGTTGGCCGGGGTCAACTATTATATGAATAAAGCACAGTTTGACTATTGGAAGCACACCCATTTAACTGTCGACATCACCGAAGGAAGGGGCGCAAGTTTTTCATTGGAAATTCCCTTGGGCTACCGGTTTGTGATCAAGTCCCGGCTGCTCACAGAAGATGAAAGTCACGCCCTGGGCCTGTAAATTCACAAAAACCATCTCTATGACACAGGCACTTTAGCGCTTTTCTCGGTTTAAATTTCTACCACGAAGAATGCAAAGCGCCCGTAAAGGTCAACTGCGGGACCATACCCATAAAAAAGGCATCACCATACAAACTGCAAATTTAATTTAAGATGTATTCTAAAATCGTATACGATATATTATATTTGATCCATGATCATAAAAGTATCACTGCGCAACCAGGTGAAAGAATATTTGCAGGATCAAATGTTGAACGGTCGTATTTCTTTTGGAGAACGCTTATCACTCCCTACACTGGCCAAAGAGTTGGGGGTTAGCGTCACTCCTATTCGAGAGGCCCTGACACAATTGCAACAGGTCCATGTAGTAGAAGCCATTCCTAACAAAGGGTTCTTTCTCCCCCACCTGGATAAAGCCGAAGCGGCGGACATCTATCCCGTGATCGCCAATTTAGAACATTTAGCGGTGAGTATGTCACAGTATGATCCGCAAGATATCGAGCAATTGAAGCGTGTGCAGGCGAGCATCGCGAAAGCTTCTTCTGCCAAAGTGATCGTAACGAAAGATCTAAAATTTCACGACCTATTACTGGGCAAACATCGTAACGCAGTACTGGAGCAAGTATTAGCTGACTTAAAGATCCGGGTATTCTTATATGAATTCTACTATATGAAAAACAGCGAGCTATCGAAACTGTCCTCTTCCTATCATAACCGCATCATTCACGCCCTAGAGCATAATGATCCTTTACAGGCCGCAGACCTCGTCAAAGAAAGCTGGCTTACCAGTATTGACTTCATAAAAGATCAATTTTGAACTTCAACACCAACAAGGGTTTCTACAAGTGTATGAAAAGCATCAGAAGGCTTTCCAAGGTATGCCTTCTCTTCGTCTTTGTATCTTTTAGTTTCTCGGCATTCGATTCGTATGCCCAGGACATGATCAACAAAGCATTTTTGCAAGAAGACCTTACCATTTTAAAAAGAAATTTGGAAACGCTGCATGCTGGACTATATGTCTATGTCTCTGAAAATGAATTAGACCAGTGGTTTGAAAAAACAAGCCTAGCCTTGGAAGATTCCATGACATCCCTTGAATTTTTTAGAGCAGTAGCTCCACTGAATTCTACGATCAAAAACGGTCATACCAAAGTGCATTACCCAAAATTCGGCAACTCACACAGGATCTTTCCATTACAGATATATAAATACAAAGACACGTTTCATGTAAGAGGATCTTTCTCAGCACAGTATGAACCTATGATAGGCCAGCAGATCGTTTCCATCGACGGCATACCTATGGCAAAAGTATTTGAAACGTTGCGCCCCTTCGTCACCCGGGACGGGAACAACCTCTCATTGCCCAACGAGGAGCTATCTTCTTATTTTGGCCTGGAACACTCACTTTTTTACGGTCCGAAGGATCGTTATGAAGTCGTCTTGAAAGGTGAAGGCAAGCAAGAAAAAGTCAAGGTCAATAGCATTACCTTGGATGGGCAGATCGTACAATATTATACCTCCTTAGAAAACATCGAAGCCGTTAACGCTACGATCAACGAGGGGATCGGGATTTTAAAATTCCCGACTTTTGATACGAAGCAATTAAAAAAAAAAGATTATAAAAGGCAATTAAACTCTTTTTTCAGCCGGTTGGCAAAGGAAAAGGTCAAGCACTTGATCGTAGATATTCGAGATAATGGCGGCGGTGAGCCCGTACCTACCCAAGAGCTTATCTCTTACCTGTATAATAAGGAATTTGTGATGTACAAAGAAGTATATACGATCGCAAACAAGATCAAGGACAAAAAGTATTTTAAGAAACAGGGCGTGGGCTGGCTAAACCTAATGTCCTGGACGCGGGTGAAAAAGGAGAAAGAACATTATTACACACCAAGGAATGATGAAGGGCGGGATACCTACACTTCAAAGAAAAACGCTTTCCAGGGTCAGCTTTATATCTTAACAAATGGGAATTCTTTTTCTGCTGCGGGTGAGTTTGCCTCTTTTATGCGTCACGGTACAGGCGCTGTTTTTATTGGAGAAGAGGTGGGAGGCAACAAATTCCAAGCCACTGCGGGGGTATCCTACACCGTCATCCTCCCGCATTCCCAACAAAAAGTTTCCATCCCGCTCGTGGTGTACAAAATGAACGTAAACGCCGAAAATGACGGGCATGGTGTAAAACCCGATCATCGGGTACGAAACACGATAGAGGATGAACTGGAAGGCAAGGATCGCGTCATGGATTACGCTATTGACTTAGCCAAAAGGTCTATGCAGGCCAGTAGCGCAGCCAAAGTCGCTCGACCGCCGAAAAAACCAAAACAGTCCCTTTCGCTTCGAAAGGGAGGACTCTGATCGGGACCACTGGCCGGCTTGCTGTACAAGTCAAAAGTGTGATCCTCTATCTCACACCGGGTCGAGAGGCCCTTGTAATAGCAGTCATCTTGGATTAGGCTTTATAGCCGTTCAGCTAATTGAGTTTTTAGTGCTAGCCTCACCCTCTAGCTACGAGGTAACTTTAAAAAGTTATTCAACCTTTACAGCTTAACTCAATTCGGTACGCATCGCCATCGGTCCGTAACAACGGCAGTAGCATTTGGACCGCAGGTTTCAAATGACAATCCACCACAGACGTCAAAGGCGAAACTACACTCCACGGTGCTTGTGCCACAACCCCCTTTACAGGTACAGGACCGCCCACCACTTGCAAAGGAACTGCACGATGCTACAAATTCCCAAGACCCCCCAATACATTGTACGAGGGTGTTCCCGTCACAGTCATAGGCACCTTCGGGCGCCATACTACTACAATTCCCATTCCATGGGCATCCCCCGGCACCAGCAGAAGTTTCGCCACTATCATCCCCGCAGCCGGAGTAAGTCATCACCAACAATAGAATTAAAGTGAGCCTATACGTTTTCATACTTTCATAGATTTTCGATGAATGAAACTTTTCATTTTTACTATGAAGGTATTGCCTGTTGAGCCTGGGCTTTGACACAGGTGATTCAATTGTTAACACTTATGGTCCATGGGGGTGGGAAGGTAGTAAATGGGTTGTGGAGTTCACTGGTTACGCAACTTTTGCACTCATCAGCCCGCAAAGCAAGCACACACTTTTCAACGGGGAGACCAACAGGGTGGTGGATTGCAGTTTTACGTTCAAGGGTAGTGCTAAGAAGTCTTTAGCATGACTGCCCTGGAAACCCATGTTTTTTGAGGTGTGTTTATTGGGATGTTTTTTGTATTTCAAATTGACGAGGGACGAGGTAGACCGGGCGGACGCCCTATCCGAAGATAGGTCGTAGCATCACTGCGTTGATGCTACGACCAGAACGGTTAAATTTAGCCCCTCAGATCCGTTCTTCAATGTAGGGTTCCACCGTAAACTTATTTTCGGCTATTGAAAAGACATGGTAAAAAGCAAATGTCCAATCTGTCTCTGGCTTCGTTAAGGTTCCAAAAAACTTAATTTCATTCTTTTCTGAGTTGTAACTATCTATCCAATAGTTTTTAAAAATAGAGTTGAGTATAAACTCTTTATCAACATGAGTGTCAAAACCGCTCTTACTAAATATTGTATCAACTAATTGCACATCATTCTGAAAAACCGCCACCTGCTTATCAATGTCCTGATAGTAATCGGTTTTAGTTTTTTGATCATCGCTGTATGTTTGAGTAACATATGTATCTGAAGGAACATTGGAAATGACCACCCTGAAAGAACTCTCTGAAAAAAGAGTGTCTTGTATAATCGTTTGGGTACTATCGACAGTATGGTAAGATTTTTCAACAAGGTTTTGAACCACCCCTTCCCCAGTTGCTTCTGATGCAATAGGCTGTTCCTCATTTTTAGTTTTAGCACAACCAAATACAACAAGAACTAGGACAATTATTATAAATCTGTTCATTAGTATTTTATCTCAAAGATTTTAAAAAATCCAATACACTTTGTTTAAGGCTAAGCCAGTCCTTAGTCATTGACAATCTCGCTTCTAGGTTTTTAGTGCTCTTCCCTTGGCTTTCTCTCTCCGCTATTCTCTTTTCTAAACGACTAATCTTAGCGTTTGATTTATTTATTCCAGCTTCAAGGTTCATGATTTTGACCTCTAATGGATTATCAATCCAGTTCTGTGGATCAATTAAATTGCCGTTGGAGTCTTGCGGATTTATGGAAACAAAATTACCATTTTCGTCCTTTTTCCGTATTTCGTAATGCAAATGTGCCTTATGTCCATCTCTTTTACCATATCCAGAACCCCCTAATGTTCCAATTTCTTGCCCTTCTTTAACTACATCACCAACTTCAACTTTGGCTTCATCTAAGTGCATAAAAACTGTCCTAAAAGAGCCGTCTGGTGCCTGAATTTTAATATAGGTCCCAGCTGAATTATTATGAGTGGTGTATTTAGCAACTTCTACTACTTTACCCGAATGAGTAGCTAAAACAGGTGCCCCTCTATCAGTATCTCCACCGCCATCAAAATTCAAGTCAACACCTGCATGCTTGTAATCTGCTGAATAACCTTGCCCTGTCCTAGGGTTTCCAAAATAATCATCTGGTGCAGATTTTCGATTATAGGTCTTATACTTTTTCCTTATTGGCCATGGTATGGCACCGTCAGGATCAATATAACTCAATGGATTATTGAAGGTGTAGTTATAAGGACTCCATTCTTGCATTAAATCTGCTGCCGGATCAATCATACTCCATCTGGCAATCGAAGGATCAAACATCCTGACCCCGTAGTCATACCAACCTAAATCAAGATCATCCTGCAACTCCTTCCCATTATACAGGAACTTGTTTTTCAGGCTGGTCACCCTGTTAAATCCCCCATCATGTTGAAGTCCAAAAGGATAGTAATCATCCCGTTGCACTACCGGGTGCTCCACTACCGTCACCTCGAAATCATCCCAAAACACGCGACCTGTAGCACTTTCCATCGATACAAAACAGTATATAAAACCCGGTTCTTCGATCACAATATCATCCGGGAAAGTTACGTATTCTTTACTAAAATTGGCAGAGCTGCTGACCTGTTTGAACCCCGACCTTTTGTAAGTCATGTTCTGATCAAAATAGATGTAGTTCAGGTACGCTGCTGGTATGGTATCAGCGTCTGTCCCTTGCAACCCGATGATCCCATATGTATTGTCAAACAGGTTAAAGGTTGCCTGCTCGGCAGGTACACCACTGCCATTGATCCCACCAAAGGCTCCCGCCACTGCCGCTACGAAAGCAGGCAGGTTTCCCGGGTCGCTGTAACCCGTGCCTCCTTCGAAGAACGCATACCCCTCGATCTGTACCGTATCCCCGGCTCCTACTGCCAGGCTGATCGCCGGGCCTACCGGGTTCTGCTCATCCAACCGGGCCACCTTGTTGGGGCTGTAGGAAGCAGCTGCGAACTTCACCCGCGTTTCGGACAGGTTGCTGAAAAGGGCTTCTTCATCAGCCGCTGCCTCGCTTTCCATCGTTGCCGTGAAGTGGGTCGTTTTAGGGTTTGTTGTAAATACCACCCTTGTATTCCCTAAATGGTCCTTTAAGTAGTATTCATAATCGTATCCATCCCCCACAGGGTTGGGTACGATGCGACCCTCTTCGTGGTGGATGAAGGCTAGCTCCGTACCGGGGGTACCCGCTGATTCGTAGATGAATTCTCCTACGTACTCGGTCTTTTTGACCAGCTCATGCGAGGTATTGTACACCGCTTGGGCCAGTTTTATCCCTGCAGCATCATAGAGGTACGTAATGTAGCTCCCATCCGCCTTGAGCACGGTATCCGGAAGGTTCAAGTGGTTATAGGTGATCCGTGTGATCTCTTTGTTCAAGTCTTGGATCATGTTGCCGTTATCGTCGTAAGCATAGTCTGCCCCGGTACCCCGGTCGGCAAAGCCCGACCAGCCTGCCGAGTCGGTTACCGAAAGTAGTTGGTTGCCGTTGGTGTAGCTGTACGATAAAGCATCGATGGTCTTTGGATCCGCCTCCAAGGCTTGG
>JANQLQ010000044.1 GCA_028280565.1 Fulvivirga sp.
CTCCTGTAAGGCGTTACCGATACGCCATCCCACTAAAGTGGAACTGTATCATCTTCAGTACAGCATGTTAAAGAACTTCGCTTTAACTTCATGGCACAAACTGAGGCACTAAGGCTCAAAGTATCACTAAGGGATCTTCTTTGCTATTTAATCTAGTCCCATTTTTACTTCGAGCTCACGTTGAAAATGTAGCTTAATTTACCAAAATGAAACGGCCTACTATCAAAGCTAATTTTCGAGGACACCTTATTTTTCCGCCCTGCTCTCAAATTCAGCTGTCAGCAATAAACCATCGGCAACCCCCTATTTTGCCTACTGCCCCTTGCCTATTGCCAACTTGTCGAAAACTCCTCAACAGGTAAATATAACCCATCATCTACATCGCTATAGGTCATTTGAGGCTTGACAGGACATTAGCAACCAGGCTTGGGTAAACGAGGCAATACCAGGGTTCATCATGTTTTTAAACCGCTCCCTTTGTTTGATCGTATCCTATGTTACAGGTGCCGTTCCTACGGGTAGACCCTGTACCTGCTGACGACATGATACTAGATCATAAGACCATCGAGCTCTTTGGGACTCCCCTTTTTACCTGGATCACCATGAAAACCCCTATGCAAAACCCGGTTCCGCTACCGTCTGAAGCGTGCTTTGCATACATTATGGACGGCGACCAACAGTACCTGGTTGAAGAAGAAGATATCAAAGCAGAGCCGGGTAACGTCATTCTTTCTTTATGTGGAAACAAGCTCGGTCAAATGTTGCCAGGGCACCGGGAGGGGGAGGGAAGGGTAAGCTCTATCGTGGTACACTTCCAGCGTGAGTTACTTTTGAAAGTGTATGAACATGCCAAACCACCTTACTGGAAAGAATTGGACAAGCCAGTGGTTAAGTACATTGTACAGTCTGCGGCCTCTGAGCTAGTGAAGCAATATTTTTTGGGTCTCGTACATCTTTTCAATCACCGAGAGGCGGTCTCGGAAGATATCTTGGTCTTGAAGCTAAAAGAAATAATTTTGCTCTTGTTACAAACGAAAGATTCGGAGCTGATCACCCAGGTCATGCGGAGCCTTTTTTCAGAGCGTACCTTTACCTTCAAAGAGATCGTAGAAGCTCACATCTGTGAGCCCCTTCCTCTTCAATACCTAGCCTATTTGACCCATCATAGCCTCACTTCGTTCAAAAAAGAGTTTAAGAGGATCTATAACACTACCCCTGGCGTGTATATTCTTGAAAAGCGGACGGAGAAGGTAGCTGACCTGTTGAAATATTCAGATGAAAACATCAGTAGCATCGGTTATCAATGTGGATTTACCAGTCCCGCCCACCTGTCCAGGGTATTTAAGAATAAGTATGGGGTTACACCCTCGGAATATCGCTCCGCAGTTACTGCATAATAAAGTTTTACTGGTAGTTAGCTTTAACCAATAGGGTAATCTCTGCGGCCTCCTCGGCGTTCTCTGCGGTTAAGAGCTGAAGTATTAAAACCCAAACCAGGCAAATAATCCTTTTCGAATAGATCTGGATACTTTTTGAATAAAACGAACGCCGTAAATAATCCAAACTTTAGATCATCATTAAAAAAACTCCAATGATCATGAAAGCAAGAAAGATCTTAGTACTCGGGGCTACCGGGAAAACCGGCCGCAAAGTGGCCGAGAGGTTAGTAAAAAAAGGACACGAGGTCCGTATGGGTTCACGCTCAGCATCTCCCGCGTTTGACTGGGAAAACAGTGATACATGGCCGGGCGCCGTTGAAGGTATGGACACCGTCTACATCGCATTCCAACCTGACCTTGCCCTGCCCGGCGCTAAGGAAGCCATCCGGGGCTTTAGCCAATTGGCTGTTGATGCGGGTGTTCAGAAGCTAGTGATCCTTTCCGGCAGGGGAGAAAAAGAAGCCCAAGAGTGCGAGGAGATCGTCATCCACTCTGGGGTGGATTGGGCGGTGATCCGTTGTGATTGGTTCAACCAGAATTTCAGTGAGAGTTTTCTGCTGGAGCCCATTTTAGCAGGGCACCTGGCACTGCCCAGGGCAGAAGCAAAGATCCCGCTCATTGACACCGATGATATTGCTGATGTAGCCGTAGAGGCCATTACAAAAGAGGAACACACCAACAAGGTACACGAGCTTACAGGACCACGCCTGCTTACTTTTAGCGAGGTAGCAACACAGGTATCCAAAGCTACGGGCAGGGAAATAGCATTCCAGCCGGTCACTTTGGAGCAATACTCGGCCATGATGGAAGAGCATAACGTTCCGAAGCCCTTTATACAGCTAGTCAATTACCTGTTTTCCGAACTCTTGGACGGCCGGAATGCCCACGTGACGGATGGCGTAGAGAGAGTATTAGGAAGAAAACCCAAGGATTTTAGCGAATATGCCCGTGAGATGGCGGCCTCAGGCATTTGGGACCCGGTAGAGGCAAAGCGTTAGGATGGTTTTCTAAGAACTAATCATTCACCGGTGACTCAGAGTCTCCCGGTGAATGACGCTAAGACCGGTAGTTCACGCGATGTTGACTTCCAGCCCTCTTTCAGTATAAACGGGTACAAATGCCTTTCTATCAATCGTATACCATCAAGCATAATCCCCGGGGAAATGGTTTCACAGGAGGCCTACACCTTCTCTCATTTGATGTATTGAAGTGGTTTGGAATAGGCCACGACAATATTATTTTCGAGTTCTTCTTCTACTTTGCGGATCAAGTTGAGTTCTGTTTCACAAAGCTTTGCTGCTTCAAAGATCGAACATAGGCCCTTCAAGTGGTTTTTCGCATTAAAATAATGAGGCTTGTACACAGCAATATTAATTTCCATTCTTTCCATAAGAGAGTTTGCCGCGGCCACAATTTGGTGAGTTGGTTTTGCCAGTTCGTTTATGTCAAATAATGATCGATCCCGGTGTGGGACCCAAGCGGGATAAAAACCGTTTTCTATGTATTCCATACTCTCCTGTTGTCCATAGATCTTGTATCGATTTTTCCTGCTGACCCCTGTTTGTTTTAATGAGATGACAAGGTGAAAAAGACAGGGAAAAAGTCATTTTCGGAACTATACGATTCGAGTTAATTGTTGATAATGCCCCAAGTAAAACTTGATTCACTGCGTTATACTAATGTTAGCGTTATCATTGAACTATTTCATAGGTCAATTCTACCATGCCGTCTTTAAAAGCAGTAACGTCTTGAAGGTGTAGCGGCTGCTCTTGACCGATATAGTCAAAGAACAGTATCCCTTCACCCAGAATAATAGGTAATATTGACATTACTATTTGATCCGCTAATTTCTTTTGTATAAAGTCTTTGGTCAGCGCAGACCCACCTACCATCCAAATGTTTTTGTAGTTGGGTTTTAACCTATTGTTGATAAGTGTTTCCAAATCACCAGGACAGAACTCAACACTGTCCCTATTTTTTGCCAGCTCCCGTTGGGTTAACACAAAAACAGGAACGTCGCCATAGGGCCAGCCAAGTTTCATGGCATGTTCGTAGGTTTGTGAACCCATGACGTAACAATCGATGGATTTTAGAAACTCTGCAATATATTCATCCGTTAAGGCCACACCTTGTTCATAATTATCTGTTGACATCATCCATGAAGTACTCCCGTCTTTCTTGGCGATAAAACCGTCAAGACTCGAAACCATATGGATCGTCACTTTTGATGCCCCTTTTGTCATTGTTCAGTTTGCATTAAGGTCTATTGCAACCTCAAATACTTGAAAGATGTATATAACAGCAAAATATTGATTATTTACTAAAAATTGAAGAAAGCAATTTAACATTCTGCCAGCCTTATGCCTAATCTCCGACGAATGCCGTTGAGTTAGGGTATCATTAAAAATTCAAGTGGCGTGTGGAGGGGGGACATCCAGGAACAGCGCGGCCCATTTGAGGGTTGTAGGTAAGCGGCCTGTAGGGGCTGGATAGCGTGTTTAACGGGAAAAATGGGCTTGGTTGCTGGCGCCCTTTTCTTTGAGTTCATTTTCTTTCCTCGAAGGGATGCCTATGGCATGGGCGTGCAAAAGAAAATGAACATGGACTTAGAACCACGGAAACCCGCTTAAACTACTCATTGCGAGGTTCGCACTACCCGGAATATCTTAAAAATGTCGCCTAATTTGCTGAAAAAGTAGACGTTTATTATCAAATCTAATTTTCAAGGATGCCCTAATTAAGGCCAGCGCTCACCCCTTAAGCCCCTGAAGGGGAACCAACCGCGCAGTGGTCGGCCAGGGGTCTATGGGATAGCCGTCACTCGCCCAAGCCCATAGCCCTCCGTTTAACCGTTCCTGTTAATCCCGAAGGGGTGGAAATATTATAGATAAGGGAAGTTCCTACGGTAAAGCCCTGCAGGGGTGATATGATTTCACCCCTGCGGGGTTAGTGTACGGTGTTTATTGATTTTCTATTATAATTTCATCCCTCCGGGATTTAAACGAAAAGTTAAAATTCGATGTATTTCCTTAAACCGATGGTTATGGCACAAGCCAAGCGACTGCTTCTTTTTTTACATCCGGGCGACGGGTCGCACGCTGTCCTTAATGATGCTAGGGCATGCTGCAAATGGAGCAAAACCAAATGGAATTCAATAGTACCATCTTTTAATTATACTGGCTACGTTATGCCATAATACGTTTTAAGATTTTATAGGGCTCAACTTTTGAATATCAGAAATATCTACTTCCCAAATATTTGGAAAGCCATTAAAAATGCTTCCCAATTCCTTCTTTAACTCTGAATTTGTTATTTTTCTCTCCCTAGGTTTATAGGTAATAGTTTCTTCCATTCTATTCGTACTAAAATATAATGTTCTACCGTCAGATGAAATTCCTGGTTGCCCATCATTGCCCCTTGAATTTATTTTATCACCTAGGTTGACCGGTTCGCTCCAAACTCCATTGTCATTAAAACACACAAATAAGTCCTGGCCACCCACCCCGGCCCTGTTGTTACTAGCAAAAATTATGAAGCTTTCATCGGGCGCTATCATGGGATCTAGATCAATGTATTTCGCGTCATTAAAAGGAAGTGCGATAGCCTCTCCATACCCATCCGCATTTTTTACTGACTTATATAAGGTGCTACCTCCAGCTTGCGAAAAAGCAGAGAAATAAAGGTTTCCATTTAATGCCATGGTTGGATATGAAGGGCTTGGAATGTCTTTGTAGAAATCACCCGTCAATAATTGGGGTTCTTTGTTTTTGCCGGTTAATTCTACATACCATATGCTGTAATCGGTATCGTTTTTTTTGGTGGTTGAAGGACGGTCTGAAATGTATATTAGTTTGGATTGGTCAGGAGTTATGAAAGGGTCGGCATCCCTGAACTTTCCTGAAAAAGAGGCAAGCGTGGGTTCTTCCCATTGGCCATTATCCTTTTGCTTTGATTGGACGATAGACAATCGCCTCCAACCCGGCAGCAGTGCTTTAGTAAAGAAAGAGGTTTTGGATTCCTTATGAAATGTAAAGTTGAATTCAAAGTCCCTAGAGGATACAGAGCCTTTCCCAACTATCTTGGGTACGCCATCCAGTGCTTCTTTTTGCTGGGCAAATGTTGGATAGGGGAGAATCAAAATTGCCAGCAAGATTAAGGAATTGATGTAATGCTGTGTCTTCATTGTTGTTTTACTTAATAATTGATAAGAAATAAATTTTTGTTTGAAGAAATCTTAAATTTCCAACGAGGTCGAGATACTAGTAAGACTCTTGGATATCTTAAGAGGTTGGAACGACAGCGGTTTTTTTCGATAGGGACAACAATAGTGCTCCCTTAGGATCTGAGATATGGACGGGTGATTATTTCTTTTTCTTCTTTGGTTTTGGTGCAGGTAATTCCTCTACCGAAACCCTGACCAGCTCGCTTAACCATTCCTTATCTTCAATTTTGTCTTCAATGAGAAAACTGGGTTTTGCTCCCTCGTAAGGAGGTGCTTCAACGACATCACCCATAAACGCTCGCCCTGCCTTAGTAGGTTTTATGAAGAGTTTATTATCACAGACTAGGGCGAATATTTTTCCATCGGAGTAAACACCATATTCCCCAAACATTTTCTTGGCGGTGATCTCCCCGGCATTTTCAATTTGATCTAAGACGAAATCCACGAATTTTTGGTCAGAGGCCATAGGTTTTGATCTTAAGTTTAGTCTGGGAACTATAGGTTACGTCTTCAAAATTACAGCTCGATGCATTTTGACAAAGAGTACTATTGAGTATTAAACCTAGATTGGCGCGAGTTTGTAACTTGTGCCTTTTTAATGATTCTTAGGGTTTATAACCCGGCCAAAAACGGTAAAACCCCATCATTTCTCCAAATTCTATTTTAATTAGATCCCAAACCGGCGTGAGCTTAGTCATTATCCACAGTTTTTCATTTTTCAATGGAAGTTTCCCAACCGTCATAATCTCCGTTTAGCTCCTTTGCTCTTTCCCAAAGTTCCAATGTATAAGTGTCAATTTCATTGTACCCGACCTTGTCAATTCTTGAAACTTGAATGACAAATCCATACTTGTCTGCATTTGCCGCTTTACCTTTTTTTAAAGTTTTGAACCCTTGGTTTTTCGTAAAGATTTCAAACTGATCGAGCTCTTTTTTGGTCTTGAAATAGATCCAATGGAAAACTTCTCTTTCTTTAGCTAAGTCATCTCCGCCGTTGGTCAATTGCTCCAGTACTCTTCGATTTTGAATGGCTTGCATTTGCCTTGGAAGTGGATATAAAAAATCAAAGTACCCGCTCCACTCCTTATCTGGTTTATGCCCAAAATCAAATTCATAGCTCGGAAAACTTGCCATTGAGGAAGATACATGTTTTTCCATGAGAATGGTATCTTCTCCGAAAAAGTACAGGTCCCTGGACCCGTTTGAAGTTAAACGACCTGCAAAGGTGTAAACCAGCTTATGATTATCAAATTCGGCAATAATTTTGTCCTCTATTTCCCAAAGTTTATCGGCTTCTTCATTGCTCGAGAGCCCATCTTCCTTGGGGTCTTGCATTTTTATGGAAACATATACAACGCTTTCCTGCCCTTTAATAGGTGCTACACGGGCCAAATTCAAATCCGTCGCAATGGAGCTTAATTTGTCGTCCACATTTGAAAAATAGAACGCCCAATCCGCTTGGTACCCGGCTTTAGTTTCAGCTTGTCCGAAGAGTTTATTTAGAAATCCCATGATAAGTAGTAAGGTAAATATTTTTCGCATCCGTTTTGTTCTAACTGGCAGGGAACATCCGAATATAGCCTATTATATCCATTGTGTCCAGCTTACAAAATCTAAAGATCGATTGGATTGTGAATAGGGCAAACTGTACGGCCATAACTGACCTGTCCTAAACTCGGTTGACAGGTTTTGGAAACCTGGCGGGTTTCTTCAACCTAACCCAAAATTGGCCAATTCTTGGCCATAACTGGTGCAAGTTTGCAACTTGTGCCTTTTTAATGATCACTAGGGTTTATAACCCGGCCAAAGACGGTAAAAGTCTTTAATTATTTGATAAGTGCCAAATCAATTAGCCTGGAGCCGACAGGAGGCTCTTGGGATAGCTGTCACTTGCCCAAGGCAAGCGACTGTTTTTTACACTAGCGAACCTGGACTCGATTAAAAAATGAACGTCATTCCGCACCGGTGGCTGTGGGAACCTATGTGTCGAAGGTTAGGGGGCTGCTTATAGCTTCCTATGTACGGGAAAGCAAAGTTTTTCAAAGGGTTCCATTGGAGTGGTCGTACTTTTCGGCTTTATCTTGCGAGGTGGTGTATGGCTTGATGTTCTTTATCAAAGCCCTTGTAAAAAACCGCATTGCAAATGCTAAATTCCTCATTCTTGACTGGCCTGTCATTCTAGTTGCAAACGAGAACGATTTATGTTGTAGTGGCGATTCATGAATCGCCACTACAACATAAAGTGTGATCATCAGGGTTGGCCGATTTTCAGTCTGCATCTTGTATTGATGTGTTTGAATTGGAGACGTCAGCCCGCTAGTTTGGCACGCCGGATTCCCCCCCGGTGACCGAAGGGATAAGGGATAGCGATCGGGGGTATTATTTCTGACAGATCGCCTTTTGAATGGCCAGGTTATTAGGAAAAGAATATACCTGCCCCTCGGCTGAACGTATTTTGATGTAGAATAACGTGATGTCCATGACCTCGCCCTCCACGGAATTATCTCCATCTATGATCTTGATATATCCACCAATACGGTACGGGAAGAAAAAGAACAAAATTACAGACGCCGTAAGATTACTTAGAACAGACCATGTGGCAAACAGCCCTACGCCGATTACCGTAAAAATGGACGCAAAGTAAACGGAAAGCCCTTGAATCGAAATTTCCCATACCATACCTATGAGTGTAATGAAAAGTAGCGTGAGGGCCGTACTGACCAGTTTTTTTACATACACTTCTCGTGAATGTGCCATTTTGTTCGCTTGGGCATGGCGCTTCACAATTTTACGGAAGACGGACCGTATAACGATAAAGATGATGATGACAATAAAGGTAAGCCAAAACTGGATCACGTTTTTATCGATATAATTAAGTGTGTTATCTATAAAGTCCATGGATTCGGTTTTTTGGAAGCGCAATATATTAAATGCGCCGATGTATTTTTACGCTTTGTTCGAACAAAAGCTTTGCGAAGAACTCCCTTCGTAGGTAATGCTTGGCTTGATCTTGGCCATAATTAAAGGGAAGCCGGGAAGAGGAATTTTCAGCGGTATTCTAAACGTGGGTGACCGGATAGGTCAGCATTGTCCGGGCAGGATCAATTATGGTTACCTGGCTAGTAGCAGGTCATCACAAGGGTTTTGAATTTTTGTTTTGCGCATGCCTGCTACGGTCCGGGTAAGGTGATTATCTTGATGCTTCAATGCCTTTTTCAAATCACTATTATTCCTTAAATTAATAGAATCCCTGGGTTAGTGAATAGCCATAAGTTTAACTTATGAGTAAATATAATTTATAAATAGAAGCTATTTTAAATTTGCTTTTAAACACTTTAAAACTGATAAAACATGGGAAACAGCACTCATCCAAATGTATCTCCAGGCACAGCAGGTTACAGTGCCAATGGTGAAAACAAGTGCCCATTTATGGGTAGCGTTCAAAATCATGTCGCTGGCGCCGGGCCGGCCAACCGTGACTGGTGGCCGAACCAATTGAAGTTGAACATCCTCCGCCAAAATTCCACCCTGTCTAACCCGATGGGTGAGGCGTTCAACTATGCCGAGGAGTTCAAGACCCTCGACCTAGCTGCTGTGAAGAACGATATATTTGACCTAATGACGACCTCACAAGAATGGTGGCCGGCAGACTATGGCCATTACGGTCCCTTCTTTATCCGTATGGCGTGGCATAGTGCTGGTACTTATCGTATTGCCGACGGCCGCGGGGGCGGGGGATCTGGTACCCAACGTTTTGCCCCGCTTAACAGCTGGCCTGACAATGCCAATCTTGACAAAGCACGCCTCCTGCTCTGGCCAATAAAACAAAAGTACGGACGGAAAATTTCATGGGCAGACTTGATGATCCTAGCTGGTAACTGCGCATTGGAATCCATGGGTTTTGAGACCTTCGGCTTCGGTGGAGGCCGCGAAGATGTTTGGGAGCCGGAAGAAGATATCTACTGGGGCCCGGAAGGAGAGTGGCTTGGAGACCAGCGCTACACCGGTGACCGCGACCTGGAGAACCCGCTGGGAGCCGTCCAAATGGGACTGATCTATGTAAACCCGGAAGGGCCTAACGGCAATCCAGACCCCGTGGCTGCGGCCAAGGACATCCGCGAAACATTCGGTCGTATGGCCATGAACGATGAAGAAACGGTGGCACTTATAGCAGGCGGGCATTCATTCGGCAAAACCCATGGAGCGGCTGATCCCGGCCAATACGTAAGTGCTGAGCCTGCCGGGGCCGGCATCGAAGAGCAAAGCCTGGGCTGGAAGAACTCTTACGGTACTGGGAATGCCGGGGATACCATCACCAGCGGCCTCGAAGGTGCATGGACCACCACACCTACGAAATGGAGCAATAATTACTTCGAAAACCTCTTCGGCTACGAGTGGGAACTCACAAAAAGCCCCGCTGGAGCTCATCAATGGAAGCCTAAGGATGGTGCCGGTGAAGGTTTAGTTCCTGATGCCCACGACCCGTCTAAAAGTCATGCTCCTTTCATGCTAACCACCGACCTTTCCTTACGTATGGACCCGGCCTATGAAAAAATTTCCAGGCGCTTCTACGAAAACCCGGATGAGTTTGCCGATGCTTTCGCGCGGGCATGGTATAAACTAACACACCGAGATATGGGCCCACGTGCACGCTATCTTGGTCCAGAGGTGCCTGCTGAAGAATTGAACTGGCAAGATCCTATCCCTGGAATCACACATGAACTGGTCAATGATGAGGATATCGCTTCTCTAAAAAGTAAGATACTTGCTTCCGGGCTTAACGTTTCCCAATTGGTGTCAACGGCCTGGGCCTCTGCATCGACATTCAGGGGTTCTGATAAGCGTGGTGGCGCTAATGGTGCACGCATTAGCCTAGCACCGCAGAAGGACTGGGAAGTCAACCAGCCCGCCCAGTTGGAAACTGTATTGAAAGCACTTAAGGGTGTTCAAGAAGGATTCAACAGCGCACAGGCTGGAGGAAAAAAGATATCACTTGCCGATCTTATCGTACTAGCTGGATGCGCGGCTATAGAAAAGGCAGCAAAAGACGGCGGACATGATGTGAAAGTACCTTTCACGCCCGGACGTGGTGATGCCTTACAGGAGCAAACCGATGTAGAATCCTTCGCGGTACTGGAGCCAATAGCCGACGGATTCCGTAACTACATGAAGAACCAGTATAATGTGTCTGCAGAAGAGATGTTGGTGGACCGTGCGCAGTTAATGACACTGACCGCACCCGAGATGACGGTACTCCTTGGAGGTATGCGGACGCTCAACGCAAATTCCGGTGATTCTCAACATGGTGTCTTCACCGACCGCCCAGGGATACTCAGCAATGACTTCTTCGTGAACTTGCTTGACCTGGGTACAACATGGAAGGCTACCTCTGATTCAGAAGAGGTGTTTGAGGGAAGGGACCGAGCCAGCGGGGAACTCAAATGGACCGGCACCCGTGTCGACCTGATCTTCGGCTCGAACTCGGAGCTCCGCGCACTGGCTGAAGTTTACGGATGTGCGGATGGCGAGGCACAATTTGTACATGACTTTGTTGCGGCCTGGGCCAAAGTCATGAACCTCGACCGCTTCGACTTAGCCTAATGGGCTATTAAACAAACATTTGGATGTATAGTGTTAAAGGTGGCCATCAAGTTGGCCACCTTTTTCATTGCTGGAACTGGTAGCTTGCTGCATACCTACAGCATCACTTTAAAGAAACACGTTGAAAGCTTTACTTTATCCTAGTTAGTTTTGGTCGGTAAGCTCGGTGAAACTTGGTACATTTGTGACTTGGTGGCGAAGCCTACGAGGCCACTAACACTAAAAATCAAAGGGTACAAATACCTTCTTCCAGGTTTCTCCCGATCATTTTCATGAACTAAGACCAGGTAAGCCGAGAAGCATATTTTTTTAAACTCTTTTGGCCATTAGGATACCTAGGATACGATCTAGCCACATTTCGGTATTCACATAAACCAATGTTTAAAAGCCATTCGAAATCTTTTAGATTAGCATGGGAGAGAAAAGCATATATTTACTTTATTCAAATGTTCTAGCCAGTTAAAAATGACACGAACAATACTTACAGGAATAATAGCACTAACAATTAGTGCTTGCCTAAAGACGAATTCAAACCAACAGAAAAACCAAAAACGCAAATGAATATCGACAACCCATACCCATTCCAAGTAATGGACAATAGCGGGCAATTCACCATTCGTGCGACTTTAGAGAGTGGTGAACTTTTTGATAAATACAACTCTTTCTTTGAAAGCCACGGATATGAAGGGAATGGATATTGTTGGGAAGGACACATTATTCAAATCCTTGAGCAAGAGGATAAAGAACTATTAGCGCACATTGAATTTGACCCAGAAGCGGGAGCATTCTTTGCCTATGCCGACTCAAAAGAGACTCAAATAAGATTTATTAACTTATTAAGTCCAATCTTTTCAAACCTTCAGAAACTTGAAGAATACGTAAAGTCCGCTGACAAAAACAGGATTGATGACTGAAATAAAAACCTAGTTATGATAATAAAGGATAAAATGTATAACCTCATAAGGTCGGTTACGACATCCATCGTTTACCCTTGTGTATCACTATGAAAATGAGCAAATCGACAACAATAATCATTAGCCTAGTAATCTTCAGTCTATTCAGCTTCATTAGGCCGGCTAAAGATGAATATCAAAATAAGACTAAGTTGGCTTTAGTACCATTCTTTGGCGCAGATGGAGCGGAAGTCAATCAAGCCTATTTCTCTGCGCTTAAGAAGGCAGGTTATGAACTGGCTGATAGTGCAAAAATCCGGCATGCCATAGAAAATCACGAATTGTTCAATCGCTGGATCAGGACGGTTGAGGGAATTGGTTCAGCAAAAGTAAAGCCCGGGTACTATACGTACGAAGGACTTACAGGTTCCGAGATTGAGGTGATACGTTCGAACACTCAAAATGCAGTGTTCTTGTTAACCCCATCGGCAATAAAAAAAAGGACAGTTACCAAGCCAAATGGTACTAGAAATGTTTACCACCTTGGATCATTGACAATCGTGGATTTGAGGACCGGTAAAATTAAATCCGTTTGCAAGAAAAAAACCAAGTTAAAGTTTGACTTAATGGAACCTATGGCGGAAGTAAGCTTCCTGGCACTTGTGAATGAACTGGTTACGTGTATCGAATAGAAGGACGAGAGCACCATGGGCATAGTTCATAGCCAGGCAAACCTACACTCCCATAGGAACGTTCTATGCCAAATAAAGGGGAAACCTAATCTTATCATTTTGACAGAAATAAAACTTAAAAAAGGAGAGCTACTACAACGGAGTGGTGAGTTCAACAGCAAAATTTACCATGTTAAATCGGGCTTGCTGCGAAGTTATTCTATTGACAAAAACGGTAAAGAAAACATTTTCATGTTCGCGCCGGAAGGTTGGGTCATTGCCGACACAACAAGCCCGGACACCCCGACGGTTTTATTTATCGATGCTATTGAAACCTCAACTGTGGTTGCCTTGCCGAAAGACCTGGAAAGAGAAAAGAAAAATATCGCTGCTTTGACCAAAAGGCTAAATGTACTGCAAAATAGAATCTTGATGCTCATTAGTACGCATGCCATCGAGCGTTACGAGCATTTTGTGAGCATGTACCCAAACATTGTCCAAAGAGTTCCTCAACGCATGATTGCCTCGTATCTTGGCGTTACCCCGGAAACATTGAGTGCTGCAAAATCAAAGCACTTTGCAAAAAGCAAATAATTCAATTTCTTATGAAATCATAATGCACCGCTTTTATGAGGCTACGAGCTTTGTGTTTACACCTGGATACAATAGAAATAGCGTAGGATCATGAAAACATATACTATCCTTTTGAAAACGTCGGCCGTGTTATGGTTTATATGGGGAGCGGTACACATTTTGGCAGGGGTCATGACGGACAAGTCCATTCTCAGTGGAGATATTGCCGGAGCCATTGGAGGCATTGCCGACGCCGTAGACCCCGGTACACTTCAAATGGATTATCCCGATGCCGCAGGAGCGGTAATAGGCCAGCATGGTTTTAATCTTCTTTGGATCGGGTTAACTACCCTTATCTGCTGTTTTTACAGCTGGAAAGGGAACAAAAATGCAATCTTCCTGGCAGCGCTCACCGGTGGGCTGGCGGATCTAGGATATTTCCTCTTTATGGATTTGGGAGGATATGTACTTTTCATGCCAGGCACTGTTATGACCCTTGTTTCAGGTACTGCGATTGTTCTTAGTTTAACGGCTTATTTTCAAAGGGCTGGGCTCACTGGGCACGTTTAGTGAAGCATAACAGGGTCCATATCTAGGAAGACACTGAACTCAAAGAGGCGTTTCCGAGTGGAGAAAGATTCCTTCACTGGTACATAAGCATCAGAGAACTTCCGGAGTCATTCGGTCGAGATTGCAAAAACTTGGATTTATTGATGATAGTTAACTTATTTCCGGAAGTCAGAGGTTTAAATGGTATATCTCGGTATCTTGCCCTGCTTCTCCCAGAAAATACAATTCTCTTTATGCTTTTCAAAATCGCCAAAACAAAGCACATCTAACATTTCTCTCCTAGACATATATGGATTATTTAATTTCTCTCTAATAACTGCTTCATTGTTTTCCACAAAATGCTCGAACCTTTGATAAGCCCATATGTAATCCTTCTCTTGATCCAAATCCTTAAATTCACTCGGCAATTCATCGGTTTGAGTGGACGCTCTCACTAAAAGTCCTATGAACTCCTTCGGTATAGCTCTATGATCAAAAATACAGGGAACTGAAATTGAGATAGCAAACTGATTCGGTTACAATTCTGCAATGCCATCAATTCGTAAATCAATGGACACTAGCTACTCATATTTTTCTCTATTTTATTTTAAAATCTACTCTCGTTTCAATGTTTTATTCTTTATTTACCCAATAAAAATTAGGAAATGGTTGTCCTATTGTAGCCTCTCGACCACCTCCGGGTATCGTATTAAAAGTAGACTTATGAGTGACTTTGGAAACCGTATCATAGAAGTGAGGAAGATGAGGGGCATGACCCAGCAGGAACTTGGGGAAGCTATAGGGATAGATAAACGAGTGATTTCTAAACACGAAAAGAACCAGACGATACCTTCTGTTATGGTGGCCAATGCCATTGCTAACGCTCTTAACGTCAGCTTGGATTATCTCATTGGTTCTTATAAGGCCTTATTCATTGACGATGACGAGGTGATCAACCTTTTGAAGAACTATAATGACCTGTCAGAAAGCGAAAAGGACACTGTTAAAAATGTCCTTAAAGCGCTTAAAGTCTATTCTAAAGTCAAGGAGACCGTTTGATCAAATATTTAAAAGATTCTCATCATACCAGACATCTTCATACTCAGGAGTTACTAAAAACCTCCAACCGGGAGGAAGGCCGAGGTACTTAACAATAAGAGTGGACCAATTCTCCAAGTGCTTAACATGAAGAGGAACAAAAAAGTCTGGATCTTCCGAATATTCTTGACCACCCCAAATGTACCAACCCGTGGTATCTCCTTCAGCCGGATGTCTTAACCCATTAATAGGGAGCGCACCTTCTTTAACATTCTCAGAGATACCAACTTTTAAATTTAAAGGCGATTCAATATAAGGAGCATTAAATCTCTTACAAACCTCATTCTGATCTTTCAGCACTTTAATCAAATCCATTTGCCTCTAGTTTAAGGCTATGGATTTTATAATTCTATCTATTTCTTCATCCTCCTTGGACCTGTCCATTCGTTCGCAACTATAAGTTGAAAAAATCAGGGTGTTATTTTCCAACTGATGTAACCAGTAGCGCCAAAAGATGTTGTCACTGTCTAAAAAGTTACCGTAAGCATATGATCCAATATCTTCCACTTCGATATATTCATTATCCAAGTGCTCTTTTAATTCTTCCTTTAGGTTTTCCAAGCTGTCTGTAGGAAAATATACAGAAAGTTGCAATGCACCTAAACCGTTGACCGGGTTGTAGATCGTCAGTACATTATCTTCTTCCTGAACTTCGTAATTCTTGGGATAATTGAGTTTAAAGTTGCCTTTCTGATGGTTATATGTTCGCAAAGGATCAGTTCTTTTTATTAGGATCATAATAAATTACTCGTCCGTTTTGACCAGTAGCCCTCTCATATTTTGGTAATTGCCTTTTACCTTGTGACCGGCCAGACGGAGTATTGGGCTTTAACTCAACTGGATGACCACTAGGTGTAACTGCATCAGGTTTAACTGTTTTACCAGTCAAAGGATCTGTCATACGGGGCTCTACACTCCAACCTTTTGCTGCTGCTCGTTGTGAAAAATCTTTGTGAGCCCGTTTGCCCCTTTGAATAGCCGCAGCAACTTTTGGATTAGCAGCACCTTTTCCAACTTTATCAGCAGACTTAGTAACTACAGTTTTGGCTGTATTGGCCGTGCTTGAACCCAATGTTCCTTCAACTCCGCCGATAGCTACACCCTGCAAGGTAGTATATACTTCCAACTGATCAACCATTCCTTCGGCTATTTGTGTTGCAGCCTCGGTTTTATTGGTCTCATAAATTTGCTGTTCTACATCTGCCGGAAGTTCATCAGAACCACCATACCGTTGATAATCCGCATGACTCTTTTCGTTTTGTGCATAATCAACGGCTCCTTCAAGCATTCTAACACCACCACCGATTATTTTATCCTGTACCCAATCAACCGGGTATGTCACAAGTGCACCGGGACCAAATAATGCAGAATGAGTTCCAAACTCAAGCAGCTCTGCTCCTTCCAACTCAATTCCTAGCCCCAACTTATTCTCAGCAAAGGCATAGGGACTATTGTAATAGTAATCTTCAGCCAGTGGATCTATTGCAAAAAATCGTCCAACCGCTGGATCATGCATCCTGTATTTAAAGTGATACCAGTTTAAGTCCAGGTCATCGATCAACTCAGTACCATTATGAAAAAGGAACCTGTTCTTTGTTGATGTAACCCGCTGAAAAGTATTGAACCTTAACCCGAAAGGATAGAAATCGTCCCTTTGTATGACCGAATGTTCATTGACCCCAATGGTCAGGTCATCAAAATATACTTCAGCAATCGTACTGCTCTCATTGCTCAGGTACACCAGCACATAACCATTATCCGGGGCTACAAAGTTGTCTACCCTCAGTTCATCATAGTTGGTATTCTTCGGCTGGCCTACCGGCTGGCTGGCTGTACCACTGATCTGATCATAAGCAAAGGTAATAGCACTGTCTAAATCAATTACTTCCCCTTCCGGCAGGAACATCAGGTTCAAAAACGCCATCGGGGCATTCGCATCATAGGGCGCAAACCCTGTAGTACCTATCAAGGAGCCTGACCCGAAGTTGTTGTTAATGCTCTGGTTGCCGGATTCATTGGTCCCCCCTATGCCCCCGGTAAACGCACTGATCAACGAACTGGCTAAACTCGTTACCGCATTGGTCGGATCAGTCGTTACTTCCACATACTTTGCATACACTTTGGCATTCAGCGTATCCCCCATGCCTACTGGAATAGCAATCACTGAACCTACCTTACTGCCCTCCGTGCCGTTCAGCATTTGGGCATGCGTGTAGGTCGTACCGGCCTGGTCCGTATGGTCAAAGATGTCATTACTGATCGTAGTCACATCCTCGAACAAGGCCTGGTCATCATTGCCCAGCCCTTCATAGTCTAAGCTAAACGTATGTGTTTTCGGCCTTGTCGTAAACGTAACACGGTTATTGCCCCAAATGTCCTTTAGATAGTACTCGTAAGTCCATTCCCCCGTAACAGCATCGGGCACAATGCGCCCCTCTTCATGCTGGATAATCCGCAGGGCATCATTTTCGTAGATGAATTCTCCTACGTACTCGGTCTTTTTGACCAACTCGTTCGAGGTATCATACACCGCTTGGGCCAGTTTTATCCCTGCAGCATCATACAGGTACGTAATGTAGCTCCCATCCGCCTTGAGCACGGTATCCGGCAGGTTCAAGTGGTTATAGGTGATCCGTGTGATCTCTTTGTTCAAGTCTTGGGTCATGTTGCCGTTATCGTCGTAAGCATAGTCTGCCCCGGTACCCCGGTCGGCAAAGCCTGACCAGCCTGCCGAGTCGGTTACCGAAAGTAGTTGGTTGCCGTTGGTGTAGCTGTACGATAAAGCATCGATGGTCTTTGGATCCGCCTCCAAGGCTTGG
>JANQLQ010000105.1 GCA_028280565.1 Fulvivirga sp.
ATTACTCCGTGTCCCCTGGTATTCGTTGTGTCCCCTGGGTTAAAGGCTGGCTTTCAATACTTTGCATTGAAGTGAAGTATTCTAAGTGGGTTGATTAACCCAAAACTCACGTTAAATAAGCAGTTGAAGCGGGGTTTTGTAGTTCTAAGTCCAGTTTTCTTTTTCTTTTGCTCGCCCATGCCATAGGCATCCCTTCGGGGAAAGAAAACGAACCAAAAGAAAAAGACGCCAGCAACCCACCCCATTTTCCGCGCTAAACGTACTGCCCAGCCCCTATAGGCCGCTTAGCCACAAGCCTCAAATGTGCCGCGCTGTTCCTGGATGTCCCCCCTCCATACGCCACTTGAATTTTTAACGATACCCTTTTTAAGCTCCCTGTATGTATGTCATTCGTTGATTTTACTTAGGAAGGCTATTCAAACATAATTGTAAAAGAGCGCTTTAATCGTTGTTAGCCCAAACCTTCAAACCAATCCTTGAACGCTGAAACTTTCTCACGGCTTACAATGATCTCCTTATCAAAATCCAGCCGAGGTATCGCCTTTAACCTGCTGTTTGAATACACTACCACATCGGTAATTGCGTCAATGTTTAAAATGAATGTTCGGTTTGCCCTAAAAAAGATCTTGGGATCTAGCATTTCTTCCAGGTCCTCTAGCCGGAAATCTATAATGAACTTCCGGTTTTCGTTGGTGACCAGGTATACGTTGCGACCCTCTGCGAAAAAAAACTCGACCCGGTCCGTGGTGATGGATTTTATATGCTCTCCCAGTTTCACCATAAAACGGTTCTTATAACTTTTTTGCTGTAACTGTTTAAGCAGCTCTTGTACACCCTGGCCCGTATCGTGGCTTGTGCCCAGGTTCTTTTTGAGGTCGTCAAATTTTTCTAACGATGTAGAAAGGTCATCGAAGGTAATGGGCTTGAGCAAGTAATCTACGCTGTTTACCTTGAAGGCATCAATGGCATATTCATCAAACGCTGTAATGAAAATAATAGGCCTATGGATCTTCACCTGGTCGAATATCTCGAAGCTTTTCCCGTCAAGCAATTGGATGTCCATAAAGATCAGGTCCACTTTCTGCTGGTCTTTTTCCAGCCAGGCCACGGATGATGTTACAGAGTTTAACTTGTCCAGCACCGCTATGTCCTGGTCATATCTCTTGAGATACCTTTCCAGCTTCTCAGCAGCTGGCACTTCATCTTCAATGATGAGAACATTCATTTAACTCGATAATTCTAATGTTTCTTCTGCCTGTTCCAGCAAAGGTATTTTAATATAGCTAAAATCATAAGCCTTCACGCATACTACCGGCTTGTCGCTGTAGAATGAATAGGTTTTCTGGATAGTTGAGAAGGCATTGTTCATGAAGGATTTTTTACCCAAACGGTCGTTCAACTGGTGTTGCACTACGAGGTAGCCATCTCCCGCTTCCAGCTGCAGTTCGATCACCAGGGGCTTGAATTTGTTCACAATGGTGCTCCTGGTGATCATTTCGAGCAAGTTGGGCAGCGTCCCCGGCACGATAGGAAGGTCTTGGTGGCCATCCGGGATGTTCACAGTAAAGCTGATTTGATCATTGAACCTGTAATTTAGTAAGTGCGTGATATTACGGGCTGCTTTGATCTCCTGCTGTAACGTGCTAAGCTCCACTTTCCTATGACTTAAAATGTAACGATATACGGATGACAACCGGTCGATGTAATCCTCGCTTTCTTCGACATCACGGTGGACAAGTGTGATTAACATTTCCAAGCTTTCATAAAGTAATTCAGGATTCACCTCGTTCTTGAACTGCACCAATTCCGACGCTAGCACATCTGCCTTTACCTGCTCTTTCTCCATGAGCCGCTCGTTTTGTTTGTGCACATAAATGTTGCTGAAATACAATAGGTTGTATAAAAGGCTTGCCACCCCGTAGATGGCATTAAAAATGATCAACTGGCTTTCGGTTATGCTAAACTTATATGCCCATTCAAAATAGAGGGAAATGACCCCACTGATCACCACCACGGATAGAAAGAGCCCTCCGAAAACTTGCGCTAGAAGCTGACTCCTTGGGTCGGTTTGGAAAAAGCGACCGATCACTATCACATTTACCCTGAGGATTTCTGATAAAAGATAGGTGAGTCCTATACATACATATACCTCCTGGTTCATAAACGTAGAACCCAGCTGGCTCAAATCATTGTTGGTCAATAATATAAGTAAGTAGGCAAGTATCCCGAAGAAGATGGGCGCCAGCGCCCGGAAGAACGTATTATGGATAAAGATATTTTTCATGCCGATTGAGCAATTTCATGGATCACGGGAAGTTGTATGGTGAATCGGTTGCTGTCTTCTACTTTTATTTGGCGTTTAGTGAAGTATTGGTATCGCTTCTTGATGTTGTCCAAACCCACGTGGAAAGAACTTACGTTGGAAGGGGTGGTCGTCTTGCTGTTAGTAACCCGTATGTCAGTATTGTCGATCGCATGGATGTAGATGTCTAGTGGTTGCTCACGGGTGATCACATTATGTTTTACCGCGTTCTCTACCAGCATTTGCAAAGTTAACGGGGGCATTTTACTGTCCATAATGTTAGGCGGAAGGTTGATCTCTATCCTTAAATTGTTTTCAAACCGTACCTGCAACAAATAGTTGTAAGCTTTCACAAACTCTACCTCTTCTTCCAGCGTTACGAACTGTTTCTCATTATTGCTTAAAATGTATTGGTATGTTTCGGCTAGTCGCCGTATAAAATCTTCGGCCAGGTGGGGATCTTTAAAAATAAGTGAAGAGATGGTATTGAGACAGTTAAAAAGATAATGAGGACTTAATTGGCTCTTTAAAGCCTCGAATTGGAGCTGGAGCTGCTTCCTCTTGCCTTTTACGTTATCAATTTGGACTACGGCGTACTGCTTGTAGGAAAACAGTGCAAAGTAGATCACCGTGTAAATGATCACCCCGGCCAAGGTTATTATTCCCAGTTTTAGGATAGTTTCGTGGTGTGTGTCCCAAAGCTCGTTAAGCTTTGCCATGTTATCAACTAGGGATAAGAATAACCAACCTAGCAGTAGAATAATGGTGATCGCGGCCAAAGAATTGAGCACTATGCCCAGCAGCAGTCTCCCTGCCATATATTTCCTCCATGGGATCCACCGGTCGAGTTTTTTATCCAATCTTGAAATGACCTGCCCTATGACATTGGCTACTACTATGCTCATAAATACGTAAGAGTAATTGCTATCAACACCTGGAGAGACCCCCTTTACACTGTAATAAAGGTAAATGTAATATAGCAGGCCGATGAATGTGGACACTACAGGGCCTAGCCAGAACTTGCGCATAGTCAATCGATAAAGCATAGTTTGATAAGTGCCCACGCCTTCAATCTACTAAAAAACAGGGTGAAATTGAAGTGCTTCCCGTGAGCGGTGTTCTTACTCAGTCAATGGCTCGAATAGCTTTTGCATAGTAGGTATCTGACCGGATATGCCTGGCCGCTTCGAGATAGGCATCCTTAAGATCATTGTCCCCTGCTCTCACCTGGGGAGCCAGTGCCCTCAGCGCTTCAGAACGGTAATGGTCGGAGCTAATGCCGTGGACCGACCGTAATAGGGAAAGTAGTGATGACTTATCCAGGTCCTGTTTAGCTGCTTTCATAATGATGGAAGAAGCATAATGGGCCGAACCGATCCCCTCGATAGCTTCTGCCAGGTCCCTGCTCGCTTCTTCTGATAGCCGTTGTTCTTCTAGTATTTTGCTTAGGATCTCGGATGCATAATGGTCTGAAGACATATTATCTTCTACAAGCCCTATTATTTTGATTTGAACGTCGTTTTCCAATGGATTTTCAACGAGATCGGAGAATACACTTGCCATGTAATGATCGGAGCTCACATCGGAAATGGCCTCGATGAGACTTTCAAAAGACCCACTTGATAAATTATCCAGGTGTAATGCTTTTTTTAACACTTGCGATTGATAATAATCAGAACTGATATCCTCGGAAGTTTCTATGATCTCTTCTATCATCTCACCATTTAATTCTTGCAATTCAAGCACCTCCGAGAGTATCACGGCTTGGTAATAGTCTGAACTGATATCCCCAACCGCTTCCATGATCTTCGAAAGTGACCGTGCAGAGGGTTGACGGTGATGGATCGCCTCTTTCAGTATAGACGAAGCATAGTGATCGCTGGAGATATTGGTCACTGCCTCAAAATAAGCTTCCGACACTTGATCGCTGGCCAGGAAGAGATTACTGTTTTCTTTTAGTACCTGGGCCAGGTAGTAGTCAGAATCGATCTCGTCGCCTAGCTCTTCCACGATTTTTGCCAATTCACTCGTGGTCAGCCCCTTTTTATCTAAAAGTGTCTTAGCATAAATGGCTTTTACATAGTCACTTTCCAAACGAGAGATCTCGTCCAGTACAGCATCTACTCCTCCTTTCCTGTAGTAGCGATTTACCCGGTCTTCTGCTGCTATCCCGGTAGACCTGACGATACCGGGCAGGATCTCCGCCAGCCACTGGCGCCCGGCAGGCTCCCAGTTTAATTCTTTCCTTCCTTCATAATACTGCTTTCTTAACCCACCAGAACGTGATTCAATGGCGATGGAACGTTTACTGCCAAAAGTAGTTTTACTTACTTCGAAATACCCACCGGGGGATATGCTTTTGATGTCCCTATCGTCATCGGTGACCCGTATATCACCGTTATATTCGAGGTTAAAGCTACTTCCATGAACGGAATGATAGCGGTGTTTCTTGCCATTAGAAATAACCACGTGTTTGTCCTTGGATTTGATCACAGTGTGCTGGGCAGAAGTAGTGCTCCCCCATGTAATTGCCCAAAGAATGAGCATAGGCACGGCTTGGAATGCCAGCCCTGGTGGCTTACGTATCATTTTCGAATTGTTTTGACCTTGAAAATGCATGTTGTTATTCATTTGAGTGTTGTCTTATGAATTACACTACAATTATCTCTTCTTTGTTGCACACCATACTATAGGGATGTAGTCAACTGTAGAAGCTATGTATTGAACTGGAAAAATTTTGTAGCTAAAAAAAGCGAAACAGGACCTCGAAAATGATGGAGAAGGATAGAAAAAATGGCAATTAGAAATGTAAAGGTACTGTCATTTTACCCGGATCTAATGCCGTCTAGTTAAGGCTAACACTCATCCCTAAGCCTCTAAAGGGGTACCGACCGCACGGTGAATTGCTTCTTTGGGAGTGGGAGTGTGGAGGGTACGTTTAACTTGTAACGGCATTGGGCCCGGGTTTAAGCGATAAAAGCTTCCAAAATGCCATAGGTATTTACCTTAGTTTTCAATAAGTCGATAGGGTATGCCCAGGAAAAATTGAAGCCGCCAATCGATGACAGCTTCAAAATTTCCATTGGGCCTATGCTGGTTCTCTTATCCTGTAACTGTCGGGGCCTTATCGTACGGGTCAGGGTTCATATGGAACCAGCCTAGGGAAAGTATCCCGAACAGGTAAATGGTAAATGCGATTAGCCCAATCCATCCTCCAAAAGCGACGGCAAAAGAATAAACAAAGGCCCCGAGCATTACCATGATTACAGCAGCTTTTGGGAATAACTTGGCCTTCATCCAAGCGTATCCGAGCAACGCAAACCCTACGCTGAATGCAATCGAAAAGCTTATGTAAAGTGCTGCCACAGGGGGTGATTTAATGAATACGGCCTCTTGTATGAGAAAGGCAGATCGGCTTTCATTGCCCACGATCGGCCAAAGAAAAGCTTCCCAACTGAGCAGGCACCCCTGGATGAAAAAACCAAGGAATACCAACACGAAACCTATCGTGCCTGGGAGGCTTAATGGATTGCTATACTTTCCATGAAGGGAGATCAGCGCGAGCATGCCTATAGGAACCGCCGTCCACCCAATAGCGTAAATGACAAACCACTGATCATGGGCTAGCATGGCAGGGTAGTTTTCTAACTTACCCTCGAAAGGCAGGGCAAAATGCCACAAATAAGCAAACATTAACATCAAGGCTGCATAGACCATGAGGAGGATACCTGGTGTTCTTTGTGTCATGGCATTATCATTTTATGGGTACGTAGATCTCCATTTCAGAATCGGGATGCCCTGGCCCAAAGTATTTCTGTGGATCGTAGCGCTCAAAGTCATCCCGAAGATCAAACTCATACCCCGAGTTAGGAAGCCAGGTCCCGTAGATATAGTCAAATGAGACCTGCACGTTGGACATGGAGCCTTTATGAACGAACATAGCGTACTTACCCCCGGTAAGTAAATGGGCTTTCATATTTTCGGGTACGTCTCGTATAGTATCCACCTCTACCGTAGCCCATTTTTCAAATTCCATGGTTTCGGTGTAATCTTCCATTTTGAAGTTGCCATCATAAGGGTGTACTTCATAATAGCCTGTCTTCTTATTCTCTTGTATCTCGTGTGCCCTGGCCATAAAATTCTCCCATAGCTGGGGTATCCTATTATCTGCCAGTGAGGTCATAGTGTTCATTCCAACTAATGTTTTTCGGGGGATCTCAACTATCTTAGGTTTCATCGTAATGTTGTTTTGTAGATGTAACAATCGAGAAACGGTCAACCTACTTCTTCCGTAAGCGATCTGGTTCAGCCCGTGTTTACGATACATACCCGGGGTAGTATGATAAATACGTTTAAAAGACCGGGTATAAGCCTCCTGGGATTCAAACTGGTAATCGATGGCAATGGCCAGGATGGACTTGTCAGAAGTGATCAATTCTTTAGAAGACCTCGTCACTCGGCGCCTCCTGGCATAGCTGCCTACAGTTTCACCCGTCATAGCGGTAAACACACGGATGAAGTGGTATTTAGAAAAGCATGCTTGTTCAGCGACTAGGTCCAAGGAAAGTTTATTTTTGAGATTATCTTCAATAAACTTGATGGCTATTTCTATTCTTTTATAGTAGTCGCTTTTTATCGTTTCATTCATACAATGCTACGATGCTTTTTTGGCTGTTTTTTGATAATTATTGCGGAGTTATACAAGACAGATAGGATCGGGGATAAAGGTCTTTTATGGAACTAATTCAAATTTCATCAAAAAGTCGGTTTGGTCCTCTTCGCCGAGTTTGAATACATGTTTGTCAAAAGTGACAAATCCATTCTTTTCGTAGAAGCCTATAGCCTTGGGATTATTTTCCCACACCCCGAGCCAGATAGTTTTTATGCGCCGTTTTTTGGCCAGCTCTTTAACCCGGTCCAGTAGCTTCCTCCCCAGGTTCTTCCCTTGGTATTCTTTAATGATGTAGATTCGCTCGATTTCAATGGAATGATCCAGTACAGTTTCAGTTTGTGCTGTGCCTTGATTCAGCTTAATGTATCCCACTACCTTCCCACTTAACTCGGCGAAGAAAAATTCACACTCGGGGTTTTCCAACTCTCTTGTTACCTGTTCCAGGTTGAAATTCTGCGCTAAGTATCTTTCCATGTTGGCAGCCGAATTATGAGCGCCATAGGTAGCTATAAACGTGGCGCTTGCTATCTCACGTAGCTGCCGTGCCTCGCTTGGTTTTACTTTGCGGATAGAAATATTTTCCACGACCGTGCCGTCCTTATGGGTCTAAGGTTTTTTTAATATTACCTTAAGTTAGACGAATTTCAGCCTAATTACCAAGTTTGTAATACGATTTAACGACCCGCCGAAAAGATAGCCATCACTGGCGAAAGGGCATAGACGTCAGTTTAAGGGAATGTATTTGGAGATAGAATTTAATAATTGCGAGGGAGTCTTTTATGGCTCCGTAGAGATGATATCATTTCACTTCGCGGGAGAAAAAGGGAACAAAAACTATCTTCTATCGTCTTTGCGAACCACAGTGCTGGGATTGCAGCGCTAGCGGTGAAGCCATCCCCTGTTCGTTGATGCGCACTATGTACTTTATTCGTGTTCTCCGACTGGGGGATTGCTTCTTCCTCCTATCGTCGTCATCGCAATGACGGGTAAAATATGTGGGTTTGAATATTCTTGGCACAGTTCATGTCCTGCCATGTTTTCATTTTATTGAGACTGAATAGCCCGGTTAAACTGACGGCTATGGCGAAAGTCAAGCGGCTGTTCTTGGTATTTTTGGAATTAAACCTGAACTCGATAATTATTTATCAGTTTGATGTTATCCAGGGCAGTTTTGGCTCGTAAGCTTGGTGATCCTTGGTGCATTTGCGTCTTAGTGGCTGGGGAAGCTTCGCCATCAAGGCACCAAAGCTCAAAGAATCACAAAGGGATCTTCTTTACGATTTAATCTAGCCTATTCTTATATTGAACTCACGTGAACTAAGGAACTTCCTATGTTATACATCATGCTGGCCCCACCTAAGGCCAATAGGGTAGGGTATAATACTCCATGATAATATATCGATTTTTTGTCTTAGGTCATTCGTTCCTTAGAGAATGTGCCGGGTTGGCTTTGGCAGCCTTCAAAGCTTGGTTACTTACGATGAGCAAGGCAAATACCAGTGCCACCACACCTGTCATGGGAAAGATCCACCATTGTAAGGATATCCTCAATGGGTAACGGTCCAGGTAGTTATCCAATAGCCACCATGACAGGGGAGCCGCGATCACAAAAGCAATAATGACCAGTTTCGTGAAGTCTTTGGAAATCAATGAAATTAAGTGAGAAACGGAGGCACCCATCACTTTACGAATACCAATTTCTTTGGTACGCTGCTCAGCAGTGTAGGCCGCTAGACCGAAAATACCCAGGCCGGTGATGAGGATGGTCAGTATCGCGTAGATGTTGGCCAGGTCCTGCGTAAGCTCGATGGTCTTGAATTTTTTCTCGAATTCTTCATCCATAAACTGGTAATCAAAAGGATAGGCAGGGTTATATTTTTTTAGAATGCTCTCCACCGTGTTTAGCGAGGTTTGGAGGTCCTGGCCACCTTTCAAGCGCAGTGTGACCACCCCGCCCCAGTCATCCATGATCATAAATAGTGGTTTCACTTCTCGGTATAAAGATTCCATGAGTACATTGTCAATCACGCCGATCAGTTTACGTTGCTCCCCCCAGAGGTCTAGCTCAGTGCCGATGGGGTCTTCGAGTTGCATGAGATCGAGTGCAGCCTTATTGATGATGATTGCAGAGCTATCGCTGGCAAAATCTTTTGAAAAATCCCTGCCTTCCAGCATACGGATGCCCATGGTCTTAGCATAATCGTAGTCGATCGTGATCGTAGAAAAGATCACCCTTAACTCTTCCGGTTTCCCCGGCCACCCTAAAAAGTTGTTTGAATTTACCTGCGTAATAGAGCTGTTGGACCGTGTTACAGACTCCACCGCCGTGGATTGTAATAATTCATTTTTTAAAGGTTCGTAGTTTTTACGTAGCTCGTCGGTAAAGTCCACCGTAATGAGGCGCTCTTGACTATAACCTAAGTCACGCTCCCGGGCCATACCTATTTGCTGGTAGATCACCACGGTGCCAGCCATCAGTACCATTGCTACCCCGAATTGGAGCACTACCAGTATCCTCCGGGGCAGGCTTGCATTTTTACCCACGGAGATCTTCCCTTTTAGTGTGGCCGCGGGCCGGAAGGAGGAAAGATAAAAGGCCGGGTAACTTCCGGACAGCAGTCCCGTGAAGGTAATAATGGCCAGGGAGAACCACCAAGTCATTGGATCGGTAAAGTCTATGAATAGCTCTTTATCCACGAGTTGGTTGTATAAAGGGAGGGTTCCGAATACCAGCAGGAGGGCGATAATGAATGCGATCATGGTGATCAGGATAGACTCTCCCATGAACTGGAAGATCAATTCCGTTCGCTTAGACCCTACCGCCTTACGGATCCCAACTTCTTTAGCTCTACGTTCGGACCGCGCCGTGGCCAAGTTCATAAAATTGATACACGCCACAATAAGAATGGCTATGGCAATTACCGTAAACAACTGCACATACTCGATCATGCCGCCCTTTTCCTTGCCATTTTCAAAGGTAGAATACAAGCGCCAGCGGGTCATAGGATAGAGGAAAAAGGCCCTTTCTATATCATCTTGGCCATTTTCTTTGAGAAGTTCCTTTACATTATCCTCTACTACTTTTTCATTTTTCGCATCGTTTAGCTCTATGAATACTTGGAAAGAATAATTCCCCCAGTTGTCCTTATTGTCACGAACCCAGTCGTTAACACGCTCGCGGTACTTCCAAGGGATGAGGATGTCAAATTCGAAGGAGGAATTGCCGGGTACATCCTCGATCACGCCTGACACTTTCAGGTCATCACTATTGTCGATACGGATCACTTTATTGATCGGGTCTTCATTCCCAAACAACGCAATAGCAGTAGATTGGCTAATCACAATGGAACTCGGATCGTCCAGTACCGATGCTGCATCTCCCTGTACCAGTGGGAACTCGAACATCTCCAGGAACTCTTCACTCACGTAATAGCCTCGCTTGTAGATCCCTTTTTCGCCTACGGTTAACAGGTGCTCGAACCCCCAGTCACACACCACCGTGTTCACAATGTTGTGATCGGCCGTTTTCATCGCCTCATAGGTGGGGAGCGGTACAGAACGCCAGCTATTAGTTTTACTGTCAAAATCAGCGTTTACCCATACTTGGTAAAGGCGGTCATTTTTTGGAATAAAACGATCATAAGAGAGTTCATCCGCTACCCAAAGTAAGATGAGTATGCTACATACTAAACCGATGGCCAAGCCAGTAATGTTAATAACAGAGTAAACGGCATTTTTAAACAGGTTTCTTACTGTAACGCGGAAGTAGTTTTTGAGCATGTTGTGTGTTGTTTAAAGGATTACTCCGAATTTTGAAAAAGGTATCAGTTTCTTTTAATTTTTTTGACCTGATTAAAGACCTTACCTACACCGGCAAGGTTGCATTGGACCAGGAATAAAAGAGAAGGAAAACTAAAATCTTGTTTGAAACGTTTATTCCAATATGCCAAAGTCTGTTCTTTTCGACCGGGAGGAAGTGCTCCAAAAAGTAACCACCCTTTTTTGGCGAAAAGGGTATAACGGCACTTCTATGCAGGACCTTGTAGACGCCACGGGACTGAACCGATCCAGTATTTACAACTCCTTTGGCGATAAGTTCCAACTGTACGAAGAATCGCTTAAGCGATACCAGCAGCTACAGCAAAAGAAATTGGAGACGTATTTTTCAGGCGTCCTAAGTCCAAAACAGGCCATCACCTCTTTATTTGAAGGCATCCGGGATGAAATTATCGGGGAATCCAAAAGTAAGGGGTGCTTCCTGTCTAATTGTACTACAGAGTTAGGCCACACTGAACCCAAGATACATGACTTTTTGGTCAAAAATAAAAACACTATTACACAAGGCTTTACCGCGCTGATCCAAAAAGCACAAGAAACCGGGGAAATTGACCATTCTAAAAATGCCGGGCACCTGGCACTCTATCTTTTTTCCAGCCTTCAAGGATTACGAGTGACGAGTATGCTGGGCAATAAAAATGATGATATCCAGGGAATTACACAGCAGATCTTGAGCGTCCTGTAAAAAAGTTTAATTTATTTGAAACGTTTGTTTCAGTATGTCGTTATTTGGAATGAACGTTTCAAATAAATTTAAAAACAATGAGAAAACTAGAAAACAAAGTAGCACTGATTACCGGGGGTAACAGCGGCATCGGCTTAGCAACAGCAAAACTTTTTACCCAAGAAGGAGCCAAGGTGGTGATCACGGGGAGAAGACAAGAGGCCTTGGATCAAGCCGTAAAAGAAATACCAGGAGAGGTAACCGCTATTTTGGCAGACGCTTCTGATCTCGATGCCAACAAGGCCGCCATCGGGAAAACAGTAGAAACTTACGGAAAAATTGATATCCTATTTTTAAATGCAGGGATAGCGCCATTTGCGCCTATCGCTGAAATTACAGAAGAGCACTTTGACGAGTTGTTCAATATCAATGTAAAGGGACCTTTCTTTACGATCAAAGAAGCCATTCCCCACTTAAGTGAAGGGGCGGTGATCATTGGAAATACATCGGTAGTCAATCAAAAGGGATTCCCGGGAACAGGTGTATATTCGGCCACAAAAGCTGCTTTGCGGTCACTATCCCGTGTTTTGGCTAATGAACTTGCCGAAAAGAAGATACGCGCTGTAAGTGTAGCCCCGGGGCCAATTGATACTCCAATTTATGGAAAACTAGGATTGCCTGAAGAGCAAATACAGCAGATGGGAGCCAGTTTTTCCGAAATTGTCCCACTTAGTCGTTTTGGTTCCGCAGAGGAGCTAGCAAAAACCGTCTTGTTCTTGGCATCTGATGAAGCCTCCTATGTCAATGGTGTGGAATTAGCAGTCGATGGTGGGATGAGCCAGGTATGACCATGATGAAACACCATAATATTTCAATATACTTAACTACGAGAGCCCTCCAGGCTTTTGTAGTTTTGTTTTTTTATCTACCTACGATTAATTCATTTGCCCTAGTGTCGTGTCAAGCCTCAAATGGCGGGTAAGGTGGTCGTAGATTTTGTGGGAGGTCAAGGCGCAAAAAACGAGCATAGCCATAGTTACATAAGTCT
>JANQLQ010000179.1 GCA_028280565.1 Fulvivirga sp.
CGGGGTTTTGAGGTTATAAGTCCGGTTTTCATTTTCTTTTGCGCGCCCAAAAGAAAACGAAACAAAAGAAAAGGGCGCCAGGAACAAAGCCCATTTTCCCCTCAAAACGCGCTATCCAGCCCCTATAGGCCGCTTACCCACGGGCCTCAAATGTGCCGCGCTGTTCCTGGATGTCTCCCCTCCTTACGCACTTGAATTTTCACCCTATCACCTAGTGCGCATTTAGCGTAGCGTAATGCGTACTCTTCGAGGCAATAGGATTTGTAATCCGGGTGTTCTAGTTTGTGACCCATAATCCTATAAAAAAGCGTCTTTGGAAATTAGCTTTTATAGTAGCACGTTTAATTTTGTCAAGCTGAGCTATCTTTTTAAGATGTTTCGGGTAATGCTATCTTCGTAATGAGCAATTTAAGCGAGATTTTGCGGTTCTAAGCCCGGTTTTCATTTTCTTTTGTCGCCCATGCCATAGGCACCCCTTCGGGGAAAGAAAACGAAATAAAAGAAAAGGGCGCCAGGAACAAAGCCCATTTTCCCCGCTAAACGCACAACCCAGCCCCTATATGCCGCTTACCCACGGGCCTCAAATGTGCCGCGCTGTTCCCGGAGGTCTTCCCTCTATATGCCAATTGAATTTTCAATGATGCTCTGAATACGGCTTTAACTTACGATGTGTCACCGTTGCGGATTTGCGATAGCTGGTTAGTAACAAGCATAATGAGGGCGATAGGAATTACCCATGGAGCAGGGCGAGGATCACTATTCCCATCTTGGAAATAAAATCATTGATCTTCACTTCTTTGAAATGTTCAACAAGGCCTTCTTTGAGTCGTTTAACGGCTTGGTAGAGGTTAGCTTCTACTGTTCTCTTGGAAACTCCCAATTCCTTAGCTGCTTCTTTGTTTGAGTAGCCTTGTTTCTTAACTAACTGAAAAGTAACACTCATGTGTGCTGGGAGTTCGTCAAGTAAGTTTTCAAGAATTAAGTCCAGTTCCTTTCCAATCAGGATATGCTCAGGGTTAATGTTTGAGGCCACATCATTTGCTTCATCATAAGACAAAGAATTGAAGTTTTGAGGGTCCTTTGATTTCAGGCTAATGGCGGCGTGTTTTACAGAAACATGCAAATAAGCGTCTATCTGCTTTATGTCCTTATAATTTTTATTCTGCCAAATGACCGTAAAAACCTCGGATACGGCATCCTTTGCCAACTCTTTGTTCTTAGTAATAGAAAAGGCATAACGGTACAATCTTTCGAATTTTTCATTGTACATTTCGTTAAACCAGTTCTTAAACTTCTTGTGTTCGGACTTGCTCATTCCCTCGTTCCTTCGAGTAGAAATTTTTCAATTTCTCAATTCTTTATCAGCTAGTACCCGGTAATTTAACAAATTAGTTTTTTTCGGGCTAATTTTTACAAATATTATACTGCTACGGGCCTTTCTATTTAATTAAACTGGCCTTAAAATATTGGAACTATACACGACGCCAAACATGTATCACAAATTTAAACTCGATGAAAATGATTAAAGCTCTATCGGCAGGCTTTTGTTTGCTTATGCTTTTGGCCGAAACTCCGTTAATGGCACAGGCCACCTCGAAAGATTACTTAGTCCTAGCTGCCGGCGATACGTTGTACGGTCATGTTGACCCTATAGATGAAAGAGGCCCCGGATTTAAGTACCATAAGAAGATCAGGTTCACAGGCCCGGGGGGCAAAAAAAAGAAATACAAACGCGAAGATGTTTCGGCCTTCCGGGTAAAAAATGAGAATTATGAAGGTTTTTGGTTAAGTCAATCCTCTCAGAAGATCCTGTTGCTGAACCCTCGGTATGATATTGATCCTAGGGATGGTGAAAGGCATTTTTTACGGGTGGTTAGCAAAGGGGAGCTTAGCCATTACCTGTTAGAATGGTGGGAGCAGGGAGAATCACTGTTAATGTCCATGGATCTACTCAAAAAAGAAGAAGATTTCTTTTTAATGAGGGTAACGCAAGGGCTGTTGGGGCTAAAAAGAAAGGTTTTGGTAAGTTACTTGCAGGATTGCCAGCAGCTCATCGAACGGGTTGAACAAAAGCAGTTAAACACTGTGCGAGAGGTAGTGGATTTCTATGATGAAAATTGTTTAGCCAAGGATTAGGACTTTGCTCAACTGCATTTCCTTTACACATCAATACCTTTCGGTAACTCCTGTTTCATTCAAGAATACATGTTTTAGAGTGTCCTTGGAAGTTGCTTTAATAGTAAAACGTTTAATTTGGACAAATCAGGCTATATTTTTGAGATGGTTCGAGTAATGGGAACCTCGCAACGAGCAGTATACGCGGGATTTTGCGGTTCTAAGTCAAGTTTTCATTTTCTTTTGCACGCCCAAAAGAAAACGAAACAAAAGAAAAGGGCGCCAGCAACCAAACCCATTTTCCCCGCTAAACACACTGCCCGGCCCCTATGGGCCGCTTGCCCACAGGCCTCAAATGTGCCGCGCTGTTCCTGGATGTCTCCCCTCCGTACGCCACTTGAATTTTCAATGATGCCCTGTTTTAACTACGGGAAGTTTGTCGAATCTTTTGGGTCCTCTTTTTATTTCTGCCCAGCCAGATTCTGACTCCAGTGTAAGTCAACAGCGCAGGCATCAACCCGGCTACAAACCATAATATCCGGGTAATTATCCCGCCAAATTCACCGAAATGGATAGGCAAATGCCATTTTGCAACAATCGATGTACCCCTAGGCAAGTGATCGGGGTGCCGTTCTGCCACTATTCTCCCTGTGTAAGGGTCGGCCTTCAAAAATATTCTAGTGTCTGCCCCAGGATAGACATCTACTCGTTTTTGATAAGCAAAAGAAAGAGTGCCGTCTCTCTCCTTGGTCATCCACAGGTTGCGTTTATAATAATCGGGATAGTGAAGTTGCATAGCTACCAAAACACTATCGATGGGTAGGAAGTCCTTCGACACATCGTATTCCATTTTTGTATCAAGAAAGAACGATGGGGCCGGTTCGGAAAAAGTGACTGCATCTACTAGCCGCTGTACTTCCTCATCGAAATAAAAGGCGGCTCCCGTCAGGCCAATTAAGAAAAGAGGAAGGGAAAAATAAAATCCGTTGATATTGTGGAGGTCATAGTTAAATCGCTTTGGGCTTGCGTCCCATTTTATGCGAAAACTCGACTTTCTTCTTCCTTTATTGGTGGGCCACCACAAACAAAGCCCAGTGGTGAGCATAAAAAAAGCAAATACCAAGGATGTTGTACCCGTGATGACCCTACCAGGCTCACCCAAGGTTAAGTTCATATGCAGGTCTAGTATAAAGTTAAAGATACTGTTGCCTAATCCCTTTTGGCCTTCAGCCAACTCCCCCGTACTCTGGTCAAAGAAGTACCAATGATCATCCTCAAAAAACTTGTAAATGTAAGTTTGCCTTCCTCGCTTTGGCCACTGGATGCTCTCAATTTGTTGATTAGAAATATGCTCTACAAATAGGGCCATCTCCATATCATTGGAAAACATGGAAGAGTCTTTAGCCATGCTGTACTTTTCCTTCTCGAGGTAAGCGGCAATTTCAGGCTCAAATACATAAAGAGAGCCGGTAACACCTACGATGGAAAGTACTAGTCCTGCGAGTAAACCCAACCAGAGATGAACCTGTCGAACGCTTTTTTTAAAAAAACTACCCTTTTTCACACAAGATTAGTTTTAGTTCTGCATCAAGTCCTAAAATTCGGCTGCTAGTGAAAATATAGCGGTGGCGGGCGCACCGTATAAAAACTGGCCGAAGGATAACCCTTCCAAGAACTGCTCGTTGGTTACGTTTCGTACGTTCAACCTGGCAGTCATCCTGGCGGAGCCTAGGTCGAATGCGTAGCGTGCCCCCAGGTCCAAACGGATATAACCCTCTACTTGGAACGTATTTTGATTATCTGCAAACCTTTCCCCGGTATGAAAAAGCCCGGCATTAACATGTAAACCCTCTACTGGAAGTTGATAGTCTATAAACGTGTTGAATTGGAACTCCGGGACACCTTGTGGTCGTTTTCCATCAAGTCCGGGCTCCGAGGGGTTATCAATTTCAGGATTGAGGTAAAGGCCTCCGAATATGATCCTGGCTTTTTCTGTTAACTGGCCGGCTAAGCTTAACTCAATTCCCCTGTGGATTTGGCTCCCGCCATACCGGAAAATATTATTTTCATCGATGAAAGCTAGCGGCTGGTCTATGTCAAAATAGGCTCCTGTCAACAAGGCGTTTTTAAAAAGATCTATTTTGAAACCGATCTCATATTGCTCGGTCTCTACAGGGTCTAAAAAAACACCATCCCTGAAATTATCCGCTTCGTTGGGGATCTGAAGCCCGGTGGTTACCCCGGTGGCATAGCTGGCGTAGAGGTTCACGTTTTCTACAGGGCTGTAGATGATCCCGAAATTGGGTGTAATGATATCGTCTTTGTAAGAAGTCTGCAAAGTGCCCTCATCATTAAATACATCTTCATTTTCCTGTTCAGTGTAGCGCACGGCTGCCAGTATTTCCAGGTTATCCAGTATTTTAATGAAGTCCGTTATGTAGACGGCCTGCTGGGTAAAGACTAATGCCTCTACCGTAGGACCGGCTAACGCATTGGGTTGAGGCAATGCAACCGGGGTGAAAATATTGGAGGCGCCTGCTAGGAGATCTCCCCCAACTTCCATAGAAAATCGTAATGGATTTCGGCTGTAGGCTCCGCCTACAGTCACCTGGTGTTCTAACCCAAAAGTCTCGAAAGTACCATTAACAAAAACCTCCGTTGATAAAGGATCACGGACCTGGGAGGGGTCGAAGTAGATCTCCGAGAGGAAATCTCCATTTGCCTGTAAACTTCCATTGACAATACCGGCATTCTGCTGGTCACGAATCAAGTGCATCTTTTGTACTCGGCCGTGGACGTTCCATTTTTCGGAAAGCGTATATTCGGCTCCAATGGACCCTACAAAATTCCTAGTAGGATAGGTACCCCATGACTGGCCGATAAAAGTCTTGGGGTCAAAGTCTTCCAGGAGTTGCTGCCGCTGGGACATAGAGAGCGAAGGATCGAAAGCATTGAGGCCGATAATGGCTTGCTGTTCCAGTTTACGGAACTGGTACTCCCCTTCAATATCGACTCGTAGGTTTTTTAAGGGCTTCCATTCAAAAAATGCACTAAAAAGCTGTCGCGGTCCGGCCACATCATCGACATACGTGGCTTCTTCAGCCACGAGCGCATTGATACGGTAGCCAAATGTCTCATCAATCATGCCTCCAAAGTCTCCGTGGACGCCCACTGTACCATTATTGTCGCTAAAAAGCTGTACAAAAGAATATGGAATCTCCGTTGGCCTTTTCAATACGTAATTGACCATACCTCCCGGGGGCGTAAACCCGTAGCGGATGGCCGATGGCCCTTTAATGATCTCAACAGCAGCTTTGTTTTCGAAGGGACTTTGCACTTGGTTTTGAAAAATCAGGTTCTCCCTCCGATAACTGCTTGAATTGTTTAGGTCATATCCCCGGATATTTACGGTTTCATTGAAGCCTGGGGGATTACTCACAATGACCGAGGGGTCGTTGCGCACTAGATCGCCCAGCGCCCGCACCTGTTGGTCGAGTAAGACTTCTTGGGTGATCACAGAGACCGATTGCGGAACGTCAATGAGATCCCTTTTTCCAAAGGTAACACCAGACTGTTCTGTTGCTACATAACCGGTTTCACGCCTAGCACTGACTACCACCTCATCTAGATTTTCAAGCGCAGGAGCCAATTCAAAATTGAGCACAGATTCTAAATTGGTAGAGACCAATACCATTTTCTGTGTTTTTTGATACCCCACGAAAGAGACGACCACCCGCTGTTGCCCAACGGGCACATCCTTTATGGTGTATTCACCGTTTTGATCCGAAGAACTACCTAGAGAGGTGCCCTCAATAGCGATACTGGCCGATTCGACAGGTTGATTCTCGGCGTCGGTGAGCTTGCCACGGATAGTCCCCGTTTGGGCAAAGACTTCATATCCAAAAAACAAACACGATATAATAAGAAGGGATACTAGTTTTATGTGATTCATTTTGATATTTTAATCATTATTCAGAACGATTCTAAAGAATGCAACTTTACCAAAACGAGTTACATATATCAATCGCTAGGAATAGTGATTTTATCATCCTGGTATCGTACCAAATACCATAAAACCTCCCTTCCACGTAAGAACGGCATATTGGATAACATCCCGTGGATTGAGAGAATGGCGGCAAATAGAGTGATGCACCTGCCAGGGTAGAAAATACAAGTGCCTTAAGACGTGTAAGTCATGAGTCAAGAACCAGTCTCAAGTACCCCATGATAAAGGAATGGTTCCGCTTATTTCCAAGGAAGATAGCAACGACGAAGCTTAGCTTTAAATCTCAAATAGATACCCCTCTTTTGTCAGTTGTTCATACCGGTCATAATCGAACTTGTAGAGTTGGGCCCCTCTTTTAGAAGTACTCTTGTCTTTTTCACCCAATTCCAGCAGCAGTCCGCTTCTTAAGATCTTGCGCCTGAAGTTCCTGTCATCAAGAGTAGTTTGATAAATCGCTTGGTAGAGATTGAATAATTGTGGTAAGGTGAATTTATCCGGCAATAATTCAAAACCAATAGGGCGTATCCTGGCCCGCTCTCGCAGCCTGCTTAAAGCTACGTTCACCATTTCGTTGTGATCCAAAACGAGTTTTGGCACTTTTTTAAAATCAACCCATTTCGCTTCGTACCCCTCCACATTTAAGTGAGTGTTTTGTTCGTTAAGTTTAATTAAACTCCAATATGCGATGGAAACGACGCGATCACCACTATCTCTTGCTACGGAACCAAAAGTGTGTAATTGTTCAACAAAGATCTTATTAAAGCCGGTAACTTCTTTTAGCACCCTGTGGGCAGTATCTTTAATATTTTCATCTCTTTCAACAAAAGAACCTAACAGTGACCATTCTCCTGCAAGGGGCTGGTAGTGCCTTTTAAAGATCAATAGTTTTAGGCCTTCTATATCAAATCCAAAAATTATACAGTCCACAGCCAATAAAACGGGCTCTTTATCCTGGTAAGCTTTTTTTATCGTTCCTTTTACTCTTTTCGTGGTCATGTGTTTTACCTGTCACTAAAGTGAAATTAAATATTTTGAATTTAAAAAATAACCGTTAAATTGACGTTAATTATTAAGCGTCATATTGAAGTTAAAAATTTTCAACATATCGCCTATGGCTGAAATGATTTCACCTTACCCACTAGGGATTGCAAAACATGAGTAAAAGATATGTTATAGGCCTTGATTTTGGCACGGATTCCGTACGTGCCCTGCTGGTGGATACCCACAATGGACACACGCTTTCGAGTAGGGTAAGTTGGTATAAAAGATGGAATAACGGGCAGTATTGTGACCCTATCCAAAACCAATTCAGGCAACACCCGCTTGATCACATCGAGGGGATAGAAAGTACGATCCAAGGGGTTTTACAAGATACAGGCATCGACGCTACGCTAGTCAAAGGTATCTGCATTGATACTACAGGTTCATCACCCATGCCCATAACCGCTGAAGGAAAACCGCTCGCTTTGCAGCCCGGCTTTGAAGAAAATCCCAATGCTATGATGGTGCTATGGAAAGATCATACGTCCATCGCCGAGGCAAATAAGATTAATGAAATAGCTGGAAAATGGGAGGGGCCTAACTATCTGCAATATGTAGGAGGGGTCTATTCCTCCGAATGGTTTTGGGCCAAGGTCTGGCATGTTGGAAGGGTGGATGCGGCCGTGAAAAAGGCAACGTATACCTGGATGGAGCACTGCGACTACCTCACTTACATGCTCATTGAAGGTTCGGATCTAAGTTCTTTTAAACGAAGCAGGTGCGCAGCGGGACATAAAGCGCTATGGCATAAAAGCTGGGGAGGCCTGCCTAGTGACGCATTTTTTGAAGCGATTGACCCTTACCTGTTGGAGGTAAAACAAACGCTGCCCACGGAAACCTATACGTCTGATGAAGCTGCCGGGAACCTAAGCGCTGAATGGGCTGCAAAATTGGGTTTGACTACGGACTGTGTAGTGGCTGTAGGAACGTTTGATGCGCATGCCGGGGCTGTAGGAGCGGAGATAAGAGAAAATACATTGGTACGTGTGATGGGCACTTCTACCTGCGATATCATTGTCTCCTCTCCGGCGGTGATGGGAGAAGGTACCGTCAAAGGGATCTGCGGACAGGTAGATGGATCGGTGATACCCGGTATGATCGGGTTAGAAGCAGGGCAATCGGCTTTTGGAGACCTGTTGGCCTGGTATGTTGACGTTCTATCCTGGCCACTGGCTAAACTGGCGAATTCGAATGTTCCCATTGCTGCTGAACAATTAGAAAGGTTCAAGGACGAACTGATCATAAGCTTGTCCGCTGAAGCTGAAAACATGCCTGTGTCCAAGTCCCCTGCTGTAGCCCTCGATTGGATCAACGGACGTAGGACACCCGATGCTAATCATAGTTTGAGAGCAGCAATTATGGGCCTGGACCTAGGTACACAGGCCCCGGGTATTTTCCGAGCGTTGGTAGAAGCAATTTGCTTTGGAGCCAAAGAAATCATTGATCGGTTTGAAGCTGAAGGCGTAAAGATCGAGACTATTGTAGGTATTGGCGGTGTGGCCAAGAAATCCCGTTTTATCATGCAGACGCTGGCGGATGTCCTGCAAAGGCCCATAAAAATAGCCATTTCAGATCAAGCCCCGGCCTTAGGCGCGGCTATGTATGCTGCTGTAGCCGCTGGTATTTACCCATCTGTTATCCAGGCGTGTGAAAAGATGGGGAATGGTTTTGAAAGAACCTACCTGCCGATTCCCAAGCATGTCGAACACTATAACAGGCAGTTTAGGAAGTACCAGGCCTTAGGCGCTTTTGTAGAATCTACAACAGGATAATATCCCTATTATGTCATCTTATTCATCCATTAAAGAAGAGTGTTACGAAGCGAATATGCAGTTGCCAAAATTAGGCCTGGTGGTGTATACGTTTGGCAACGTAAGTGCAGTGGATCGGAAAAGGGGTGTTTTTGCCATAAAACCCAGCGGGGTACCTTATGAAACCCTGAGGTCGCAAGATATGGTAATTGTTGATTTCGATAATACTGTCGTCGAAGGTAAAATGCGGCCTTCTTCAGATACCAAAACCCACGCGTTTTTATACAAAAACTGGTTAAAAGTAGGGGGGATAGCACATACCCATGCCACTTACTCAGTGAGCTGGGCACAGGCTCAACGTGATATTCCCATTATGGGCACAACCCACGCCGACCATCTTACCTGTGATATCCCCTGCGCACCCCCGATGAGGGATGAACTGATCATAGGGGATTATGAGCACAATACTGGCCAGCAAATTATAGACTGTTTTAATGAAAAAGGACTGTCCTACGAAGAAGTCGAAATGGTACTGGTTGGTAATCACGGACCTTTCACCTGGGGAGACTCGGCGCATAAGGCGGTTTACAACAGTAAGGTGCTGGAAGAGTTGGGGAAAATGACCTACCTCAGTTTGCAGATCAATCCAAATGCTCCAAGGCTCAAAGACGCTTTGATCAAAAAACATTATGAAAGAAAACATGGAAAAGACTCCTATTACGGGCAAAGCTAGTTCATAAATGAGTGACTTAAAGAATTGCGAGGTATGGTTTGTGACCGGCAGCCAACACCTTTATGGTGAAGATACCCTTAGACATGTAGCTTCACATGCCCGGGAAATAGCCGGCGCGCTCAATGACAGCGGATCTATCCCGGTGAGTATTGTGGATAAAGGACTGGCTACCACTCCCGCTGAAATTTACGAGGTTTGCCAAGCGGCTAATGCAGCACCTGCCTGTATTGGTTTGATGGCTTGGATGCACACATTTTCACCGGCAAAAATGTGGATACGAGGATTACAGATCCTACAAAAACCCCTGGCTCATTTCCATACGCAGTACAACGCACGGATCCCATGGGATGAAATAGATATGGATTTTATGAACGAAAACCAGTCGGCCCATGGCGGTAGGGAGTTTGGCTTTATGAACAGCCGGATGCGAAGAAACCGGAAGGTGATCGTAGGACATTGGAAAGATGCTGAAGTGGTACAAGAGCTCGGAAAATGGAGCAGGGTGGCCGCAGGATGGAATGAACTTCACTCGTTGAAAGTAGCGCGTATTGGTGATAATATGAGGGAGGTGGCCGTTACCGAGGGGGATAAAGTGGAAGCACAAATGCGTTTTGGGTTCTCCGTCAATGGATACGGGGTGGGAGATGTGGTAGAGTTTATCAACGATGTGGGTTCGGGGGAAGTTAAAAGCTTAGTACAAGTGTACATGGAGCAGTATGACATAACACATGACGTAGCACAAAGCAAGTCGCTACGAGATGCTGCCCGAATAGAAATAGGACTGCGTAACTTTTTGGCTAAAGGTGGGTTTGGCGCCTTTACAGATACTTTTGAAAATTTGCACGGCCTGGACCAGCTTCCCGGGCTGGCTGTTCAGCGACTGATGGCCGATGGGTATGGGTTTGGCGCCGAAGGGGACTGGAAAACGGCGGCATTACTGCGTGCTATAAAGGTGATGAGCCATGGACTTGAAGGAGGCAGTTCATTCATGGAAGACTACACTTATCACTTTACTGGCGCGCGCTCCCAGGTACTCGGCTCGCATATGTTGGAAATTTGTCCTTCTATTGCCTCGTCCAAGCCGCGGTGCGAGGTACACCCTTTAGGCATAGGGGGCAAGGAAGACCCGGCAAGGCTCGTATTTGACGTAGGTCCCGGACCGGCTATTAACGTTTCACTCATCGATATGGGTAATCGTTTTCGATTACTGCTTAACGAAGTGGAGGCCGTTACACCCAGCCATCCTCTTCCAAAGCTTCCTGTGGCCAGGGTACTTTGGGAAGCCAAACCCGGTTTGAGGGTGGCCGCCCAAGCCTGGATACTCGGCGGCGGCGCGCATCATACTGTATTCAGCAAAGCTATTGATACTTCTTTTGTGGAGGACCTTGCGGATATGGCTGGAGTTGAGTTAATGGTGATTGACGAGGAAACCAAGACCAGGCATTTTAAAGAACAACTACGAATAGGAGAAGTGTATTTCCACCTGTTTCAAAATAACCTGTAACTGAATTACTACGCATTTAGATCTTTATGGGGTTTTCAACGCTAGACTATATTGTATTTTCTGCTTATTGTATTGTGATCATCAGCATTGGACTCTATGTTTCCCGTGCCAAAAAAGGAAAGCAGAAAACAGCCAATGATTATTTCCTGGCCAGTAATTCTTTGACCTGGTGGGCAGTGGGTGCATCACTGATTGCAGCCAATATTTCCGCGGAACATTTTATTGCCATGTCAGGATCAGGGTATGCCATAGGCCTTGCCATTGCCGCCTACGAGTGGATTGCGGCGATCACACTGATCATAGTTGCCAAATATTTCCTGCCCATTTTCCTTGAAAAAGGCATTTATACCATGCCGCAGTTTATTAATATGCGGTTCAATCGCAAGGTCAGTAGTTTTTTTGCCATCTTTTGGTTGTTGGTCTATGTATTTGTTAACCTAACCTCCGTGAGTTACCTGGGGGCATTGGCCTTGGAAAACATTATCGGTATTCCACTCATGTATGGCATCATTGGTTTGCTGGCTTTTTCAGGCATCTATTCTATTTACGGGGGGTTAACCTCGGTAGCTTGGACAGATGTGATACAAGTGGTTTTCTTGGTCGTAGGAGGTCTTTTTACCACTTTCCTGGCGTTGGATGCGGTAGGAGCGGGCAATTTTGTCGATGGCTTCCATGTAATTTACGCAAAAGCGGCTGATCATTTTACCATGATCATCCCGAAAGGATTATCGATGGTGCCTGATGGCTCTGGGGGAGTAAAAGACGCTTTTAATGACCTGCCCGGGGTAGCCGTCCTTTTTGGCGCCATGTGGTTGACCAACCTGGGGTATTGGGGCTTTAATCAATACATTATACAAAAGGGCTTGGCTTCCAAATCAATTGCCGAAGCTAAGAAAGGGTTGATCTTTGCCGGGTATTTAAAAATATTGATCCCACTTCTAGTGGTTATCCCAGGCATTACCGCCTACGTCTTAATGAATGATTTTACACCAGCACAGCTTTCCGATATTATTGGTAAACCGGTTGAAGCGATTGGCCAGGTCAATAAATCGGACGAAGCCTACCCCTGGCTGTTGAAGAATTTTGTCCCTGCCGGCATACGCGGGTTAGCTTTTGCGGCGTTGGCAGCAGCCATCGTTTCGTCCTTGGCCTCCATGATCAATAGCACCTCTACTATTTTTACGATGGACATTTATAAAGAGTACCTAAACAGGCAGGCCAGCGACAGGCAGCTGGTATTAGTCGGCCGGATCGTTGCCCTGGTGGCTTTGATTATTGCGATGGTGTTTGCTCCCCTGCTCAATAATCTTGACCAGGTCTTTCAATATATCCAGGAATATACAGGTTTTATCTACCCCGGGGTAGTGGTGGTCTTTGCCATGGGGCTTTTTTGGAAACAGGTTACATCAAAGGCGGCATTTTGGACAGCTGTAATCACTATTCCCTTAGGTATTGCCATTAAATTAATGTTTCCCGGCATCCCATTTATTCTCCGGATGGGTTACGTATTTGTGATCTTGTGCGTGACGGCTTCGGTAATAAGCTTTGTTGATAAAGGTGTAAAAGTACCCTCAAGGAAAGATAATGGCACTTCAAAAAAGCAGGTCCCGCTGGCTACTTATATCCTGGCGCTGCTAGGTTTCATTTGTCTTTTGGCAGGACTGTCCTTTAGTGAAGCCCTTGCTCACTTGGGTTTCGAATCTATCTACATGATGGGTGTAATGCTGATAATGATCAGCGTTATTTTTTATACTAACTTCAAAATGGATAGTGAAGACGAAAAGGCATTTAGATTGGATAATGCGAAGGTGCTGTTCAATACCAGTGTCAATTTTAATGTTGGAGCTATAGGTATTATTGCCATTGTTGCCCTTTTATACGGCATGTTTTGGAATTAGCGAAGTCCTTCACCCAGTGAGCATAAACCAGGGGTAACCATCTCTAAAAAAGACTTCTACCTTCGCGGTTATCTTTTTGCGGGCTAATAGGTAGGAAAGGGGTGGTAGTTTCCCTGCTTGAGGGGATTGCTGTGGCTCTTTAACTCTAAATCTCAAAGTCTACGGATATACCTCCGTTCGATTTAAAATCGTTGTAGCCTAGGTTAAACTGGGGAGTAGCTTCCGTTCTACAACAAAGCAGATCCCGGCTCTCCCAATGAGCCCTCTTACAACCACGGTACGAATGACAGTCATTTTTTTAAATCGAATCCAGGTTATATCGTTGTCATCGTAAATAAGCACATTTTCGTAAAAATACTTGAAGTTGGGATGACAGAATAAAAAACAGATCGTCATGGCGAGTGGTACCATTTTCTCGAAAATGCTTAGAGTTGGGATGACAAAATAAAAAACGGATCGTCTTGGCGAGGCTGGCGGTGAGGGTGCTGGGGCTACGAAGCCATCCCCACAACAGGTGAGTCAGCTAC